>JAZUGM010000420.1:0-3647 GCA_045641205.1 Thermoguttaceae bacterium
TGACGTCTCGCCGCGCGATCGACGCGATTCATTGTTCAACCTCAACCGCCGCATTATATGCGGCGGCTTACCGAGATCGATTGCAAAAACGCCGCGCAAGAATCCAAACCGGCGTTTGTTTAAAACAAACGATCCGCAAAACGCTACGAATTCAAACGAGGCCGACGTTTTGATTTTCCGCGAGCGTTTGCCAATCCTTCAACTTTATCGCCTTCTCCCTTCAAATGCGCCATAATAGCGACGGCAATTTCATAAGCGAGATTGACGGGCACGGCGTTGCCTATCATTTTGTAGGCGTCGTTCGCATACGAATAAATAAATTTGAAATCGTCGGGGAACCCTTGAATACGCGCGATCTCGCGAATCGACATACGACGATAGAGTTTTTCTTTTCCTTCGACGAATCGGCAGTCGTTCACGCCAAATTTAACCATTTTGGGCGCCGAAGGATGAAGTTGACATTGCCGCCCGGACGCCTGAACCGTATAGGCTTGCTCGTCCCAAGATTTGACGCGATTACGACTCATAAATATTGGCGAAAAACCGCCTGTAAAATATTCGTTGTTGTTGATCGCGTCTTTATTGCGACGGTTTTTGTCGGCGGTCGGCGTCGCCGTTTCTTGCAAGTCCCAGATGACGTCGCGAAGCGTCAACTTTTTTTTGTCGTCGCTTGTCGAGCCCTTGGGAAATTTAAATCGCACGCCCAAGTCTTTGCGAAATCCAATGTAAAAAACTCTTTTTCTTTCTTCCGCGACGCCGTAGTCCTTTGCGTTGACAAGAGTTAGCGTAACGTCGTAACCCGAGTCGTCGAACAGCGAAAGAATCTTTTGAACGGCGGGTCGATGACGGTCGGCAAGCATGCCGACGACGTTTTCCGCGAGAAAAAATTTAGGGCGAAACTCCTGGAGAATGCGTATGTAATCGAAAAAAAGCCGTCCTCGTTCGTCGTCGACTCCGCGCAAGGAACCGGCCTCCGACCACGATTGACACGGGGGACCGCCGACGATTCCGTCGACTTCCCCGACAATATAAGGAGCGAGATCGTCTTTCGTAATTTTTCGAACGTCCCCTTCGACAAGACGCGTCCGAGGATGGTTGACTTTGAACGTTTCGTAGATCGTCGGGTCGAATTCGTTGGCGACCGGCACGCTAAAACCCGCGCGTTCGAATCCAAGATCAAGACCGCCGCACCCGGAAAATAGGGAGATTACGTTCATTTGACTCAATTTTTCTCTATTCTTTGGGAGTAAGCGTTTATGGAAAGCCGCCAATTATCGGACAAGCGCTAGGCGCGATTCGAATCAACGTTGACCGTAATAGGCGTTTGGTCCGTGTTTGCGCGAATAATGCTTTTCGACAAGATTCTCGTCGACGGGGAGGCTTGGATTCAAAATCGCCGTCATCAGCGCCGTTTTAGCGGATTCTTCCATAACGACCGCGTTGTAAACGGCGTCGCTTGGGGACTTGCCCCATACGAACGGTCCGTGATTGCGCGCCAACGCGCCCGGCGTCGCGTCGGGATCGATTCCGCGTTCGCGAAATATTTCGACGATGGCGTCGCCCGTCGCTTGCTCGTATTTGTCGGCGATTTCTTCTTTAGTCAACGCGCGCGCGCAAGGTATGGGACGATAGAAATAATCGGCGCAAGTAGTGCCGACGATCGGGAGGTCGCGTTGCGCTTGCGCCCACGCGACGGCGTGCGACGAATGCGTGTGAACGACGCCCCCGACGTTCGGAAAAGCGCGGTAAATTACCAGATGCGTCGGCGCGTCGGTCGACGGCTTGAGCGTTCCTTCGACGACTCGCCCCGACGCCAAATCGAGAACGACCATGTCTTCCGCGCGCATAACGTCGTAGGCGACGCCCGACGGTTTGATGACGACAAGTCCGCGTTCGCGATCGATTCCGCTCGCGTTGCCCCACGTGTAGAGGACGAGCCCGCGTCGAACCAATTCAAGATTCGCGTCGAAAACGTCCCGCTTTAATTCGTCGATATTCATTCGAAATTCCGTTCGATTCTTTGAAGAAAACAAAAGGCGCCAAACTCGAGAAAACGTTCCTCGAGCTTGGCGCGTCGGTCATACGTTCGGACTTAGCCGATAAAGTACATATAGATCGAGATGATGATCACGATCAAACCGCAAGAAGTCGCGACGTCGACCCAGTTCCAACTTTGACGCGTTTCCGCCTTTTGTTCGGCGGTCGCGGTCGAATAAGTCAACCCGGCGAGTTGTTCCGGCTTCGGCTTGGCGGTCATAAAACTGACTCCGTACATCAAAATCAAGCACGCGACGGTCAAATAAATGCACATAAACGTGAAGCTGGTCGTCGAGAACCAAGCAAGGAAGGAACCGTCCGCAAAGGGATGGAACCCGTGCGCAATTTCGCAAGCCAAGCGGGTCATACCGAGGACGAATCCGCCGATAAGCGCCGCCAGACAGCCTGGTCCGTTGACGCGCTTCGAGAAAACGCCGACAAAGAAGACGACGAAAATCGGAGGCGCCATATACGACTGGACGCTTTGCAGATAGTTGTACATCGAGCCTTTAATAAGCGAGATCGCCGGAATCCAGACGAGCCCTAAGACGACCATAAAGCACGTAGCGATTCGACCGACCAAAACTTTCTGTTTTTCCGACGCTTGGGGACGCATCTTCGTGTAGACGTCCATTGTGAAGAGCGTCGAGCAGGAGTTGAAGACGGAGGCAAGCGAACTCATCAACGCGGCGAGCAAACCTCCGATAACCAAGCCGCGCAGACCGATCGGCAAAACTTCCTTCACCATCGTCGGGAACGCTTGATTTCCGTCAAACAAAATTTCCGGGTTCAATTTGCCTTGAACCGCCAGACCGTATGCGATCATACCCGGCACGATGAAGATAAAAACGGGCGTCAATTTCAAGTAGGCGCCGAAAATCGTTCCTCGACGCGCGGCGCGTTGATCGGTCGCGGCTAGCGTTCGTTGCACGATGTATTGGTCGGTACACCAGTACCAAAGCCCGACGATCGGCGCGCCAAAGAGCAGACCGAACCACGGGTATTTCGGGTGAGAATTTGGCTTCCACAAATTGAAGTGGTCGACTTTGGCGCGAACTTCACACGGCACGACTTCTTCCAACGGCTTCGCGTTCGTCGCGGCAAAATATTTTTCGTAAGTTTGGGGATCGATTTTCGATTTGATCGTTTCGATTTCTTCTTTCGAGAGTTCCGAGACGAGCAAATAGTTGGCGGGACGCGCGGCGCGCGCTTTTGCGGCTTCCTTTTGTTCGTTCGTTTCTTTCGACGTCATATCGAATTGAGGACGCTTCAGGACAAGATCGCGTTCCGTTCCGTTCTCAAGCGTTTCTTTAAGAAGCGGCGGATTTGCCGAATTTATCTCCGATTCGTCAAGTACGACTTTGTAGCCCGAATACTGGTCGGCGCCTTGCGCGATTTTTTTCAATTCAGACCACCCGCCGACTTGATGCAGACCAATAAACAAAACGCAAGCCGAGCCGAGCAACAGCACGAACGTCTGCAACAGTTCCGTATAGAGAACGGCGCGCAGACCGCCGAGAACCGTGTAAAGACCGGTGATAAGAACCATGCCGACCGCGCCGACCCAGAAATTGCTAATACCGGGTATGATTTCGACGGGGAAGAGCGCT
>JAZUGM010000421.1:0-7584 GCA_045641205.1 Thermoguttaceae bacterium
CCTTCGTCAAACCAAATCGCGCGAAAAGCAAAGGATTTCGCGCTCGGTTCTTCGGCGTACAGAACGCAACAAAACGCGACGCAGCAAAACGTTAAAAAAAAGCGTCGCAACATAGGAAAAAAGGTTCGTTTCATAAAGTTGCCCAAAATAATAAAACGTTGCGCATACGACGAATCCGTCAAATAAGCGGATACGACGCATACTTCGGCTTAATAACTCAAATTGTACCTTTTTTCATTCCTTTTTCAATAGAATCGCGATTTTTGTCGATTTTTTTCACAATTTGTTTACAACTCCGCCGTTTATGGAACGCGCCAAATTTTTGAAAACGAACTTCGCGTAAAAAGGGTAGAAACAATAGGTTTACAGGTTTTTTGAAGAAGGTATAATTCAAAAAGGGCGTTCGTCGCGCGGATTCCCCTAAGGTCGCGTTGCGTTCGCCTCGTTGCTTCAGCCGTCTCTGTTTGTTCGGTTTCGGACGTTCTTGACTTCGGTTCGAACAAACGGACGTTGAGCGCGTCATTTTAACGGAATTTAAAGCGTTAAACGCAACGCGTCCGAGTTTCGGTTAAACGTTCCCCCTCGATTATAGGAGCGTCAGATGGAAATCGTTTTTACGTCTTCCGCCAACAAAAAGCTCTTCGATTCCGAAAAGAAACTTGAAAAGAAATTCGGACGTAAAACCGCGCGCGAAGTAATGGAGATTCGAACGCAGTTAGAACTTGCGCGTAACTTAGCGGACTATAAATTGGTCGACCGAAGTTGCCACGAGTTAGCCGGAGATCGCAAGGGGCAAATTGCAATTTATCTCGAGCATCCGTATCGATTGATTGTCGAGCCAATCCCCCGAATCGCAAAATTAGACGGCGGATTGGATTGGGAAAAGACGACGAGCGTTTCGATCATAGAAGTCGTCGATTATCACAAATAAAGGAGAGTCGCGTTATGACCGCAGAAAAAGAAGTTTATCGGAGCGAGCCGGATTACGCCGTTTCGCCGGGCGCGTTGTTGGCGAGACATCTCCGACAACGAAGACTTACGCAGTCTTGGCTTGCTAAAAAATTGGAAACTAATCCTCAAGCGTTGCGTTCGTTACTTCGCGGCAAATCGGCTATGACGGCGGAAACGGCGATCGGATTAGAGCGCGTTTTAGGCGTTCCGGCGTACTTTTGGCAAAAGGCGGAAAACACGTATCGCATTCGACTGCGCAAGCGCGAGGAACGGCTTGGAAATTACGCGAAGATTCTCAAACAAAAGCCCGTGCGAGAACTCGCCGAAAGAAAGTTGATTTCGTTCGGCGACTCGCCGGAAACAGGCGTTGAAAACGTCCTAAAATTCTTTCGTCAGTCTTCCGTCGAAAAACTCTTCGAACTTTGGAAAAACCCGATTTGTTCTCTTCGGCGTTCCTCGTCGGTTAAGGGCGACGGCGTCGCGTTGGCGACTTGGCTTCAGATCGGGCTTAACGAAGCGGATTTAACCGACTGCGCGCCCTACGACGAGAAAACGTTTAAAGAGACTTTGAAGGCAATTCGCGCGTCGTCGGTCGAAGACGCAAAAACGTTCGTTCCCAAAATGCGCGATTTATGCGCCCAAAGCGGAGTCGCGCTCGTTTTCGTTCCCGAGTTGGCGAATGCCGCCGTCGACGGAGCCGCGCGTTGGATTTCGCCTGAAAAAGCGACGATTCTCGTCAACCTTCGCGGTAAAAAACTCGACGCTTTTTGGTTTAGTTTCTTTCACGAAGCGGCGCACGTCTTATATGGAAAGAAACGCGAAAATTACGTCGATTTTCACACGACCGCTCCCGACGACCCGGAGGAACTTGAAGCCGATCGATTCGCGCGGCAATTCCTTATACCCGCTCGTTACGACGCCGTGTTGCCGTCGTTAAAAAGCGAGACGGCGATCGACGAATTCGCGCGAAAAATAGGCGTTCACCCCGGTATTGTCGTCGGAAGATTGCAATGCGACGGCGCGATTCCGTTTGATCGTATGAACGAGCTAAAAGCGGACGCCGACTGGCGCGATTTTGAACGCGCCGTTTGAACTCGTAGGCAAAGTTGAAAAAACAAACATTTGCGAAAAAACGTATAGAATTTCCACGCCGACTTATACGAATGATTGCGGCAAATAAGACGCGCGGCGCGAGTCGGCGTGTCTTGTCGTTTTTTTAGGTATGAGGTGTTCGTGAAAAAACGAACGTCAACGACGCGCGGATGATTCGGAATCAGGAAATTTGATTTCAACAAAACGACGCGCGAAAACCGCCCATTAAGGCGGAGGTATTGAGTTAAAGGGCGCTTTCCTTATCTCAAAAAGGAGAAATAGAAGTTCGTGCCTTGTTTCATTAAGGAAGCCGACTTTTGCGCGTTTTCTGCCTCCGTGAAAAACGAATCCCCTTGCATCGTTTTCCGCGAACGCCCACTTTTCAACAACGTTTTTTTTTGAAGAAACGAGAACGCAAGGATAATCTTCAACACTAATTGGACTTGACTGGAATTAAGACGCAACGAAAACCGTGACAACGAACGTCGCTTTCATTTTCGAACCTCTGCTCTTTAATGGGTCTTATCGCCGCCGGACGACAACCAACCGCTCCGCTGCGCCAGTTTCCACCTCGACATACGACGTAACTGCTACTATTGCCGTAGCCGTCGGAAATTCTGACCTTGGAATCGGTCAATTCGTCGACGTTTCCCAACATATCGTATATTCCCCATTCGTTGGGTTCCTTTGTTGCGACTTTGTGAGTCGTACCGTCGCTATTGTCTCCATACCAAGCGCAAACGTCAAGAGTCGGACCATAAGTCGTTCCACCGGTTCCGGCGCGGCAGGCGTATTCCCACTGTTCCGAAGTTGGAACGGCAAATTTCCACCCTTTAGGCGCGATTTCAAGCGAATTAATCAATTCGACAAAACCGACGCAATCTACTAAACTGAGATTTTCAACGGGAAGATTCTCCCCTTTAAAAGAACATTCTTTGTCGCTAATAAATCCCACCGCATCCCATTGTTCTTGAGTAATCTCAGTCTCGCAAATCCAAAATCCTTCCTCAATCTTTTGCGCGTGTTGATTCTCAAAGTCTCTCTTGTTCTCTCGACCCTCTTCCGTATCGGGGCTTCCCATCCTAAAAACGCCAGGAGGACAATAACGAAAAGCAAATTCTATTCCCTTGTATTCTAAAACCGCGCGAACGCCGGCAGTCTCCGGTGGCGGCGTAAAAACTCCCTTTTCCCCCATAATCAAGTTCCAAAGTTCAAGCGCCGCAGGATCTTCGGGGTTAAATTCTAGAGCCTTTTTAACCTTTGCCGTCGCCTCCTTGACGTTTTCTTTCCAGTAAAAATCCCATCCCTCTTCAACTAGAACGCCTACGGCTTTCTCAATCAAAGCGTCTGCATTCGGATAATTCACGCCCTTCAGTCGTATCTCGCTCACGATTCTAACGGCGTCTTCGTTTTGTCCAGATTCGAAAAAAGAATTGGCTTTTTCAATCAAACGATCCAATTCGTCTGTGGCTTTTTGAATCTTTTCCAACAACTTTTTGGCGCCTATGCTGTTAAGATTCAACATTAGCGCCGCCTCGCATTCTTCCTTTGCAAGAGGGAGGTTTCCCGCAGCCAAAGCTCGGTTGCTAGCTTGCAAATGTTTAGCGGAAGCCGCGACGTCGATTTTGCCGGGCTCTTGAGCCTGTAATTGAAACAAGGCGCGCGTCGAAGGCTCCGTCCAAACGTTCGAAAGGAACGTAACGATAAGGAAGACGGACGCGCCAAGTAACGCGGAAATCATTCTCGAACAACATTTCATATTTTTGTCTCCTCGACCGCGCGCGCTACGCAGGTCGTCAAATCAAAAGACTGTAAAACGTTAATCAATAAACGCAATGGCAGTAAATTAACGGATCGCGCAAGACTCCAACCCAACCGGCTTTTGTAAAAAACGGGGGCACGTTCGAAAATCTAGCTCATACAAAAGAGGAAACCGTCCGAAGCTGTCAAGAATGTGCAACGTCGTAGTTTCCTATCCTTCTTTCATTATATCGTTTTAAGCCGTCCTTTACAAGTCCTTAATTTCACTATTTTACAAAGACGTCGGCGCTTTTAGGTTGTAACCGTTTACGCAATATTCTGAACAAGGTTTGCGTTTGAATTGTCCCGTAAGGCGCGCACTCGCTTGCGCGGCGATTCTTACACGTCGTTTTTCCGTGAACACTTACCTTAAATCATTATTTTTTTGAAACCGCTTATCGTGCGATGGCTAACGCCGTCTATTTGAACGTAGCGTTTTTACTACGGGGGTTTACTTCAAATGGCTGAAATATTACAAAAAATCTAGTTCGACGAATATGTTTGATAGCGTTGACGGAACGTTCGTTTTTGTTTTAATAAAGAAACGATTCTTTGAGACGAACGAAAGTTTGTCGCGTAACTGCGAGGGAAGGGCGCTTGAGCGACTCGACCTGATCGCGGAACTTTGAAATAGGAATATTAGCGTATGCGCAATAATTGGCTGTTGATTCCTCTTGCGGCGTTTCTTTTAGCGACGCCGTTGTTTGCGTCGGAAATTGGAACTTTTTCCGGCGCTCCGACCGACGCCGAATTGGCGTTTATGAACAAATGGAAGGCGTTTTTACTTGAAAAAGGCGAGCCGGACGCGGCGCGTTATTCCGCCGACGTCCCGTTTTCTTTTATGTGCGGCGACCGATTGAGTCGCGATTGGATCAAAACAGATAACGCCGAAGTTAAATTGGGCGAATGGAAAAACGGCGAACGACGTAGCGTTTTGACGTGGCGCGACGAACAAACGTCGCTCGTTTGCGAAGTTACGCTCGACGAATACGAGTCCTTCCCGGCGATGCAACAGACGATTCGTTTGCGCAACGAAGGCAAGGAAAATTCCGCGCCGATTCACGACTTCAAAGCGCTTGATTTTCGCTGGAACCGCGCCGATACGACTTTGCCGGTTCTCTATCGTTCGCAAGGTTCCGACAGTCGCGCCGACGATTTTATGTTCGTCGGGGAAGACATGCGCAAGTCGATGTGGGTTCATAATCGAGACGTGCGGATGGATTCGAAGTCGAACGCGGCGTTTCGTCAGGCGCTCAATTCTTCTCTTTTCGATTCTGACGACCGTCCGAGCGCCACGTGGCTGCCCTTTTTCAATTACAAGACCGGTCTCGACGGTCTGATCGTCGCGTTGGGTTGGAACGGCGGCTGGTTTGCCGAATTTAATCATTATGGAGACGGAGACACGGACATAACCGCCGGACAAGAACGTCTCAATACCGTTTTATATCCGGGCGAGGCGATTCGTTCTCCGTTGACGATGCTAATGTATTGGCAAGGGGAGGTTATGCACGCGCAGAATATGTTCCGACGCTTTATGTTGGCGCATAATCACCCGCAAGAAAACGGCAAGCCCGCCTTGACCCCGATTTGCCGTAATTCGTGGGGCGGAACTCCGACGGCGGAACATCTCAAGGCGATCAAAGACGTCGTTGAAAACAATTTCGATTACGACTGCTATTGGATCGACGCCGGCTGGTACGGGCAAGGAACCGCGCCCTGTCCGAACGTTTTCAACGGCGACTGGGGCTCGACCGTCGGCGATTGGCGCGTCAATCCGACTCGGCACCCGGAAACGCTCAAGCCGATCGCGGACGCGTTGGCAAAAGTCAATATGAAGTTCCTGCTCTGGTTTGAAACGGAGCGAGCCGTCAACGGCGTGCCTTCGACGCAAGAACACCCGACGTGGTATTTGCGTTCCGGCGGCGGAGACGCGAGTCAAGCGGGCGGCGGAGAGTCGTTGCTCTTGAATTTAGGCGATCCCGACGCGCTGGAATGGGTAACGAAGACGATCGGCGACATCCTCGAAGAAAACAAAATTACGTGGTATCGCGAAGACTTCAATATGGTTCCGAATCCCTACTGGGAATCGCACGACGCCCCGGATCGAATCGGAATGACGGAAATGAGATTCGTCGAAGGACTCTATAAGTTCTGGGACGATTTGCGCGCGCGCATTCCCGGCTTAATGATCGACAACTGCGCGAGCGGCGGACGGCGACTTGAACTTGAAACGCTCAAGCGCAGCATCGTCCTGTGGCGAACCGATTACAACTGCTTTCCCTACGTGACGACGGAAGTCACGCAGTCGCATACCTTTGGAATCGCGCACTGGATACCCGCGAATTCGACCTCGCCGGTCGTGAAGGGAATCGACGACTATCAATGCCGTAGCGCGCTTTCGAGCGGCGCCGTTCTTTCCGCCGACGAATTTGGACAGGCGCAAGCGTTGGAAGAGACGAACAAATGGCTCAAATTGCGCGTCGCCGAAGCGAAACGGTGCCGACCGTATTTCTACGGCGATTTCTATCCGTTGACGCAAGGGAACTGGTCGAACGACGCTTGGCTGGCTTTTGCAATGTTCCTGCCCGACAAAGAAGAAGGCGTTATTATTGCGTTTAGACGCGAGAAGTGTCCGTTGTCCGCGATCGTCGCCGATTTGCAGTTTGTCGATTCGAATAAAAAATACGCGTTCGAAGACGCCGATTCGGGCGAAGTTACGACGCTCGAAGGAGCAGAAATCGAAAAGAACGGCTATACGATTCGAGCCGACGAACCGCGAACTAGTAAAGTTATTTACTTTAAAGTTGTGAAATAACTTTGTTTTACTGAAATCGAAACAAGAGAATCCCGCTCGCCGTTAGACGAGCGGGAACGTCTAAACTAAAAAACGACGTCGACTTTGAATTCGTCGTAAGACGACGCGTGAAAGCCGCGTAATCGCTAGATTACGAAATTTGTTGTTTGGGGGCGTTCTCTTTGCGAGGCGATTTCTCCACGTCGGCGTCGACGTCTTCGGAATATCGCTTCGTTAAAATTTCGTTGAACAACGTATGGCGTTTTTGGGCGCGCGCTAATATTGACGAATATCTGGTAATTTCCATATACAACGAGCCGTCTGTTCGTCCCCTTTCTTTAAGTCCAATAATCCTTTTTGACGGACGAAACGCAAAGCCAAACGCTTCGCTTTCGAAAAAGTCGGAATTATGGAAGACAATATCTCTTATCGAAAAATTCTCGCCGATCAAGTATCCGTAAAACTTATCGAATTGAAATTCATCTTTCGTGTAATTTCGTAGAAACGTCGCGTACCTCTGAATTTGATCCAAATGGCTTGAGACGTTGACGTCGGGCTGTTTAAACTCGACGAGGATACACTTTTGTTCCTCGGGGAAGAGTAAGACGTCGGGACGTTGTTCCTCTCGTTTTTCACCGTAACAATGTAGATAGTCCAGCTCTTCTGAAGGCAGATTGTCGTCGAATATACGCTTGCCGTTTGCCTCAATAAGACGGAACGGCTTGTCCGACGTTCCGCTAAAATAAACGTATTCTTCGTTCAAAATCCAAAGATCGCTTTTATATGGATTGTCGCCCTTTCTAGGAAAAATAAGGTCGTGCAATCGCCCTTCGTCGACCTTTCCGCCAGACTTTTGAACGGTAAGTTGATTGTTTAACGTCATTTCAAACAGCTTAAGAACGACGTTTCGTCGAAATACGTGCTTCGTTAGCGTCGCTCGGTTTCGT
>JAZUGM010000422.1:0-32658 GCA_045641205.1 Thermoguttaceae bacterium
TTAACGATAATGGGGATTCCGCTTGAGTCGTTTAATTACGTGGTGAACGGACGTTCGCCTTTGGAATGGCTGGTTGAAAGGTATTATTGTAAAGAGGACAAGGCGTCGGGCATTGTGGACGATCCGAACGAATGGAGCGCCGATCCTCGTTATATTTTTGATTTGGTTCCGAGGTTGGTCGCAGTTTCGTTAAGGACGCTGGAATTGACGAGTCAACTGCCGGATTTAGAGTAGACGTTGGAGCGGAACCCCGCCGTAAGGCGGGCGCGCCAGCCGCCGGTTATATACCGGCGGGAACGTTTGGAGCTGTCGGCGCGTTGATTTTCAAATCCGGCGGCGTTTTTGTTGAAATTTTTTCGTCGACGCGTTGATTTTCAATTCCGTCGGCGTTTTTTTGTTTTGTTGAAATTTTTTCGTCGACGCTTCGAACCGTAGCGGCGCCGCGTTTTCCCGCCGGTATATAGCCGGCGGCTGGCGCGCCCGCGTCTTACGACGCGGGGATTCTGCGGCGCGGATCGTCGAAGTTATCGGCGCCGTTCTTGAATTTCCGCTTCGTATTGCTTGGCGATTTTGTCGACTTCGCGTTCGAACGCGACAAGGGAAGGCGTCGTCCATACGGCGGTTTGAACGTCTTCAAGCGCGGGATAGAAGTTGATCGCGTCGATTTTGTCGTTCAGTCTTTTTGAAACGGAATTCGCGCCGTATTTCGTCTGAAGGTTGCGATAAATCGTGTTATAAATACCTGTTTGCATTCCTGTTTGCATCCAGCCTTCTTTTTCCTTTTCGCGAAATTCCGTAATCTCCTCTTCGAAGAAGGCGTATAAACCGTCGTATTTGTCCATAGAGTCGCCTTTCTGTTTGGCAATTTCCTTTTTAAGTTCCGTCGCGTTCATCATACCGGGGCGCCTTTTCTGCAAATGGATAAAATAACGAAGGGACGCTAGTGCGCAATCTCGCGCGCGTTCGTCCGAATCGGGCGATTCGAGCAAGAGTCGAAACGTCTCCGCTAATTCGACGTCTTCTTCCGGCGTATGCTTTTTATTGGCAATCTGCGTCAAATGCAGAAACGTCCGCATTACCGGCTCGCACTTTTTGATCGTTTCAAGCGGGACGTCCGCCGCGTAGATCGTTTGGAAATCAAAGAAAGGAACAAAATTCTCCAAGCCGTCGACGTTCCAAACGATCTCGCGCAAATACCGGGGCTTTTTCTTCGGTCGCGCGTCTTGCGAAAATAAAATCGGATACGGCGCGGGCAAACGCCCTTCTTCGTCGGCGTAACGATCCCTGTCCTTGTTCATACGTTTAAGCACGGCGCTAATATAGCCAAGCAACTGAATCGCGACTTGCGGATCGTCCGCGAGTTTATGTTCCGAAACGCTCACGAAAGCCGCGCGACGTCCCTTCTTGCCCTGTCGGTCTTTCATATCGACGACAAAGAAAACGTCGCCGATCGTTTCGGCGCCGTTCGGTTCGACGTCGCGCGTCGGCGCTATTCGCAACGTCGACAAATCGATCTCCGCAAGTATTCGCGGATCGAGAAACATTGAAAGAAGTATCCGCGCCGACGTTTCGTTGGAAACGATATCGTAATAATACTGGTCGGCGCCAAGCCCCTCGTCGACCGACGGCGCGTTTTCTTTGGGCTTATTCGCGTCCTTTGAATTTAAATCGTTTTCCGACGTCATTCTATTCCCCCTAACGTTCGAGTTTTTCGGTTCGAACGCTCTTATTATAGCGTTTTACCGCCCCCTTAGCAAGACCCGGCGTATCCTTTTCAAGGCAAGCCTTCGAATGAAGTTAGACGATCAGGCTTGAACGAATCGTCGCGTTGTAGCGTCGCCGCGTTTTCCCGCCGGTATATAACCGGCGACTGGGACGCTCGCATCTTACGACTCGGGGATTCGACGGCGCCCCCTCGACTTACTTGAAAAGGTCGAGTACAATACGCGAAATTTCCGCGCGCGACGTCCTTTTGTCGGAACGAACGACGACCGAGACGAAAGGAACGTCGAAAACGCGTCTTACGTTGTTTATTCGTCGCCGTCGACTACAATGAAACTTGTTTCCGCTCGTTCGCGCGTTCAGAACGCCGCGTCTAAGTCTTCTCGCGCTAAAAATATCCTATGCTTGGCGATCGATCGCCTCAACGCGGATTTTCTCGGCGCCTATGGGAACTCGTGGGTCGAAACGCGAGCTTTTGACGCGCTCGCGACCGAATCGATTCTTTTCGACTCGTATTATGGAACGTCGCTCGATTTACGGACGCTTTATCGCGCGTTTTGGCGAGGAGAGGCGTCCTCCGCGATAAAAAGCGAAGCGGACGACTCCGAAACGCCCAAGTCGCTCTTTCGCGAACTGAAAGAACGCGGGTATCGAACTTACGTCGTTTCCGACGTCGAAGCCGTCGCGCTTCACGAAGCGATCGAAGACGACTATTGCGACGGTCGTTTCTTTCTCGACTCGTCCGAGACGTCGGCGCCCGTCGAGACGTTGGAAGAGACGCGGTTCTATCGCAATTTTGAAGAGCTGTCGCGCTTTGTCGCGAAATTGGAAGACGAAAAGAACGCCGACGGAGCGCCTTGGTTCATTTGGGCGCATTTTTCCGGGTGGAACGACGCTTGGGATTTTCCGATCGACAAACGGGAATATTGGCGCGAAGACGAAGAAGACCCCGCGCCTTATTCCGGCGTTATTCCGCCCTACTGGCATTGCGTTCGCCAGGAGACGACGCGACGCAAGACGCGCGTCGAAGAGGAAACGATTTCGGACGTCGACTACGAAGCAGGGGACGACCGCGCGCGTTTGGCGGGGCTCGATTCCGACGATCGACGCTTAGGCGTGGTCGAGGCGTATTGCGGCGGTCTTTCCGTCTTCGACGAAACGCTTTCGGGCTTTACGCAACTTCTTAAAGAGACGGGCGTTCTTGGGAAAACGCTTTTCTTAACGACGGGCGTTCGCGGTTTTTCCAGCGGCGCGCCTTCCGCGCTTGGCGTTCCGCGCGACGGTTCGCGCAAGTCGCCTTTTTACGCTGAAGAAGTCCGTCTTCCGTTGGCGATTCGACTGCCGGACGAAACGGGCGCGACGGTTCGCTTGCCATCTTTATGCGAGCCGCGCGACGTCTATGAAACGATTCGCGCTTGGAACGATTTTGAATCGGAACTCGCTTCGCCCGATTTTTGGCGTCTTGAAAAAATCGACGTTTCGCCCTTTGCCGGTTATTGGAGCGCCGAGGGAGAGACCGTCGAATCGATCAAAGACGCGCGCAAAAAAAACGAAGCGCCCTTTGATCCGCTAAAAAAAGACGTTCCCGGTCAAAATCTTTTGCGTCTGTTGGTCGACGAAGAAGGTTTCGCGCGCGACCGCGTTCTTATTGTCGCGAACGATTCCGCGTCGGAGGAGCGTGCGTTGGTCGTTAAGGATTGGTTTGTAAAAGAGACTCCCAACCGTTGCAAAGACGAGGCGTTCGACGAATTCGCGCCCGCGAAAAGATTGGAATTGTTTGTCAGACCCGACGACGTTTATTGCGTCAACGACGTCGCCGATCGATGCGTCGACGACGCGGAATTACTCGCTCGCGCGTTGCGTCCAAACGCAAATTGAACGCGTCGATCAACAAAAAACGCCGCGTTTTTCGACGCGACGTTTTTTTATTTGCGTTTGCCGCGCGTCGTTCTTTTAGCGAAGACGCCGCGCGATTAACTAGGCGCGATCATTTCTCGACGCCAAAAGTGTGAATCGTGGTGTGACGATACGTTTCGCCCGGCTTCAGAATCGTGGAGGGGAAGTTCGGCGTATTGGGCGAGTTCGGATAGTGTTGCGTTTCCAAGCAGAACGCGGAATGCTTTTCGTACTTGTAATCGCCGAAGCCGGTGGAACCGTCAAGGAAATTGCCGGAATAGAATTGCACGGCGGGCTCGGTCGTTTCAATCTTCATCGTTCGACCGGAAGCGGGGTCTTTGGCAAGCGCGCAGAAACCCATTTCGCCCGGTTCTTTTTCCGCTAAGACGAAGCAGTGGTCAAAACCGCCGTTGAATTGGGGCTCGGCGACTTTGTCAATGTCTTGATCGATCGACTTGGCGGTCGTGAAATCAAGGGGCGTGCCTTCGACGGGCAGAACTTCGCCGGTCGGAATGAGCGCGTCGTCGGTCGGGAGGTAATACGGGGCGTTGAGTTGGAGGATCGTGCCGCGCATCGTGCCCGATTGAGCGCCGCTCAAGTTCCAGAACGTGTGGTTCGTCAGGTTGATCGGGGTGGCTTTGTCGGTCGTCGCCGCGTAGTCGATCGTAAGGGTATTGTCGTTTTTAAGCGAGTAAACGACGGTGACGTCAAGATTGCCGGGGAACCCTTCTTCGCCGTCTTTCGCCGTATATTTCAATTCGACGTAAGCGCCGTTTCCGTCGCAGTAGGCGCGACCTTTCCACATCTTTTGGTCGAATTTTCCGCCGTGGCAGACCGCCGTCTTTTCATTGAGCGGAATCGTATATTCTTGACCGTCGAGCGTAAATTTGCCGCCGTTGATACGATTGCCGTAACGACCGACCAAGGAGCCGAAGAAGGGACGAAATTCTTGATATTCGCCGACCGTTTTGTAATTGCAGGAGACGTTTTCAAATTTGC
Organism: Thermoguttaceae bacterium; assembly: GCA_045641205.1. GTDB lineage: Bacteria > Planctomycetota > Planctomycetia > Pirellulales > Thermoguttaceae > RUG369. The sequence goes on from JAZUGM010000422.1 coordinate 4,618, forward strand.
CGTTTTTATCGGGCAAGTTCATTTCGTACAGAACGCCGCCGAAATCTAAGATTTTTGCGGTCAGACCGTTGACGTTTTTAATGGTGAAGACCGTGACGTTTTGTCCGTCGTTGGTCTTGCCAAACGGCGCGGAACTAGCGGAAGACGTGGGCATATTTGCGTTTCCTCTGAAGTTTTTAAAGAGCTTTGCTTGCGCGTTCGAGACGCACATTGCGGCGACGGCGCAGAAAAGAACGCCGATAAGCATCGATTTTTTCATCGTGCGATTCCTTGTTGATTGGTTCGACTATGCGCTTAACGCGCCGAGACGACGGCGACTTTGGCGTCGCCTAAACGATTACGACTATATTAACACAATTCGAGCCCGGTTTCGAGCTTTTTCTTGAAATTTTTTAACTTTTTTCGTCTTTTTCGTCAATTTAGAACAAGTCGGCTAAATAATCCTGCGTCGGAGCGTACAACGTCGGTGAAAAACCGAGGACGCGATTCATAAAAGGAATCGAGCCTCGCGGGTCTTTTTCTTCTCGTATATGCCAATCTCTCGCATCGGGCATAAACTCTTGCGCGGGCCACGCCGTGAAAGGCTCGTAGCCTAAAACCGTCGCAAGTTTGGAGGAATCGAGCGCGCAATTTCGAACGCGGGGCGGGACGGGACAAGATTCTTCGATATACATTCCATAAAGGAGTTCGGGATCAAACCCGCCCGTCCGAATAATCGCTTGCGCCATTTGATATAGCGAAACTTGTTTTGGACCTCCGCAGTTGAGTATTCCGGCGTAGTCGTTCGCTAGGAACTCGCGAAAAACGCGCGCCATTTCGTCGACGTAGGTCGGCGTGCGCACTTCGTTGTAATACAACGTGGCGGGTCGATTCGCGCGAAATCGCGAAGCGATCCAGTCGATCGCACCCGCGTGTCCGTTGTAACTTAGCCCCATCGGCATAGAAATACGCAACGTCGTCGCGTAAGGATCGAGTTCTGCGACCGATTCTTCGCCCGCGATCATCGTTTCGCCGTAGACGTTCGCAGGAACAGGCTTTTCGTCTTCGCGCAACCCGCCGCCGGGTCGACCCGCGTAAACCATGTCGACCGAGAGATGTACGAAACGTATCGATCGAGAACGCGCGTATTGCGCCAATTTGCGAACGATCTCGACGTTCATTTCCCAAGCGATACGCTTGTCAAGTTGACACGCTTTGAGCGCGCAGTTGCCCGCGCAGTCGAGTATTGCGTTGATCTTGCGAGCGTCGAACAGGCGCGCCGTCGCTTCGTAGTCTTGAAAATCCGTATAAATTAGGTCGGGCGCCGGAAAATCGACGTCCGTTTCCTGTACGACGCCGTAAACTTGACCCGGAAAACGAGATTGAAAATAAGAAAGAGCCCCGTAGCCCGCGACGCCCGTTACGCCCGTGATCAAAAGGGGCAAGGGCGGCTTGGGAAGGATTCGACCAAAAGGCGCGTCGAGTTGACGACGGTTTTCGTTGAGGATTTGAGCGTAGGAAGGACGAGCGGAGGACATTGGGGAGGTTTAATTTAAAGACGACAAATTTTCTAACGATTCGATCCAAGCGTTGAACAGCGGACATTTGGCGCGCATTGATTCGATTCCGATTTCGGAAGTTAGTATTTTGCCGTCAAAGGTCTTATCATACGCTCGCCTTCCGCCTTTTTGACAAATTTTTTCGAGGCGTTTGGACGGCGCGGTTTCGACGGAGTTATTAATCTCTTCCGGCGTCGGATAGTTTGTTAATATTTTCGTTATCTGATCTAGCGGGACGTCTAATTCAAAAGCAAGGACTTTCGGATCGCTGAACAGAAGCGCTTCAAATTCATACATTGAAACGTAAGGAATAAATCTTTGAGGATTCAGCTTGGGAAGTTTTGCCTGAACTCTGACTTTGAGATCGTCGGCGATAATCTTACTTTTCTGAACGGAATCGAGATTCGAGCGATTCGCGTCTTGTAACGACGCCCAATTCTTAGGTTTACAACCGTAAAAATCAAACATTGTCGTTACGTAGTCGTTCGAACTGCTCAACGCCTCGCATATGAAATTCATTAAACGTTCTAGCGAAACGTTGCCTTCCATATTCTCTTTGTAGTTGTTTCTCCAGAGTTTGACAACAACCCCTTTTTCTTTCAGCCGCGGTTTTAAAACCGACTTGACGAAATGGGCTTCCGTAGCTCCTTCGACGATAATTTGGACGACGGCGGGCGCTTTATATTCATTCATAGTTCGTTCCTCCGTCGACAATATTTAAGCGCCAAAGCTCGCCTAACGAAAATTCTTTCAACCATTTGTCAAGTCGCGCTTTGTCAAGTCGCGTAAACGTCGATTCGCCGCCTTCGCGCATAACGACGATCGCATCTTCGGGCGAAAAGGCGTCCAATAAGACGGGCGATTGGGTTGCAAGTATGATTTGCGTTTGCGACGAGACGCTTTTAATTAATCCGCTTAAACACTCGATAGCTTCGTAGTGTAGACCTAGTTCCGGCTCGTCGATGATTAGCGTCGAGGGAAGATTGGGCTGGAGTAACGCGGTTACAAGGCATATGTATCTAATTCCCCCGTCGGGAAGTTGGGAAGGACCAAACGTATAATTTTTAACGCCCTTTTGACGCCACTTCAGCATAATACCTTCATTGGCTTCGGGTTCCACGTCAAAATCTTCCAAAAAAGGCAATACGATCTGAACGCTTTTGAGAATTTTACGATAAATTTGGGGATGATTGTCGCGGAGGAAATACAAGAACGACGCCAAGTGTTCGCCTTGAGAATCCAACTTTTTTGGATAAACGAGCTGGCGCATACGTCTCATTCCAGACGTCGAACTTGTGTCGTGAAAATGATAGGATTCCAAAGAAGAAAACGCTTTTTTCACTTGGGAACAAACGTTTTGTTTCTCTTCGCTTTCAGGATTGTTGCTAGCGTCGAATAATAGGGGATCTATGGAAGTTCCGCTTTCAAGAATTTGTTCAAAGGGATGAGTTTCGGCAGGATTACGACTGTAGATTTTTTCGTTTTCGATTAAGAAATAATAGCCCTCTTCATTGGGAACAAGATCGAATTCATAACCGTTTTCGACGTCGGCGCCATAGTTAAAGGTCGTCTTTATCGTAATTTTGCGAGCCGTTTCAGCGCCTCTGAATAAATAACGTTCGGGAAAACCCGTCTTCACAACGAACGATTTCAAACCGTGAGGTCGAGTCATTGCCGACATAAGGCGAAACAAGCTCAAGAAATTACTCTTACCCGCCCCGTTGGCGCCAATGAGAACGTTTAAATTCCTAAGCTCGAAATTTTCAAGATTTCGAATCGACTTGAAGCCTTGGATTGTAATTCTTTTTAGAGGAGTTCCCATTGCGTCTGCTCGTTCTTGTTGATTTGAACTTGTAAGGTTCGCTTTCGTAGCCTATAAAAACGCCTCCGTTATTTTATCTCAAGGAAAATACTCGTCAATCGTTAGACCGTTTGAAGGGAAAAGGCGCGTTATATTCGTTTTTTTCAAAAATTTTTTGAGGGAAATGAATTTTGACGACGTGAAAACGCTTGACGTCATAGGGGCTTCGACGTTAATATAGTATAGGCGTCGTTAGGTCTGAACCTGCAAGGCGCCGATAGCATAGTCGCGACGCGCGACGTCGCCGTTCGACGACAATTCCCTTAAATGGAGCTTTCCTGCGGAGAACCTATGAGATACTTCCCGTTATTTGAATCGGCAGGCGTCCGACGCGGCGTTCGTCGTAACGTTTCCGTCGTCGCGACAGGCTTTTTCTGTTTCTTAGGGCTTGTCGTCTTAGGGCTCGCCTCCTTAAAACCAAGCGTTGGAGCTTTCGCGCAGGAATACAAGCAAGCGACTGTCGACGAATCGCTAGCGTCGCAAAAATCGACCGTTCTTGCAAGCGGCGACGAAGCGCAAGTCAAAGATTTTCTACGAAAGTATTATCTCGCGCGTTGGACCGTTATCGACAACGAACGAGAAATTCACAAATATCGCGCCGAATTGGAAGCCGACGCCACGAGCGTTTCGGGCGCGCCGCAAGCGACGTTCCTCAAAGCGACCGTCGACGCGCTCAAAAGTTACGCCGCCTCGAGCGAATGCTATCCCGCTTGTCGTTTTAACGCCGTGTATGCGATCGGAACGTTAAACGAAGTCGCGGGCGCCGACCGTAATTCGCCGGGCGTTCCTTATGCGGGCGCAATTTCCACGTTGGCGAATTTCTGCACTAGTTCGAAAGAATTTCCCGACTACGTCCGTTTGGGCGCCTTGCTCGGCTTGGTTCGACACGCCGAGCTTGGCATTAAAGACGACAAAAATCGCGCGGGCGTGAAGACCGTCTTCGCAAGAATTTTGGACGCCAAGTATAAGGAAGAAAAGAATCTGCGCGACGACGTGTACGAATGGTTCCAAGAAGTCGCTATGCAAGGCTTGGCGAGTTTCAAGTCGCCCGAAGGTTCCAAGGGCGGTACTGGCGCTCTTGATCTCTTCCGTCAGATTATTGAAGATTCGGAACGTTCCTTTGAACTGCGTTGCGCGGCGGCGCGCGCGATCGGAAGTATGGATCTTACTTCCGCGCAGAATTACGATTACGTCGGCTTAGGCAAGTCGCTTGTGACGCTTGCGCGCGATTTCTGTATTGAAGAATCCACTTATATTGATACTGAAATCGTTCGCGATCAAGTGAAAAACGCCGCAGGATCCGCGATGGGCGGCGGTATGGGCGGTATGTCCGGCGGAACCTCCGGCGGTATGATGGGCGGCGGTATGATGGGCGGCGGTATGATGGGCGGCTCCTCCGGCGGTATGGGTGGAATGGGCGGTATGACCGGCGGCGGAATGGGCGGCGGCGCGATTCAGAACCAAAAGAGTTTGGAAGCTATGGTCGCGCGAGTTCAATACGGGTTCGATTGCATTCAATGCGCCGTTAAGGGTTCTACGAAGGGGCTCGGTATTATGGAGAAATTGTCCGATTCCGACCAAGCTCAAAAGGATATGAAAGACACGTTAAAAAATCTGCTTGACGAATTCAAGTCGACGAACGAATTTATTGAAGAAGGTCCGAAATTCTCCTCCGGTATGAGCGGAATGACCGGCGGAATGGCCGGCGGTTCGGGAGGTATGTACGGCGGCGCGTCGGGTGGAAAAGGAAAGTCCGTCGTTATTATGGTCGACGCTTCTTCAATGAAAGATCATTTGCTTGAGAAGAAAATAAAATTTAGCGAAATGCTTGGAATCAACGCCTATTGACGAGCAACGTTTATTGACGAGTAACGTCGTTTGATTTGTCGCGTCGTTTGATTTGTAGCTCAAGTAATAAAGCCGTAAGTTCTTCGTAGCTTACGGCTTTTTCGTTATCGACTTGAATCGACAAAAAAACCCGACTAAAAAGTCGGGCTTGTATGAACGTTTCGTTCAGACCGTTGATCGTCGATCAGTTGGCTTGGGCGTTCTTTTGGAGGACGCCGGCGGCGACCAATTTGTCGATCAGCTGTTGCATACTGTTAAACATCGAGAGGAAACCTTGGGGCGGCATAATGACTCGTTCGGACGGTTCCGGCTTCGGAGCTTCGCCGTCGGCGCCCGGTTGGAGCGTGACGAAGTCAAAACGAACCATATTGCCGGCAAAATGAATTTGCCCAACGCCGTCGGCATAAATTTCTTTTTTCATTAAAGGATCGCCTTTTCTCAAAAGGTAAAACGAAAGTTTTGCCAAGCGCAAAACACAAACCTGCGCATTCGCCTACAAGGGACGTCCAAACGCGTCTACGCTCGAAACGCCGCAAAACCTTAACAACTGCCTATTGGGCTTTTCTATCGGTTAAATAATCCAGACTCTTGAGTTTTTTATATTTCCCATACACTAATTGTTTCATTTCAAAAACTAGCGTCATAAAATCGCTCGTAAAAAGCTAGAAGAATTTAGAAAATTAGAAGCTCGCCCCTTCACAAAGACGCGCCTTTGATTATAATAAAAGACGCTATAGTTTGTTATAGCGTAACGACGCGTTTTATCCGACCTTGACCTCGGTTTCCATAGGGGATCGGTATCCGCGGTGGAACAGAGCGTCGCGGTTCGGCGGGTTATGCATATTGCTTGCGCTTACCGCGCGAGTGTGAACGATTGAGCATATTAAGACGGAGAATATCGTGGGAACGAAGAAAACTGGAAAAGGACGACGTAAGCTCGGTAGAAAAAAGCGACGAATGCGATCCAAGATTCGACATCGAAAGGATTGATCCGGGACTGATCCGGCGAGATTGATTCGTGGGTTCGATTCAGTCGAGTCGATCCGGCGAGTTTGGTTTGGCGGAGTCGGTTTAACTTGGAGAGATCGGCGTTTGAGTCGGTTCTTTTTCCGAAGCGTTTGGCGGTTCCCTGATCGCTAGTCGGTTATATGTAAAACTCTCGATTTTGCGTCGAGAGTTTTTTTGTTTCTTGCAAGACGTCGCTTGTTCGCTTTACGCCTTGGACTTTTACTATTTTAAAACGCGCGGTCGAATTTGCCGCGCGTCGATTTGCCGCGCCAAAAGCGCTTTAAAACTTATTCCGTTTTGCGCGCTTTGGTTCGCGTTTCGTACATCGAATAGCCGGTTCGTCGAACGGCGTCGATCGTTTCGGAGTAGGGAACGTCGCAGACGTCGACTAGTCCGATCTGGTAGTTTTCGCCGTCGAAACGACCCGTCGTCGCTTGATCGCCGTATTGGAACCAGTGCGCGCCGACGATCCAAGGATTGAGCAAAGCGCTTGTTACGTAGTTTTCATAAGCCTTGGCGCGCGCTTCTTGGTCGGCGCAAGGACCAAGACCCGTGTGGAAGAGCCCCCTATCGAGCGCGCCAAAGTGAAATTCGCCGATAATAACCGGCTTGTCGACGCCTTCGACCGGATGAAAACTTCCGACTTCAGACTGATAAAAATTATAACTCACGACGTCGCAATATTTTTGAGCGGCGGCGCGCGCCAAGTCGTTCGTCCACGCAAAGCGACAGCCAAGATAGAGCTTTTGAGGCGCGACTTCTCGAATCGCTGCGAGAATCTCGGCAAAATATTTCTCGCAGAGAACCGTATAGAAAGCGTTGCAGTCTTCGTTGGCGCCTTTGTTGTCGGGCGACTTGAAGGACGTCTCTAGCAAAGCGTCCCAGCTAGCCAAATCGACTTGCCACGCCTCGTTGAAACGTTCGATCGTTTCGTATTTTTGGCGCAACCAGTCGACGAACGCTTTTTTAGCCGCCTGCGTTTTGGGCGACGCGAGCGCCGACTTAGAGAGCGACCCGGCGGCGCCCCAACTGATTTCGTTGTCGACAAAATAACCGATGCAATACGGATCGTTTGCCGTTTGTTCCTTTTGCCATTCTAAAGAACGCCTAATTCCCTGCGGAAAAGCCGGATCGAACGGGTCGACGAATTTGCCCCAATATCCGGAACTGCCCTCGATGAGCGGAGAATTTGAGCCTGCCGTCGCCGTATAGGGCGTTTTGGCGACTCGCGCGATATTGCCGTCGGACCAGTTGCCGATCGTGTTCAAGCCCCAACTACGGAGTCGGCGCGGAACAAGTTCCTTTTCCGCCTCGACCCAGTTTTCGCCAAACTTCAAATAGAGATTCGACGCCGAGAAATTATATTGCCAATATTTGCCCCGACCGGCGTAGTAATTATTGACGGAGTGATCGCTCGTACTTAAAAATTGCGCCATATCGGTTCCGTCGGGACGCGTCGGAATCGCTTCGCCGAAATAAAATTCGCGATCAGTAACGGGCGTGACGGCGTTCGTATGTCCTACGCAGTCGACGCCGTTCGACCAAAAGAGCCTTCCTTTAGGGTCGACCAAATACCAAACGCCGTCGATTTTTTCCGTGCGAAAAGCGCCCGTCGCTTCTAATTGAGGACCGTCCGCCCAGCCGCCGAATTCGTCGAAACAAGGCGGTTGATTAGCGGCAATATCCGCGTTTTCTTTGGCGATTTGCGCGCGTAGTTCTTCGAGCGAATGCGTCTTGCCCGGCCAGTCGGCGTGTTTGAATTGCCCGAAACGGTCGATCATTGGAAAGAACTTGTCGGGCGCCCACGTCAAATAATCCTGTTTTTTAATCGTCTCTTCCGAAATCGGAACGGCGACGATCGATTCGAGAATCCACGAGTCGCCGCGTTTGTTCTGATTTTCGAAGGGGCGAATCGCGACGACTTCGCGCTTGTCGAAAGGAACTTTGACGTCTTTCGAATAGGAGTCCGTTTTGATTCCGCCCGGCTTGCCGCGCATTGCAAACAACTTGGCGCGCGTCTGTGGGTTGAGCGTATTCGGCAATTCCATTCGCCACGTCGCGCGTTCGCCGGGCGCTAGTTTAATTTCTTTCGTGGTCGTGCCGTCCATCGTCTTCACGTCGGCGGCGGCGCAGTCGAGTCGACAATAGAGCGTGATCGGCTCGTCGCTCGTCGACTGAACGACCGCTTCAAGGCGCGAATAATCGCCGAGGTTCCAAGAGCCGGTGAAATGAACGCCCGGCCAATTGTCGTCGACGCCGTTGGTTATTTGAAGCGCTCCGGAGTCGAGGCGCTTGACTTGGACGTCCTGCAGACGAATCGAGTCGAGCGGAGTAGACGCGGGATCGAAGATCGACAAGATCGGAGCTTGCGCGAATGCGGACGCTACGGTCGTCAAGACGCTTGCCGCGACGACGGCGCTAAAAAATAAACGTAGTTTCATCAATTTGTTCCTGTGGGAAAGGGAAAGAAATACGAATCGGGCGCGACGCCCCGAAAATATTCTAACGAATTTTGCAAAACGATATAGACCCAAAAGACGCCAATTTGTAAAATACGCGCGCGACGCAGGAACGCGGCGTAGTCTTCAAAAACAATATAGGGACGGCGATCTATGAAAAAAACAAAGCCGAGCGAATCGGTCGATTTAAAGGCGTCAAGAAAATTTCACGAAAAATTTGACAAAATTTGCGCGAAAATCGCCTCGACGGAGGGCGCCAAACGGCAAGCCGAACGGCGAAAGTTGGTCGAGTTGCTAGAAAGCGACGACGCGCAGTGTCGGCAATTTCTAGAAGGCGTCTCGCGCGCGGATTTGAGTTTTATCAAGCCGATTCTCGTGGAAGTCGCGACGAAATTTGCCGGACGACGGTTCCTGCGCGCGCTCAAGACGTTGCAAGAACGCCTGATCGACGAAGATTTGACCGTCGCAATGGACGCCGCCGCGCTCGCTTACGCCAAGCGTCTTAACGACCTAGGCGCCTCGAAGCGAGACGCGCCTGAAAAACGCGCCGGAGATTTGGAAAATTTGAAAAATCGCGCAAGCGAAGGGGACGGAGACGCGCTTTTTAAATTGGCGTTGCGCGTTTATTTTGGAACCGACGTAGAACAAGACTACGCGCTCGCGCGAAAACTCGGCGAAGAAGCCGTCGCAAAAGGTTGCGAATACGCCGATCTGTTGCGCGAGTTGCCGCGACCGCAGAACGCTTAAATTGTTTTTCGCTATCCCCGCGCGTCGCGTCGTCTCAACGAGGACGTAAAGCCGGTTCCGTCGCGCTTTGCGCGTCTTTCAACTTCTTCGACAATTCGGGCGTCAAATTTTTTAGCTTTTGTAAATCTAATTCCGACCAAATCGGAAAATCGACAAACACAATCCCTATGACTTTGCGTAATTTGTCGTAAGTTTCGCCTTTTGACAGTTGTCCCGTCGCGATCTTTTCAAGATAATAAACGATGCGTTCGCGAAAATTTGCGTGGTTCCACGTCTGCATCTCCACGTCGTATTGAGCGCCCGATTCGTCTTCGACGGCGACGTCTAAAATCACGTCTTTTTCTTGAAAGGAACTGCCGAAAGTAAACGGTTTTTTAATCTTTATCGCGTCGACGGGCGGCTCGTCGGCGTTACGAAGAACGCCGTTCATTACGCTACGGAGCATCGGAATTGATTCGTTGCGCCCGAAACAATGCGAAAAAACCAATCTTGACGAAGATTGGCGCCCAATTTAACGAGCCGACGGAGATATTTCTAGAATTTTTCCAACTTACTTCTTTTGTCGGCGCATTGATTCGAAAACTTCTTTTTTTCTTCATAAAACCTTTTCTCCCTACGTTCTCAAAGAAGTCTCTTGGTTACAACGAAGCCTCCTTCTCGCGTTTTTTGCAAGCGACGCGACTAATTTTACACGACCGTTTTTAAATAGCAAGAAAAACAAAAGAAACGATTCGACAAAAAAGAAAAAACGTAATGAAAATATTTTGACAATTATTCGGTAAAACACAAAATCTATCGTAATTTATACTTTTTTTATTAACCAACCCGGCCTATGAAAGTCGCGAACATCTATACAAAACAAAAGAACGAGAAAACGCTCGAAGTTTCCTCGTTCTTTGATATTCTTGTCAACGAAATTATTTAAAGGCTTATTTTGACGTCAAATCGAAATTGAACTCGTTCTTTCCTTTGACTACCGTCGCGGTGAAACCGGAAGTCTTGGAATCGCGGTACTTTTGAGGAAGAATACTACGCGAATCGGTTTCTGGCACGGAATTGCCTTCGTCGTCGGTGATCGTCTTGCCCGTTTCAAACGTTTCGAAACATTGGAAGGAAACGTTGTATTCACCCGGCGTAGTTCCGGCGTCGGCTTTTCCGAGTATCGTCTGTAGCTTGTATTCGCCGGCTTCGTTGGTCGTGCCGTAGCTTTGAACGCCTTCCGATCCTTCGGCTGGAACAAACGAAACGGTACAACCCTTCAAGGGCGCGCCGTCTAAAGTAACGACGCCGCTGACGCCTTCGGTCTTCAACGTCTTCTTACCGCAAGCGGGAACGGCGACCAAAAGCGCCAACAGCATAAAACAAAGAAAATATTTAGCTTTCATTTTTATCCCAATTCATAAGTTGCGACGCTAATACCGAATCCGAACGTCGCGCGCGTCGCCAAGCGTCGTCCGACGTCAAACTTAATCGGAATATCGTTCAGAATATTCAAGCGACGTCGATTCTTTATCCTTCAAAGTCGCCGCAACGTCCAAAACGTCGCAATTTAGGGCGGGTAACGGTAAAAATAGGGCGACTCTAAGCGTCGCCCCTTCGATTAAACGTCAAACGTCCGCACGACGTTTCTTTATTGAAGCGTTACGGTTTCCTTGCCTTTCGGAGTCGCCATAGCCCCCCAGACGCCGCGCGTCGATTTACCGGGCCATTTGTTGTCCTGCGGCGGATCGTTATACGTGTTCTTATCCCCTCCGAGAACGGTGGAAATATCGCCGCAATCGATCGTGTCGGAAACGAAACGAACGGAACCGTCGCACATACAGACGTTGACGCCGCCGCTGTGCGCGCTGGTAGCGGAACCCGTCGCGTAACTGCTCACTCCGTTGCCGCTGGAGCAACTGGGCGAATTCGGCGGCAACGCGGCGACAAAATTCGTGAACGTAGCGCAAGCGTTGCCCCAGTTGGCGCCTTTAATCTTGAGAACCGTATCCGGGGCAGCCGTAGTTTCGCCGTCGACGCCGCGCGTCGCTAAACAAACGCTAGGCGGATTGGTCTTCATATCGATAGGCGCGACGGTCGAACGATAATCTAGATCGGCGGTCGCCGTAACGTCCGACGCGAGTATTTCGCCAAACAACATCGTGTTGCTTGTTCCGTCTTTGACAGCGGCAAAAGTCATATTGCCGGCTCCGTTTCCCGATTTCGCTCCGTTGACGAAGACGCCGCGGTGATTGACTTGTCCGCCGGAATCAAGGGACATACTTCCGTCGCCCCAATTACACGCATAGTTGCACGTGCCAAACTGATCGGCGTTGCCTCTGAGTTGTTGCGAAACGCCGTCGCTTGGGCAGATAAAAGCGTCGATCTTCGCTTTATAAGGATTAGCGGTAACGCCGGACGTAGTCGTGTCGCTCGGGCTCGTCGGACTCGGAAGATTTCCGTTATCGCCGGTGGTCTTATAGGAATTGGCGCAGGTTTGGAGTTGTTCGTAAACCGCCGTTTGTTCGATATAGGGCAACAACAAAGTTTGAGCCGCCATACGGTAAAGACGATCCGCATCGCCGTAACCGACCCACAACTTATCCCAACCTTGATTCGGAAGACGCTTGTTGGCGCTTTCGAAATTCGCGGCGGCAAGACCAAGTTGCTTCATATTATTGGTGCATTGCATACGACGCGCCGCTTCGCGAGCCGCTTGAACGGCGGGAAGCAATAGTCCAATCAAAATACCGATAATCGCAATTACCACCAGTAACTCAACGGGGGTAAAGGCTTTGTTTTTTGCCCCCCCCCCCCATTTTGACATTTGACTAGAAAACATAAAAAACCTCGTTATAGTACAAAAAAACGCGTCGCCGAAAACTTTGACGACAAAACTATTTCTAACTGACGCCATAAAAGGCGCGCGACATACGCATAAGTATTATACGCAGTCCGTCGACTTCGGTCAAGATAACGGAATAAATATAATCCGTTCCGATTACGCCTGGATATTTCCGTTGTTCTATCGAAAACGGAAAATACGCCGGGGAGGATCGGTCTATATTACGGCTAATTAAAACAAACGACACGACACGACGACGCTAAAGAAACCTCCCATACGATAAATCGTACTAGGCGAAAACAGGGATTCTTTAACGAAGTCGTGCTTTGACGTCAAAAGTCGACGAAACGCTTTTTATTATTGAAGCGTTACGGTCTCTTTGCCCTTAGGCGTGGCCATAGCGCCCCAGACGCCGCGCGTCGACTTGCCCGTGTATTCGCCCTCGTTAGCGGCGCCGCCGCAGGTTTTCGTAATATCGCCAATATCGATCGTATCGGAAACAAAACGAACGGAACCGTCGCACATACAGACGTTGACGCCGCCGCTGTGATAGCTGGAAGCCGTGCCGCAGTAATAAGCGCCTTCGGAGTCCGATTCGCCGCAACTCGGACCGTTCGGACCGACGACGGCGACGAAATTAGTGCGCGCGCGAGAAGCGCAACACCAACTGTAACCTTTATTGGGGAGGGTTGTCGTACCTTCTGTGACCTCGCCGTCGGTTCCTCGCTTCGAAAGACAACGGTCGGCGCCCGCTTGTTGAAGTCCTTCGACCACCGCGATCGCAGATTTGTAAGATCTGTCGTTGGTCGCCGAAACGTCGGACGTGCTGATTTCGCCAAACAACATCGTGTTGCTCGTGCCGTCTTTAATCGATGCAAGAGTAACGCGCCCGCCGTTCGCCTTGTTCACAAAGACGCCGCGGTGATTCTTATGCTTGGAACTGGTGTTGCTCGTGGTGCAGTCGCCTAAATTGCAACCGTAATTGCAAGCGCCCATTTTGCTAGTATCGCCCTTGATTTGGGTAGCGACGCCGTCAGACGGGCAAATAAAAGCGTCAATATGAACCGCGTAAGGACTAACGGATACTAAAGACCCGTCGACGTCGGTGGCGTTTGTCGGACTCGGCATCTTCTCGGCCTTACCCGACTTGTAATCCGAGCAACATTGCGAAATGGCGTCGTAGACCGACGTTTGTTCAAGATAAGGCAATATCGACGCTTGCGGAGAGATTCGATAAAGACGGTCGTAATTGTCGCCTTTGTCGAAATTAGCCCACAGTTCGTCTTGATAGTAATTCGGAAGGCGTTTGTTGGCGCTTTCGAAATTCGAGATCGCAAGCCCCAGTTGTTTCAAGTTGTTGGTGCATTGCATACGACGCGCCGCTTCGCGAGCCGCTTGGACGGCGGGAAGTAGCAAACCGATTAAAATACCGATAATAGCGATAACCACCAACAATTCAACAAGGGTAAAACCTCTTTGCTTACCCTTCGATGCAATTTTTCTCATCTCTAGCATATCCTCTTGACTTGCAACGATCAACGCTTACTCCAAATTTTGAAAAAGAGAAGCGTTCAACCAAGTTGACGCAGACAAAAGGGACTCGTTCGTATTCAAACGAAGTCAAATTAAAAAATGCGTTCCTTGCGAATCCCTAATCGGTTCGAAACCCGCGCTTCGAACGGGCTCATTATAACTTTTTCACGCTTTTTTTACAAGCCCTTGCGACTGTCGTTTTACTGTTTTCCCTTCTGATTTAATCGAAACAACCTTCCTCGCCGTCGTTAATCTTCGGATCAGTACGACGTTATCGAACGTCCGTAAGCGTTCACGGAAAACGCGCGCGGTAAGCCGCCGCATTTAATGCGGCGGTTGGAATTACCCCAAAAACGACGACTTCAGAACAAATTAGCCGCGCGTAGTTTACGCGTTTACAACCCAAATTCGCGCTTTTCCTTCAGTATTTTAATCTGAAAGTACAAATATTAGGGCGGGCGCCTTGTTCCAACCCAACCGCCGAATTTCATTCGGCGGCTTTCCGTTTAAAATCGAAGTTTTTTGGTAATGAAGGCGTCCGCCGATATGTAATCGGCGGCTTCCACGCGCGCCTTACGGTGCGATTCAAACGCAGACCTTGCTCAGAATATTGCGTGATCGATTACGTTCCGCTTCTATAATGGACGCGTTTTCGGAAGCGCTTTAAATAGAAGGCAAACGTTCATAAAAGACGCGCGCGTCAAACCTCCGAATGAAATTCGGCGTCTTGACGCGAGCGCTTACAACGAAAGAAGGGAACGAAAGATTATAAAACTTCCGTTCCCCAAAACGCTTCTGACGATTAACAAGTATCACTAGAGCGAGACGGTCTCGTTGCCCTTAGGAGTGGCCATAGCGCCCCAAATTCCGTGCGTAGACTTTCCGACGTGCGCCGTGTCTTGACTCGCGCCGCCGCAGGGTTGCGACGTATCGCCAATATCGATCGTTTCGGAGACGAAACGAACGGAGCCGTCGCACATACAAACGTTGACGCCGACGCCGTGATCACTGGAGGCGGAAACGCAGTAGTACGAACTCGTCTCGTCGGAACCGTTCGTACAACTCGGACCGTTCGGACCGGTAACCGCGACGAAACTGTTGCACCCGGCGGAAGAACACGCCCACCGACGTCCCTTGAGCGCATAGACGGTCTCGACGTTCGTTTCGCCGTCGGCTCCTCGCGTCGCGAGGCAAACGGACGAACCGCTGTAGCGGATATCTGTAGCGGGTTGCGCGATCGCCGTCTTGTAGCCTCTGTCTTCCGTCGCCAAAACGTCGGACGTGTTGATTTCGCCAAACAGCATCGTATTGCTAAGACCGTCTTTGATCGCCGCGAACGTAACGCGTCCTCCATGATAACCGCTCACGAAGACGCCGCGTCGATTCTTGTGGTAAGAACTGCGCATACTCGTCGAACCGTCGCCCATATTGCAACCGTAGTTGCAACGGCCAATGTGATTTTCCAAGCCCTTAGTCTGATTAGAATTTCCGTCGGAAGGACAAATGAAGGCGTCGATGATCGTATTGTAAGGATTGGATTCCAATCCAGTCGGAATAACGGAACCGTCGGTCGGACTCGGAAGATCCGCATTGTTTACACTCGTCTTATAACGTTCGCAACACGAAGTAATTACGTCGTACAAAGCGGTTTGTTCAAGATAGGGCAACAACGTCGTTTGCGGGGACATACGCGCCAGACGCGACTCGGCGTCATAAGAAGCCGCATAACCCGTCCAATGTTCTTCCCAGTAGATATTCGGAATACGTTTTTCCGTCGATTCGAAATTCTGAACGGCAAGACCCAATTGTTTCATATTGTTGGTACATTGCATACGACGCGCCGCCTCTCGAGCCGCTTGAACGGCGGGAAGCAACAATCCGATCAAAATACCAATAATAGCGATAACCACCAACAATTCAACAAGGGTAAACCCGCTTTGTTTATCCTTTGAGGCGCTTTTTCTCATTTCTACCCCTATTCTCTTTACTTGCAACGATCAACGCGCATTTCAATTTTGATAACAAAGTTGTTGAAAAGCGCCAAAACGTCTCCTACTGTCGTCGTATGTTTCACTTTTCCCGTCGGTCTTGCGCTTAAACTCAACCGATCGTTGCAAACTTCCTACGTCGACGCAAAAGGCGCTTTCTCAACAACGTCCTCAAAATTCAAAAGAGCTTGACCAAGTTGACAGACAAAAGGGACTCGTTCGTACCTCAAACGGAGTCGAATCAAAAAACGCATGCCTCGCGAATCCCAATCCGTTCGAAACTCCCGTTCCGATTTTGATTCATTATAACTTTTCACTCCCTTTTACAAGTCCTTGAAACGTTGGAACGCCGTTTTTTACCGTTTATTTTTTACGAAACGACCCTCGCGACGGCGATCATATATATACTCATCGCACTTGAAATTTTCCAGTTCTATGACTCCTAACCGATGAGGATTTAAAGGCTTTTTAGTCATTCCGGGGTGGAAGAATTCAAGAGCAATGAGTATAGAATCTGTCGACGTTGATTTTTTGTAAGCGTTCACGGTAAGCCGCCGCATTTAATGCGGCTGTTGACGTAGATTTACCGAAAAACGACCGATTTCAGATTCAGAAAAGAACTTTCGCGCTCGCGTTTGATCCGGCGTTTTATTGCTCAAACTCAACCGCCGCATTATATGCGGCGGCTTACCGCGCGCGTTTTCCGTGAACGTATACAAAATAAGAAGAGACAAAAAGAGACGGAACGACCATAGAACGTTCCGTCTTGCGAATATCTAAACGGCGCGTTGACGCGCGATAAACGCGTTAGTCTAAGGAGACGGATTCCTTGCCTTTCGGAGTCGCCATAGCGCCCCAGACTCCGCGCGTCGACTTGCCCGTATATTCGCCTTCTTTCAGATCGCCGCCGCCGCAGGTTTTCGAAATATCGCCAATATCGATCGTTTCGGAGACAAAACGAACGGAACCGTCGCACATAACGACGTTGACGCCGGCGCCGTGAAAGCTAGAAGCCGTCGTGCAGTGATAAGCGGATTCACCGTCGGACTCTGCGCAACTAGGACCGTTTGGTCCGACGACCGCTTCGAAATCGTTGCAACTGTGAGAAGAACAAGCCCAACGGCGTCCCTTGAGGATATAGGTCGTTATGCCGTCGGCAACGTCGCCGTCGGAACCCCGTACCGCAAGACACGCGGACGAACCGCTTGATTGAAGTCCGCCGACTTGCGCGATCGAAGTCTTATAACCGAGGTCGGTTCCCGCCATAACGTCGGACGTGCTGATTTCGCCAAACAACATCGTGTTGCTGAGTCCGTCTTTAATCGAAGCAAACGTAACGCGTCCGCCGTTGGCTTTATTTACAAAGACTCCGCGGCGATTTTTATGCTTGGAACTGGTATTGGTCGTCGTGCAGTCGCCCAAATTACAGCCGTAATTGCAACGAGCTAGGTGCCCGGTCATTCCCTTGGATTGAGAGGAATTGCCGTCGGAAGGACAAATAAAAGCGTCGACGATCACCGTGTAGGGGTGCATAGACAACGAAGCGGGATATTTTCCAGAGTCGGTTGGGCTAGGAAGATCGTCGTCGCTTTGACTTGTCTTGTACTTTTGACAACATTCGGTAATCATATCGTAAGTCGCCGTCTGTTCGAGATAGGGCAACAACGACGCTTGCGGAGAGATGCGGGAAAGGCGCGACGACGTCCCGTAATTCATCCAAAGCTCGTCTTGATAATAATTCGGAATACGCTTATTGGCGCTTTCGAAATTCTGGACGGCGAGCCCAAGTTGTTTCAAGTTGTTCGTACATTGCATACGACGCGCCGCTTCGCGAGCCGCTTGAACAGCGGGAAGAAGCAATCCGATCAAAATACCGATGATTGCGATAACGACGAGGAGTTCGACTAACGTAAATCCCCGTTTTTCAATAGTTGTTTTCATAGTTGCAAAACACTGTCAAGTCGTTGCTAGTCGTCGCATCGTAATAAGACGCGACGAACAAAAAACATTCGATACGACGTCGTTGTAAAAAAACGCGACGTCTAACGTCAAATCTCTCATTATCGCGATTATTTGTCGTTTGTCAACGGCTTCACAAAGCGACTCTTTTTTCTACAATGACCTATTGCGGCGTTAGACGATCTTTAGGTCGTCGCAAACTGTTTATACGCGACAAGAGTGGAAAAACGATTTCTATACTCCTCGCCTTTGAGTTTTTCCAAACTAAAGACAGAAAAATCCCTTGTGACTCGTAGTGTCGTCTGGAAAATTTCAAGGGTAAGGAGTATATTCATTCAGGGCGAGCGTTTGACAACAACGACGCTCAAGAGACGCGAAGTAAGGTTTAGTAGTAAATAAGAAGGGAAAGGAACGTCTATGAAAAAGATTTGTCGCGCTATGAAACGTTTGGTTGCGCGTTTTGCGACGCCGACTTTGTTATTCGCGTCCTTTACGTTAGTCGCGACGGCGCAAACTGTGAATTTTGACAATCTGAGCGTTTCCTTGGAAACGACGAACGACGAAGTCGTCGCGACGATTTTCAAGAACGACGTTCCCTTTATACGAACAAGCTTGCCGACCGTCGACGTCGGATCGCGCGAGGTCGTAAACGGCGCTTTGGAACTCAAACTGAAGTCGGGCAAAGTCTTCGTTTTTTCCGGCGCCTACGGCAAACAAGGCTTCGTAACGATCGATTATCGTCAAACGGGCGACGTTCTTTTGACAAACGAAGAACCGCTTATTTGGGAAACGGTCGGTTTTGACTCCGACCGATCTCCGCGCGTCAAAGCCTTCGGTACGGCGGGCTTGAAAGACGTCGACGCTTTTGCCGGAAGTTACGCGTTTCTTGCGCTCGTCGACCCCGATTCTCGCGCGGGTCTTGTCGGCGGCTGGATCACGAGCGAGAAAGCCGGGGGCGTCGTTCGTTCCGGCAAAACGGTCGACGGCGTCCCTGTTTATATTCCGCAACTCGATTACGGACGCTTTCAGACTAAAGGGCGCGTTTTGGAAGAACGTTTCGTCGTCGGCTGGTTTGACGATTGTCGCGACGGATTAGAAGGATACGCCGACGCGATCGCTTCACACTACGGAATTATGCCGAAAGCCGACCGCATTCTCGGCTATTGCACGTGGTACGCCGAAAAACACGGGGGAGCTTGCGACGAAAAATCGATTCGTGAGTTGACGCGCTCGTTAGTCGACAATTTTGGGGACTTTGGGTTCCAATACGTTCAAATCGACAGTCAGTGGCAATCGGGCGCCTCAAAAAACGGCGAGAATAAAGATTTTTCTAGGAGCGCGCCAAACGGACCTTATCCTTCGGGTATGAAGCCGACCGCCGATTTTATCAAGTCTTGCGGTTTGCGCGCCGGACTTTGGATCGCGCCCTTTTCGGGAAATTACGACGATCCGTATTTTGCCGACAAACAAGACCTATTCGTTAGAAGCGCGATCGATTATCCCGCGCCCGGCGAGCAAAACGCGCGCAAATATCCGTCGATCGATCAGAAGCAAGGCGCGCCTTACGAAACTTTCTGGGGCGGAACCTGTCTTGATATGTCGAATCCTAAGGCGCGCGATTTTCTCCGTGAAAACGTTCGACGAATTGTCAAAGATTGGGGATTCGACTATTTAAAAACCGACGCGCTCTGGACCGGCGCCGCCGTCGAGATAAAATATGTGAACGACGAATACGAGCCCGACGATATGGGATTCCAACTCTTTTACGATCCGAAAACGACCAACATTGAGAATTTTCGAACGGGACTCGAAACGATGCGCGACGCGGCGGGCGACGCCTTTATTTTGGGAAGCGTCGCAAGTCAGAATATGCGCGTTCTCGCCTCTTCTTACGGGCTGGTCGACGCGATGCGTATCGGACCCGACAACGATCCAAGTTGGAACGGCGTTTGCGCCGGTCCTATTCGCGGTACGAATCGTTACTTTTACAACGGACGCGTCTGGTTTAACGATCCCGATCCCGTGTACGCGCGAACGTCGATTCCGCTCGAACGCGCGCGTGTTTCCGCTTCGTGGGCGGCGCTTACCGGGCAACTTTACGCGTTGGGCGATTGGGTTCCAGATTACGACGCCGAAAGAATAGACCTCGTGCGCAAAACGATTCCGAATCATTTGCGCAAAACGGTTCGACCCGTCGATTTGTTCGAATCGGAACTTGCGCGCGTTTGGCTTTTGACCGATTCCGCGTCGGGCGTTCGACGCGACGTCGTTGGTTTTTTCAACTGGAACGAAAACGAAGACGCTTCTTTTGAATTGACGCCCGAGCGACTTGGTTTGCCCTTAGTCGACGAAAAGGGCGCTAAAATAGAGAAATACGTCGCCTTCGATTTCTGGGGCGATCGTTTTGTCGAGCCGTTCGAATCTTTGAAAACGACGATTCCGAAGGCGAGTTGCGCGCTTTGGGCGATTCGACCCGTTGGAGACAAGCCGATTTTGCTGAGTACCTCGCGTCATATTACGCAAGGCGTTCTTGAGGTAAGTCGAGAGATTTGGGACGAAGAAAAGGGCGTTTTGACGATCGACGCCGACGTACCGAAAAAGACGCCGTATGAATTACGCGTTTACAATCCGCAGAAGGCGCGACTCGAACGCTGGACGGCGCCAAGCGATCTTTCGGGCGAGACGACCTTCGAATATCGACCGAACGCGAAAGAAGGGGAACGCTTTACGACGGCGCGATGATTTCAACCCCGGTCGTTTACGCGGCGGGGGGGGCCTGCAAACCGTTGGTTGCGTCAAACTTACGTTTTCACGAGGATTTTTTAAAGACCTTCGCGAGTGCGTCGACGTTCATTGTCGATTTTTCCTCAATCCGGCTTCGACGGCGGCCTTCGTTTGTTCCTTTTTAGCAAGCGTCAACAAAGCGACGATTTCCGAATAGGGCGTCTTTTCGTTTTCCCATTTTTTACCGAAACGCGCGGCGTTTTCCTTGTAGTCGCGACAATACTCCTCAAGAGACGCAAAACTCATTTTTTTAGGTTTAGGCATAATTCTCCCTTTCGAAAATCCGTCGACGTGATCGCCGACGGATCAGCAAGCGCGATCTTTGGCAAATTACGTCAAACGTTTACCCATTTGCGCTCGGTAAACGAACGATCGATCGCGTCGAGAACGCGTTGGCACTTTACGCCGTCTTCGAACGACGGATTATGAGGACGCCCTTCCGCGATCGCCGTAACAAGGTTCGCAATTTCCAAAACGAACGTGTCGGCGTATCCAATGCCGTGTCCTTGAGGCCAAGGTCCGCCGCCATACGGATGCCAGTCGCCGGTCGCGTTGATTTTTTCGAACCCTTGAATCTGACGGTCTTGCGTCTTGTCGCAGAACCACAGATAATTCTGATCCTCGAAATCCCAATAAACGGAGCCTTTGGAACCGTTGATCTCGATGCAGTTGTGATTCTTACGACCCCCGGCAAGTCGCGTCGCTTCAAAATTTCCGATCGCGCCGTTGTCGAATTCACAAACGAACTGCGCCGCGTCGTCGACGGTCACGTCGTCGATCGGACTATTCGGATCGGAAGTCGTATGGCGCTTTTTCACAAACGTTTTCAGTTGGGAGACGAGCGAGACGATTTCGCCGCCCGTAATGAAACGGGAAAGGTCGATCGAGTGCGAACAAAGATCGCCGAGCGCGCCGGAACCGGCAAGTTCCTTCTTATAACGCCAGACCATCGGACCTTTTTCATCCCAATCTTGCGCGTAACGCGCGTGAACGTGGTAGATTTCGCCCAGACGTCCTTCGTCGACGAGACGTTTGGCAAGCGCCGTCGCGGGCGTGAATCGATAGGAGAACCCGCAAGCGGAGATCACGCCGTTTTTCTTCGCGGCTTCCCACATCGCTTCCGCGTCCGCCAACGTGTTTGCCAACGGCTTTTCGCACAAAACGTTCTTGCCGGCGTTGCACGCTTCGATCGCCATATCGCGATGTAAAAAACCGGGCGAGGCGACGCTGATTAAATCGATATCGTCGCGCGCGACAAGTTTGCGCCAGTCGGTTTCAATCTCTTGCCACCCGAATTTGTCGGCAAATTTGCGCAGATTCTCTTCGGAATCCTTGGCGCACAGGCATTTCATTTCAATGTTTACGGGCAAATCGTACCAAATCCCGGCGTTGCGATAGCCGTTCGAGTGCGCGACGCCCATAAATTGGTGCCCGATCAAGCCGACGCGAATTGTTTTCTTCGTCATACTTCGCCTCTAACCTTTCGATACGCTTGTTCAAATTGTTTTGCGACCGCTTCGATCTCTTCGTCGGTCGAATCGACGTTGACGCCATAGCCCGCGCCAAGTCCGGCGTCTACGACTCCGACGCTCAAACAAATCGAGCGCGCCATTAAGTCGTCGGTGCGCGGATAAGCGCCGTAGCCGTTCGGCCGACCGTTCGCCTTAAGGAACGCGTTAATATGATCCATATTCGAATAAACGTGCCAACCGCTCTCTTGCAGAGGCGCGGTTCCAAGAAGCGCTCCGATCTCTTTCGCTTCGCGCGCCGTGTCGAGAATCACCGTCAGAACCGCCGCGCTTTCGCCGCGCTCGTCGTTGAGCGTACGGAATTTCAGACCCGGTATTTGAGACAAACAACCCTTCAGCTTGTCTTTGACGTAATGCAGACGTTGCGTCAATTTCGACAATTTCGCAAGTTGCGCCAACGCAAATGCGGAAGAAACTTCGTTCGCGCGGAAATTCAATCCGATAATTTGCAAGTCGCGCGTTCCTTCGCGACCGGACGGCGTGCCTTGATGATGGAATTCAAAGGCGCGTTCGTAAAGTTCCGCATCGTCCGTGACGACCATGCCGCCTTCGCCGGTCGTTATCGTCTTGAAGAAATTCAACGACATAGCGCCGATATTTCCGAGCGTTCCGGCGTTTTTGCCGCGATACGTCGCGCCGACCGCTTGACAAGAGTCTTCGACGACGCCGAATCCGTTTTCTTTGGCGATATCGAGAATCGCTTCCATATTGCACAAATTGCCGAGCATATGGACGGGCAAAATCGCCTTCGTTTTCGACGTGATATTCTTTTTGACTTCTTCGGGATCGAGCGTCAAACTGTCGTCGACTTCCGTCAAGACGGGAATACCGCCCAAATGAATCACGGAGGTGTACGACGCGACGTAAGTATAGGCGGGCACGATTACCTCGTCGCCCGGTTTGATTCCGAGCGCGTAAAGAGACGTCAACAAAGACGCCGTGCCGGAAGTCGTCGCCAGCGCGTAATTGCAATGGAAACGCTTTTCAACTTCTTTTTCGAGTTCTAAGGTCTTGCGCAAAAATTTCGGATTATTGAAATCGCCAAATCGAAACAAATACTTCGAATCTAAAACTTCAGCGATCGCTTGTTTTTCCTCTTCTCCGACCCAAAATGCGCCTGGTCCGGGCATACTATTCTCCTTGCGTGTTATTTTGTTATGATTGCGTTTAACGCGCGGACGCCGCCGACAATATTATCGACGTTATTATTGACGCTCGCACTTCCAAACGCCCGCGACCTCGCGATATTGAGGCAACGGATGTTCAAGGAACGTTCGTCCCCAACGAACCGACGGTCGGAACGCTTCGGCGTATTGACAACCGCACTGGAACCCGCGATAGGAGGCGGGAACCTTCAAAAAGCCCGACATATCCGTGCCGTAAATGTCGATCATCCACTGGTTCTGACTCTCGTGTTTCGAGACCATTTGAACCTTCGTGTCAAACGTGGAGGTTATGTCGACGTATAATTGGGGTTCAAAACCGACGCCGGCCGGCGTGTCCATATAGTAGACGAGCGGAATTTGCTTTTTCGTCGGAGCCGTTTTGGTTTTGATCAGCGGAATCGACGCCATATGAACGCAGTCGTCGACTATTTTGGAAGACGTTGAATGATCCGGGTTGTAGTCGTCTTTCCAGTGGCAAAAAACGACGTCGGGATCGGCGATTCGAAACGCTTCGATGAAGGCGAGACGCGTTTCGCGCGTGTCGAAAAGAAATTCGTCGTCGAAATCGAGGCAAATTAACTTGGCGCCGATAACGCTCGCGCCCCCTTCCGCTTCTTTGCGACGAATCGCCTTGATTTCTTCCATCGTGTGGTTCGACGAACCGATATTCCCGCTCGTAGCGACGCAGAAGAAAACGTTGGCGCCCATCTTCGCGTAAAGAGCCGCCGTTCCGCCGGAATAAGTTTCGATATCGTCCGGATGCGCTCCGACAAACAACACGTTCATTCTTTTTCTCCTTTCCGAACGTTCCGACCCAAACGCGAGAGGGAACGACGAAGCGTTAAACATAAAATATAAGGCGAATACTTTCGATCCTGCGCAACGTTCTATGAAACGTCGGCAAAATCTACTCTCTAACGTTTATTATAACGTTTCGTCCGCGATATTGCAAGAATTTTTCATTAGGGTTTTTTTAGGAAAGAACGTTTTGAAACGCAAAACGATTTCGATGCGCAACTCGTCCGACGCTTACGCTATTTCACAAGCGGTCAAAGGGGGAAAAAATTGACAAGACGCCGACGTCAACTATTGTCAAGCGCGTTGGAGGTCGTTATAATGGGGTTTGACGGGGCAATTTTCGCATATTAGAGGATTGACGATAGACGTAAGTTTGTCCCGCTGAAGTTCCGCTTACGACGCCGAACGAGTTCCTTTGGCATACGCTAGTTAATTTTGTTGAACAGCCCTTGTTGTTTAAAAAGTGAAGAAAAGCACGGCTTCGAAAAACAGACGCATAAGACGAGGACGACGGCAAAATGACGTCTAAAGTCCGTTCGAACGATCTCGAGACTCTAAAATGGATAACGGCGCAATTTAGATCGATTTTAACGCCGACTATCTTCGCGTCGCTTGGCGAGGTTGTTTCTTCGGCAAACGGCGTCGCGTTTGCGTTTTGTTCTAGGAACGTGATTGATTCGGCGGTTTCCGGAGATCGCGGCGCGTTGATTTACGCTTCTATTCAGACGAGCGCGTTGTTGCTTTGGACGCTTGTCGTCGATATGGGAATCGAAGCGCTTATCGAACGTATTCGCGTCGGCGCGCAGGTCGCTCTTCAAAATCGAACGTACAAAGTTCTTTTACAAAAGGACTTCGAGGCGTCGAACGCGCGATCGTCCGGCGACGTTATGAACCGTTTGACGAGCGACGTCGCCGTCGTTTGCAACGGCGTTTCAACGATTATTCCGTCGTTTGTGGCTTTGACGACGCGCCTAATTTTTGCTTTTGCCGCGCTCTGTTATTTTGACGCGCGATTCGCGTCCGTTTTCCTTTTTGTCGGCGTCGGCGTCTTCTTTGGAACGCGACTCTTTCGCAAACGCTTGAAGAGACTCCATAAAGAGGTTCAAGAAGCCGAAGGAAACAAGCGCGCCTTTTGGCAAGAGACGCTCGACAATCTCTTCGTCGTCAAGACCTTTGCGCGCGAATCGCTCGCGTGCAAGCGTTCGCAAAAATTACAAGACGAGCATTATCGCGCGACGATGAAACGTCGCAACTTCGGACTCTTTGCCGGAGCGGGGGTGCGTTCGGCGTTTTCTTTTGGATACCTTTTCGCGCTTGTCTGGAGCGCCTTTAAACTTTGCGTTGGAACGACTACCTTCGGAACTATGACCGCCACTCTTCAACTCGTTGGAAAGGTTCAATCGCCCTTTTCGGGACTTTCGGGACTCCTTCCGCGATACTTTAACGCGCTTGCGTCGGCGGAAAGATTACGCGAATTGGAGGACGATCCCGACGAACGCGGAACGAACGAGCCGGAATTTTCGGGCAAGGAACTCTTTGACGACGCCGACGCGATCATATTCGACGACGTTTCTTTCGCCTATCGACGGAACGAAGGCGAATCGGTTCGCGTTTTAGATCGCGCGTCTTTCGCGCTTCCAATTAGTAAAAACGTCGTTTTTCGCGGTCGTTCCGGCGTTGGAAAAAGCACGGTCTTTAAATTGTTGGTCGGTCTTTTACAACCGACGTCGGGTGAAATCTATCTTCAAACGCGTTCGGGCAAGATTCCGCTCGATCGACGAACGCGCGCGCTTTTCGCAAGCGTGCCGCAAGGAAACTTGCTCTTTTCGGGTACGATTCGCGAGAACGTCGCGTTCTTTCGAGACGATATGTCCGAAGAACGAATACGAACGGCTTTACGCGTCGCGGGCGCGGATTTTGTCGACGCCTTGCCCGGCGGACTTGACGCGTTCTTAGGCGAAAAAGGGGTCGGACTCTCGGAAGGACAGGCGCAACGAATTGCGATCGCGCGCGCGGTCGCAAGCGACGCTCCGATTATATTGTTGGACGAAGCGACGTCCGCGCTCGACATTGGTACGGAACGCAAGGTGTTGACGCGACTTGTCAACGAGTCGGGAAAAACGCTTTATTTTATTTCGCATCGATCGGCTGTTTTTGAATTTGCCGAAACGTTTGTCGATCCGACGGAAGACGGACGATTTGTTTGTCGGACGAAACAATAAACGACTATCTTATAAACGCGCGTTTTGCGGAGTGTTTGGCGCGCGACTAGACGAAAAAGACCCGCGACGGCTAACGTTGCAAGGCTGTTCTCTTTTTTGTCGACTTTGCGCGTCCCCTTGACGTAAGACGACGACTCGATAGGATAAAAGGAGGCGTCGCAGGCGTCGACACGAAAAATTTAGCGTCCGTTAAGATCGTTGAAAACAGGAAAAGACAAACGACAATGGGTAAATATCGAATCGCCGATCTAACGGTTGAAATCGACGTATGCGGCGAAAGGTTGCGTCGTCAAGCGGAACCGTATCGCGTCGCCGACGACGCGGTTGTTGATTTCGCGCTTGACGCCTCGGAGAGAATCGATGCGGATACGCCGAAAATGACGCGTCAAGCGGAAATGGTCGAGAGGAACGATTGGGAATCGATCCGCAAGGCGCTGGGCGGAAAGGAGTTTGACCCGAAAGATCTGGTTACGACGCCGGATGAACTTGAGTATGTCGCGACCGGCGCGCTTTTTTTTGCAAAACTACTTCAGTTTGACGGAATAGGTCTGCACGCGTCGGCGGTCGTTTACGAGGGGAACGCTTATCTTTTCTCCGCCGCGAGCGGAGTTGGAAAGTCGACCCACGTCCAAATGTGGCGCCGTCTCTTTGGAATTGAAAAAACGGACGTGCTAAACGACGACAAGCCCTCGCTTCGTAAAATCGACGGACGATGGTTTGCGTATGGAACGCCTTGGTCGGGCAAGACGAATTTGAACGTCCCCGCGCGCGTTCCACTTCGCGGAATTGCTTTTCTTGAACGCGCCGACGAAAATTGGATTCGTCCTATTTCGCCAAACGACGCGTTATATTCGTTCCTCAATCAGACGTTGCGTCCCTTTGGTAGGCGCGATATGTCGATCGCGCTCGATCGTTCCGTCGACCTACTTGAAAACGTTCCGATTTTCCGGCTCGGGTGTCTTCCAAACGTCGAGGCTGCGCGCGTCGCATATGAGGCGATGAAATCAGGGCGTCCCTATCGTGAAACGTCGGCTTGTTGAATCTTGTTTCCTTCCTATTATTGTCGGCGGAGTATTCCTGTGAAACTCAATCCGAATTTTATTTTAAAACAAATCGGCGACTCTGCGACGCTCGTTCCGTTTGGGCAAGCGTTGGTCGATTTTAATTGTTTGGCGTCTTTCAACAAGGTCGGAGCGTTTCTTGCCGAAAAGCTCCAAAAAAACGTTTCGTTTGACGATTTGGTCGAGGCGACGACGACTCGTTTTAAGATTGACGAAGAAACGGCGCGGCGCGACGTCGCGGCTTTCGTCGAACGTTTACGCGCCGACGGGTTGCTGGTTGACGAGACGACCGTTGACGGGGCGTCGGTTGACGAGGCGGGGCGATGACTTCGCGCGACGATCGGAACGACGCGCTCGCGCGTTCCAAGAAACGCGTTAAAACGAGCGATTTTTTCGCCGTCGTTCTTGAGGCGCTCGATTCGGGCAGTCGCGTCGCGTTTACGCCGCGAGGGCGGAGTATGACGCCGACGTTGCGCGACGCGCGAGACGTCGTGTATTTGACGCGCGCGACGAATCCGACTAGATACGACGTCGTTTTGTATCGTCGCGATTCCGGGCAATACGTTTTGCATCGAATCGTCGGCGTCGCGTCGGACGGAACGTTCGTCTTATGCGGAGACGGTCAAACGGCGCTTGAACGCGGAATACGACGCGAACAAATTCTGGCCAAAGTGGCGGCGTTCAAACGCGGCGGGTTAGACGTCGATTGCGAGACG
>JAZUGM010000423.1:0-7779 GCA_045641205.1 Thermoguttaceae bacterium
AAAACCAACGTCGTGCGATACTCGCGCATAATACGAAGTTGAAGTTGATGAATAATCTGATAAATCTCGCCGACGGTTTGGGCGTAATCCATCTCAAGATTCACGGAACCGGCACGTCTGTCGGGACCGTAATTATGCAACGTTAAATCGGCGGCGGCGATAATTCCTTCAGTTTCGCGAATCTCTTTGTAGATCGCGTCCGCAAGTTCCTTTTTACCCGATCCGCCAAGTAACTCGTCGACCGCGCCGCGCAAAACGTCGAAGCCCGTCTTGAGAAGGAGAAACGCCGCTAAAACGCCGACGTAAGCGTCGATCGAAACGCCCGTCGTCCAAAAAAGAACGATCGAGCCGACCGTTGCGACGGAAAAGAAAGAATCGTTGCGACTATCTAGTCCGACTGCGGTCAACGCGCCGGAATCGACCTTTCTTCCCACGCGAATCATAAAGACGCCCAAAGCGAATTTCACGACGGAAGAAACGACGACGACGATCAAAGCAAGCACCGACAAATTCAATTCGCTCGGCTTGAAGATCAATTTAACCGAATTGACTAGCGTCTCGATTCCGGCGACAAGAATAAAAACTCCGACGGCTAGGCTAGTCAAATATTCTATGCGCCCGTATCCAAAGGGATGCTTTTGATCGGGACGTTTGGTCGCCAACTTCGCGCCGACAAACGCGACGATCGAAATCAGCGAATCGGTCGCGCTGTTGATTCCTTCCGAAATCACCGCCATCGAGGAAGCGATCGTCCCGACGACGATTCTCAAAAGCGCGACGAACAAATTGACGACGGCGCCGAAGCCCGACGTAAAGGCGACGACCCTCTCGCGAGAACGAAAACTCGTTCCGAATAATTTAACGACGGGTTCTTCCATTAGAGGCGCTCGCCCTCCTTCAAATTCTTTGAACGTTCAAACGCTTCGACTATCGGACGCAATTTTTCCTGCAATCGTTCAACATTCGCTTTTTTGAAATCGCATTCCCAAATTCTAACGACCGTATATCCCAATTTTTGCAGACGTTCCGTCGTTGCGCGGTCGCGCGCTTGATTACGCTCGATTTTAACGCGCCAATATTCGGCGTGGTCTTTCGGCTTCGTGTTGCGGCAGTCGTGTCCGTGCCAAAAGCAACCGTCGACAAAAACGGCGATACGCAATTTTCGAAAAAGAAAGTCGGGGCGCCCAAAAATCTTGACGTGCCGACGCCATCCGATAATTTTGAGACGCTTGAATTCTTCCATCAGTCGCAATTCAGTCGTCGCGTTTTTTGTCGAACGAACCCGACTCATAATCTCGGATCGTTTCGAAGCGTCGAAAACGTCGTTTTTTTTGATTGAGTCGTCGTCCTTCGGAAGTTTGGGAAGTTTAGGAAGGACGTTCTTCTTTCGACGAGGTATAGAAGACGTTTTACGCAAAGAATTAGAAGAATTCGAATTCATTTTACCGCGTCAAGTCTTCGACAAGACCCTTTACTGCCGCGTTCTAAAAACAAGGGTAAAAAGCGTTCCAACGCGCGTTCAATCAGACCGACGGGCGCGGCGACGCCCGCTTGCTTGCGAAGTTGCGAATCGGAAACGACGATTTTAAAAGAATCGGGAAAATCTCGTAAACGCAAAAGTTTGCGCGAGGTCAAACGACGCTTGCCGTCGACGCGCAAATAGTTGCGACTCGCGACGCCTCGTCTTCGTCGTCAAACGGGAACTCGACGCTTTTTCCTAACGCGCGCGTCGAATCTCTTGGACTTTATTGGGATTCGTCTCCCTCTTGAAGCCCGGCGCTTGCGTTCAGTTCAGCGCGCAACGAACCCAAAAAAGGCGCCGTTAGCGCTTCGACGTAACGAGTCGGCGCTCCGACGCCTCGTTTACGCGCGCGTTCCATTAGTCGAGCCGCGCGTTCCGCGTCTTTCAGCGCCTCCTCTTTTCGTCCTTGCGCGCGTTCGACGATCGCGCGTAAAAAAAGCGCTTCGGCAAAACTGGCGCGCAACGCGAAACGTTGCGCGCGAAATTCGGAATAAACCAGCTTCAACATATGATCGATTTCCCGTTTCGCGAGAATTAAATCGCCCAATCGCCGTCGTTGCAAACGCGCAAAAGCGCTAATTTTCAACGCGTCGACATAAAACGGAAGCTCGGTTTCCGAAAGCGTTTTATCCAAACGTTCTCGTCGGAGCAAAGGAGACGTAAAACGAATCGCGTCGCTCCAACGTTTAGAATCGATCGCGACGTCCGCCCAATAATAAAGAATCGATTTCTCTATTTGGGAATTTCGCCCAAAACTGAGACGAATTTCCTGCAATAGCTCGCTGAACGATTTGAACGCGCGATCGTAGCCCGACGTCGGAATTTCAAGGATGGCGGCGTATTCGCGCAAACTGAAATACGCCCGCAAATAGGAACTCGCATCGTCTTCAATCAAACGTTTCGTCGGACTAGGTTCCGTCGCTTCTTTTTGTTTTCGCAACAAGCTAACGCAACGAGCTGCAAATTCGGACAATAACCGCGCAAGGCTCTTCTTATTATCGGACGGAAGAACGCGCGCGGAAACCTCGGGTCTTTCCTCCATCGATCGGAGCGTCTCGTCGACAATTTCGCGTACTTTATCGGCGCTTCCCCGACGCCAAATCAACTGCGCAAGGGAAACGTTCGCACAATCGATTTGGCGCTGAAAACCGTCCAAAACGAACGCTATAGTCAGGTCGTCCTTTGAATCGGACTCCTTCCAAAAAAGATTCAACATTCTCGTATGGGCGCGACGCGCGTCGATCGCCGTCTCGAGCGCCTTGATCGCCGACTGTTCGACGCCGTTTCTTATATAAAAATTAGCCTCGTCAATTTTTTCTTCGAAAAAATGAAAACCGAATTCATTCGCGTCCGACAAAAAATCGCCGACAAAGGCGTCTCGTTTCTTATAAATTCGATTTGCTTCATAAAAACAACCGCGTTTTCGGTCGTAATAAGAAGCGGCCTGTCCCAATAATATCCAAATTGAAGGAAGCGATTCTCGACGCGCTTTTTTATTCCAAGACTTGGCGCGTTTTTCCAATTGACGGAACAAAACGGACGCAAGTTTCCCATTCTCTGCTGAATTCGAATTGAAAAGCGCGCCAAGCGCCTCGGCAAAACCTTCAAACGCCTGTCTTTGAAATCGATCTCTGACGACGCATTGAGAATAATAGTTAGCCGAAGAGCGGAGTCGCGCGTCGGCTTCAGTCTCGTCGCCGTCTTTTGAGGCGATCGTCGCCAATCGTCGTTCGACGCTTCCAAGTCGTTCCAACAGGGGCGGGGGGAAAATCCCCCCTACAAACGCGCGACTACTCGTAAGAGCGTCGCGTACTTTTAACAAGCATTCTTTGGCGAATACGCGATCGTCGGCGCTCTGCAAAGCGACTTGGGAAACGTTGTCGTAATACGTCCCGACGACAAGAAATCCAACAGGCGAGCGGCGAAAACGACGTTCCAGCGCCTCGCCTTCAGCGCGCGCAAAGGCGACGCCCTCCTCAACGCGCCCCATTCGCACAAGCCAAGCGAAGAAAGCGCCGACGACGACTCCAAAACGAACCGGCGCCGCAGGATTAGACCTTGGAATCTTTTTCACGCCTCGAACCGCCTTCATATAGGCGACTTCCGTTCGCAAACTTGCGACTTTTGCCGACGCCTTCGCAACCTCGGCGCGTTCCGCGTCGTCGTCAAGACCGTTTAGCGATTCTAAAGCGTCTAACGACGTTCGCGCCAACAACGCCGCCTGTAATTCCCAGAAAGGAGCGGCAAGAGTCCAAAACAGATTCTCTTCCTCGTCGCGACTCGAATCTAAAGTTTCGTCTTTATCGTACCGACGCTTTTCGACGATCTCGTCAAAGATTCTAACGACGTCGCTCGTTTCTTCCGCCGCCAACAACGGTTCGTTTTTAGCGATATAAACGTCGGTGGTCTTGTCTAAAAACGAATATAAAGCGGGCGCCAAATCGATTTCGCCGGAGATTACGCGTCGTATAATCGCGCGCAAGCCGAACTCGTAATCAAGAAAAACGGTTCTTGTTTTCAAATCGTCCGTCAAAATTTCACGTACAAACCGTTCTCGTTCCCCGTCCAGATCATACGCCGCAACGTCGACGTCCTTTTCTTTGCTCGCGGTCGATTCGTTTTGCCTCGCTATTTTACGTACCGCTACTTTACGCGCGCCAAGATCGCCGCATTCGCAATATTGCGCGTACTCGTCGTTCCACTCGCCCGTCTCCAAAAGATCGGCGCGCGCGCGTCGCATATCGACGACAAACGCTTCAAGACTTAACAGAATCGTCCGGCTTCGCGGCGAATCGTCTTCTTGTTCGTCGGCGTCCCACTCGCTTTCGACGTATCGGCGTCTTAGTCTTCGCGCGTATGCGACGAACAGGCAAACGACGCGCAAAGCAAACGCTTCGTTTTTCGACGCGCGCGCCCAAACGGCGACAAGTCTGGACAATTTCGCCAATTCGTCAAGAAAACGCCAACGTCGCTTATGTAGCAGACCGACGACTATCGAGATTCCTTGCCTCAAATCGTCTTCCATCGCGTCAAAAGCCTCGACGCGCAATTCGGCGGCCGCTTTTTGTCCCAACAATTCCAAGTAAAACGCGTAGAAATCCGTTTTCGTCTCGCCGTCGATAAGTTCGCGTTCGCTCAATTCGCGCGCGCGTCGATAATCGTCCAGCGCTCCTTCGAACTTCTTTTTATTCGTATTCGAACCGACGAGAAAGGACGCGCGTTGACAATACGCCTTCGATAAAAGCGAATCGCGAAAGACGCCACCGTCCTCCAATTCCTCGTCTTGTAGCGCTTCAAGCGTCTCGATCGCGCGATTCGTCGCTTGCAACGCTTCGGAACCGCGTTCCGACCGCGCCAACAAAATATGCCGTTGCATCAGCAGTTGCGCGTAAAGCGTCGCGACGTTCTTCTTTTCGTTCGGCGTAAATCGTTCTAAAATCCGTTCGAGCGTTTCTTGCGTTTTCGCCGCGTACTCCCACAGTCCCTGCGTCCCGCACAAATCGAACAACAGACAACTAGAAAAAACAATCTGCAAGGAAGGATTAAACGCGTCTTCTTTTTTGATCGCAAGCGCCAAATATTCGAGCGATTCCTCAACGTCCTCGGCGGCGCGCGCGTAACGCTCCTGACACATATGAAGCGAAGCGCGGCGTCGCAAGACGTTTTCAATGTGCGCGTAAGCCAAGACGCGCCGCGACAACGCGGAGTCGTAAGCCAAAACGCGTTTCAGCGTCGACACGGCGCGATCCAAGGACGCGATCGCGTCTTCATAATCTCCTTTCGACGCCAACAATTCCGCGTGCGACTCCAACAACTGCGTAAGGGGCGCAAAATAGGCGCCTTCGTTGAAGGAAACCAAGCGTTCTTCCGATTCCAACGCGTCTTGCAACGCTCGAACGGCTTTTTCGTCGTCTCCGACGCGTCGATAAACGGAACTCATTCTAAAAAAAACGTTGACTTTTTCGGCAAGAAACGCTTCCTGATCGGAATACTTGTCGAAAAAGGTCAACGCCTCGCGATAAGCGTCAAGAGCTTTCGGAAAATCTCCGATCGAGACGTAGGTTTCCGCCGTCGCGGCGGCGACAAACGCAAGAGACGGCTCTACTTCTTCGCAACCTTCGTCCGCCAACGATTCGAACATTTCTCGCGACTCGCGAAACGACGAAAGAGCGGAAGAATCCCCGCCGGTAGCTAAAAGACAATTCCCGTGCGTTTGCCAAGCGGTCGCGAGCAAACGTCGCGACTCGAACGAAAAGGAACCTTCCGCCCAGCTTCGAATCTGATTCAGCGCGTCGTTGGCGGTTTTCATCGGCGGCTTCAAACCGTTGCGCAAATAGAAAACGGGACGTTGCAAAAGAGCTTGTCCAAGCAACTCGGAATATTCGCCGTCGTCGTAAACGTTGGAAGAACGCTGAGCGCCGACTTCGCGTAGTATTCGTTCCGCTTCGTCTAAAACGCTCAGAACTTTGGCTTCGTTCCCGTCGTTGGAAATCGCGGCTTTTTGAATAAGCAAACGCGCCAGTTCAACGCGCGAGCATTCGTCGCCCTCCTCGAAACGCTTGCGCAAATAGACGATCTTGTCGTCGAGCGAAACGGACTCGTCTTCGAGGTAGTCGAAATCCGGACCGTCGCTCCAAGGAACGTAATCTTCCCCATCGTCGGCTTCTTGTTCCGACGGCTCGTCGTCGGAAGGAAAGACGATCGAATCGTCGGACAAACGCGTTTCTTTATCGACGTCGGTCTCGCTACGATCAGATTCGTCGCGATCAGATTCGTCGCGCGCTTCTTCTCGACGTCGCCAGCGCGGAATCGCGTTGGCGCTCCGTTCTTTTTTACGTTCTTGCGCGTCGGGATCGGTCGCGTCGGGCGGATAATTGCGATTTCTAAAGAACGCTCCGAAATAATTGGCGCGTCCTTTGTCTCGTTCCGCGTCGTCTTGTTCCGTCTCGTCGTCCGGCTTCCCTTTTTCCTCCTCCTTGTCCTCCTCGTCTTTTAACGATTCCTTCCACGCGTCGGCGTTTTCTTTTTTCTCTTCGTCAGCGGCAAAAAGATCGCCCTCTAAATTGAACTCGAAATTCCAGTAGTCCTCGCGCCAAAAATCTACGGAATTAATTTGCGCGTTTTGCAAATCGCCCGTCTGCGCTTGCGGCGCGCGCGAATCGGTCGCGCTCGACTTTTGCGATTCGTTCGCAACGTCGGTCAAATCTTCCCCCGCGTCGATCCTTTTGACTGCGGCGTTCTTCGCAGTGTCTCGTCGTAAAGCGTAAGACGAAATCAAATTGGACAACGTGCGCAAAGCGGTTTCAAGTCGCTCTTTCGTGCGTTCTCTTTCATCGGTTCCGCCTTCCTTGGCGTCGCCAAGCCATACGGTCGCGACGACGCTCGCCCCCAGCGCAATCCACAGGAGTCGCAAAACGTCGACGTCTAATCCAAAAGTAAAGGCTTCAATAGAACCGTGCAACATCGTCTTCCTTAAGGCGTCTCTTCGACGCCGACGTTATTTTCCGCTCGACGGGAACCCCAAAACGGGGTCTAAAAAACTGCGTCTAAAAAAATTACGCGCGTTCCAACGTTCTTAACGCGCCCTCAAAATCGCCGCGAGCGCACAAATCGCGCAGTTCGCGCAAGAACGACGCCTGTTCCGAACTATGCCAGCCGGGCGTCGATTTGATCGCGTCGTAGTCGACGCAACTCGTCAAAATCGCGCGCAACAGCTTTTCGATTCCGACGCCGGATCGCGCGCTGATCGAGAAATAAGTCGATTCGTCGTCGTTCTTCCATTCGT
This sequence comes from Thermoguttaceae bacterium, assembly GCA_045641205.1. Taxonomy (GTDB): domain Bacteria; phylum Planctomycetota; class Planctomycetia; order Pirellulales; family Thermoguttaceae; genus RUG369. Next base: position 7,308 of record JAZUGM010000423.1, read on the forward strand.
CGCGCCAATCTTCTGACGGCAAGTCGATTTTGTTAAGCGCGTAAACGGTTTTAAACGTCGACGCTTCAAACGTATCCGCCCCCAAGCGTTCCTTAAACAACGCGCGTTGCTCAAGTCGACTTCGAGTCGGATCGCACACAAACAAAACGAGGTCGGCGTTTCGCGCGAAATCAACCGCCAAACGCGCGCCGTTAAGTTCGATTTGGTCTTGCGTGTCGCGCAAACCGGCCGCGTCGACAAAACGAAAATTCCAGCCGTCGATTACGCGCAAAGCGCCCACTAAATCGCGAGTCGTCCCTTCGAACGAAGAAACGACCGCGCGTTCGTACCCAAGGATCGCGTTGAGCAAACTGCTCTTCCCTACGTTTGCGGCGCCGATTAAGGCGACGTCAAACGGTTCGACAAGTCGACGCGCCCAATCGCCCGACTCCAAAACGGCGTCAAGTTTACGCGCGAGTTCTTGCGCGCAAAC
>JAZUGM010000424.1:0-3410 GCA_045641205.1 Thermoguttaceae bacterium
GTCGCGCAACGAAAATCGAATTTCCTCGAGCGTGTCGAAATCCTGATAGAAAAACTCGTCGAAATTACAAACTAAGACGCCCTTTGGCGCCTGATTTTTCACGACTTCGCTATGACAATAATCGATCGCCTGACGATACGCAGCTTCTAGGTCGACGCCGCTTTTCTTCATTTCAATCAGAATCTGACGCGCCCAGAAACAATCGACGAACCCCTGCGCGCCGGTCGGTTTTTTTAGCGGGTATTCCAAGTAAGTCGCCGCGACGCGTCGATCGACGCCAAAAACGTTGAGAAATTCGATAACAAACGCCTGCGCTTCAGATTTCTCGCTTTTGCGTCCGCCTTCCCACTTGGCGACGAAATCATACGCGCGGTTTAATATTTCAGTCGTGGATAGAATCATCGGATTCCCTCGCGTCTGAGGTCGTTTCAATACGTCGAGGACGTTTCGCTCAACCAAATTAGTATAATTAATTCCGTTCCGAATCAAGACGAGACCTTTAAAACCGACTTTCCCCATTTTTTTAACGGGGAAAGCGCGGATTTCAACGGAACGTTAGCGTTTTAAGATTTCAACTTTAAAGAGGTCGTTTTTCAAACTTGAGAACGCTTAAAGAATGGGGAGGAAGAACGACCGATCCATTTTTAATCTGAAATTCCATTTCGCGCGGAACAACGTTGTTTTCGCTTCCAACGTCGTTATAATCGTCGGGAGAATTTCCGGAAAGAACCGTTCCTTTGATCGATTCCAGCTCGCGACCTACCAACGCTTCAAGATTCAAATCGACGATCGCTTCTTGTTCAGGATCCTTATTGACCAAACTCAATGCGAATTTTGTTTTTTCATCGTTGCAAGTAAGTATCGCGTCGACTTTTGCGATCAAACGTTCGTTGACGGTCAACATTTCCGAATTAAATTGAATCGGAAGATAATTTTTCTCTAACAGATCGGAATACATTTTAAAAACGTAAAAAGTCGATCGTTTCACGATCCCTTCGGGATAAACGTACAACGCTCCGCGAACATTGACGATCGGCGAGAAACAAGCGATCGACACGTCCTCGCAACGTCTGACGCAAGAATTGAGAAAACAGGCTGAAAACAGGGCGTCGGCCATCGTATAAACGCTGTTGTCGTCGTTTAGTTTTCGTGCCTCAAGGTCTTTACCCTTCGGGTTGGCAATGCCGGGATGATGCCATCCTCGCAAATTCCACTCGTCAAACGCAATCTTGACGCGTCCGCGCGAATTGGTCTTTTCCAGAATGCCGATCGTTCGCAAAATTTCGCGCTCCGGCTCCATCGTTTTAAGTATGCACTCTAAATAAGGCGCGGGCTTATTGTTTTTATCCAACCAACTCCAATACCCGTGTATCGAAACATAATCGAGCAAGTATCCCGCCGTCTTGAGTAACGGCAACGTCCAATCTTCGTTCGGAAGCGCCGCCGCAAATAGTTTAATATCCGAGTCTGTGCAAAGCATCATTTTTCCCGACTCGCGAACTAACGGTCCCCATTCGTCGACAGTCTTAGCGCCGATCTCGTGTCTGCCCCAATTTTCATTGCCGACGCTCCAATATTTGACGTTAAAAGGCTCTTCGTAACCGTGTTCTTTACGCATACGTCCATATTTTCCGACGTTCAGATTGCAATATTCGACCCAATCGCTCATTTCTTCGGGCGTTCCCGTCCCGGCGTTCGTGCAAATATAGGGTTCCGCGCCGATCATTCGACACCATTTAACGTATTCCGCCGTGCCAAACGTATTCGGATCTTCGACAAACCACGCCTTATCGTAATACGGTTGGCGGTCGGGTCCGACGCCGTTGATCCAATGATAAGCGGAGACGAAACAGCCGCCCGGCCAACGAACGATCGGAACGCGCAACTCGCGCAACGCTTCAACAACGTCTTGACGATAACCGTCGGCGTCCGACAATTTCGAACCCGGCTCCCATATGCCGCCGTAAACTTGACGGTGAAAATGTTCGATAAATTGTCCCAAAAGCATTCGATCATAGAGAACGGGAGTCGCAGAATCAATAACTTCGAGGCGATTTTCGACGTCGGAAAGTTTCTCGTTCGTTTGATAAATATAATCGACTTTTATATGCCCCCAATCGCCGCCCGCTTTTTTGTCAAAAATGCAAATTTGCGCTTTTTTACCGCGATACGCCGAAACGTCCCAACTTCGACGCTCAAGACCCTCGTGCCCAATACGCGATCGATTAAAAAGCCCCGAAGTCGTAAAAACAGTCTTACCGTCGACAAGTAAACTGATCCCAGTCTCGCCAGGGAAATTTCCGCCTCCGACGTAAAAAACAATCCTGTCGCGTTCTATCAAAAATTCAGGAGAAGTCAAAGCGCCCGTCGAAGCGTCTTCGTTCGGAAAAAACGTATTGACTAATTTTTTACCGTGTTGTCCAAAAACAACACCCATACCGCCCAATTTTTCATTGGAAACGGGAGCCGTTCCAAAAGCGTTTCCTTCGATAGTCCAACCTTCATAATCGTCGCCTTCAAAATCAGAAACGACGAGACGATCTTCTGAAAGAAGGACTTGTTGAGCGCTGGATCGTTCGCAACACATCACAAGAACGACCATTCCAAGTAGAACAAACCTGACCAAAAAAACTAAAATTTGCGATTCTTTTTTCATATCGAAACCTGCGTTATAGGAAAAATTAACTGTCTTTCCGATTAAACTTTATTATAACGCGTCCAAAAACAGATGCAACCAAGAGAAAAAAAACGTAAGCGTTCACGGAAAAGCGCCGCGCCACAACCGCCGCGTAACGGCGCGCGACAAGCCGCCCGTCAACGACGGGCGGATCGGCGGTTCGCTTGACGTTGCGCAAACGATTTTTTGTTTTTTACAGTCGACGCGTCGTTTGAATGTTCGTATGTTTTTCGCAGAACCTTCAAACGCTAATTCTTCCGATAAACTCGGTTCTCCGTAAACGGGAATTTTGGGGTTTGTCGGATAATTTCGCTTTGATAACGGACGGGTTTTCGGCGGCGCCGATCCGCCCGTCGTTGACGGGCGGCTTATCGCGCGCGCCTTACGGCGCGATTCAAACGCGAACCTCATTCTGAATATTGCGTGAACACTACCTATTACCAACGTTTACCCGTGCCATCCGCCTGCATTGCAGGCGGCTTTCGCGCGCGTCGTAAAGCGACGCGATACGAACTCGACAATTTTACTGCGCGCGCAGAAGCGCGATCAAGAAATGAAAAAAGCCTGCTCAAAGAACAGGCTTTCAAAAAACAACCCGGCGATACCTACTTTCGCGGTTTCACAACTATCATCGGCTCCAAGCGCTTAGCATTCGTATTCGGGAAGGGAACGCGCGTTTCCACTTGGATATCGTCGCCGGAAAATTCAGTTGTTCCTTATTCAAGAACAAAAG
>JAZUGM010000425.1:0-2074 GCA_045641205.1 Thermoguttaceae bacterium
GTCGTTGCGTTTCCAGTTTTTCGACATATCGTCCCCAACCTTTCGTCCGCTCGTCCCCTTCGACTCGTTCTCGGGCGCGACAAGCGTCCCCTCAATTATCAGAAAAAGAAAGAAGAAATTCAAGAGTCGTAAGAAAAAAAAGTCAAAAAATTTTCAAAAAACGACAAAAAACGCGTTTTAAAACCCTTCGACGTCTTTAAAAACGTAAGTTCCACCGTTTTCGCCCGCCAAACGACGAAACGACTTTTTTTTCGGATCGGTCGACTTGCCAAATTCTACGACGCAAATTTGCTTGACTTTGTAGCGTTTGCGCAACGCCTGAACGCGTTCAAGTTCCTCTTCCGTAAGTTCTTCGTCGGCGTCGGTCAAAAAGAACGCGACGTCGGGCTTGAGCGCCAGCGCTCTTTCCAACGCCTTTGCCGGTTCGGTTCCGCCGGTCGGCACGAGCGATCGTAAAAATCTGAGCGCGAGATTTTTGTTGACTTCGCTTGTTTCTAGCAATTTCGCGGCGCCGCCTAAAACTTCGACGTCGTGATTGTAGACAAAAATCTGAAATTGCCGCGCGCCCGACTTGGCGTCTAAACTTTGCACGCTTGCGACGGCGTCGGAAATCGCGCGTCGCATCGGAGCGCCGCCGCGCCAGCCCATACTGTCGGAACGGTCGAGAACGTAAACGAATTTTCCGCCGGAGCCGCGCACGTCGCCAAACCCGACGTTTTGACCCGACGAGGGAGAGGACGCGCCCGACTGAATTTGCGCGGCAAGAGAGGATTCAAAGCCTTGCGCTTCTTGCGAAAGCGACGCGCCAATTTCGTTGGAAGGCAACAAACGTTCCAAATCGGCTCGCGCGGAATCTTCCGTAGCGGCGTCTTCGCGCGTCTGCGGGTCGGAATCTTCCGCGCGTTTTTGCGCGTCTTCTTCAAGTTCGTCGGAAACGTCGACAAGTTTTTGAGTCGAATCGGAAAAAACAATCCCCACTTCGTCGGTCTCCCGCCCCGAATTGGCGCCGGAGCCCGACTTGCTTCCTTGGATTAGCGCCAAGAGAACGAGTAAAAGAAGCGCGTGAAAAACGATCGAACCGAAACTTGAACTTAACCAGCTTTTCCACGCGCTTAGACGCGCGCCTGCGATTCGCGAAGGCGCGAAAATCGCTCGTTTCTTCTCGCGCGAATGCGACGCGCGCCCAACGCCGTTCCGTTCTTCGGAATTGAAATCGATTTTTCCCATTTTATTTCGCGTCTTGTAACGTTTTGAAATTGCCGTATAATTAACGTGAGCGCGCGTTGGCGTCAAATTCCTTGCGCGCAAACTCGTTTACGACGATTATACACAACGCTTAGGAAAATACTAGAATGCGCGTAGTAAAATATCCTCACCCTATTCTTGCTTATCAAAGCAAGCCTCTTCGTAAAATCGACGAGCGGATTCGCGAAATTGCCGCCGAGATGTTCAAATTGATGTACGAAAACGCCGGCGTCGGTCTGGCGGCGAATCAAGTCGGCTTGCCTTATCAAATGGTCGTCGTCAATCAGACGGGCGATCCCGAACAAAAGGAAGAAGAATTCGTCCTGATCAATCCCGTGATTCTCAAATACAAAGGCGCCAACGAAGAAGGCGAAGAGGGCTGTTTGAGTTTTCCCGATCTGCGAATGATCGTTCCGCGCGCCAAGGAAGTCAAACTTCAAGCGATCGATCTTGAGGGCAAAGTTCAGACGTATTTCTGGAAAGGGTTCCAAGCGCGCATCGCGCAACACGAGATCGACCACTTGTTCGGAACTTGCTTCTACCAACGCGCGACCGCTTCGATCACGCCCAATTACGAACGGCTCCTTCAAAATTTGCGCGAACAGTTCAAAAAAGACGTCGAAGCCGGAACGGAGCCGACAAACGAACAATTCAAGGAAGAAGTCGCGAAGTGGGAAGCGGAGCGAACTTGATTCCAAACTCGAGTCGACTTTTTTACGAGTCGCATAACGTTCGCCCGACGACGGGCGAATTGGCGCGCGACGTTTACGCGGTTATTCTAATTTTGTAAGCGCTCGCGACAAGTCGCCGAATGAAATTCGGGGGTTAG
>JAZUGM010000426.1:0-4603 GCA_045641205.1 Thermoguttaceae bacterium
CCGTTTCGTTGAAGGGACTCAGAACGGGTATGACTTATTACGTTAAGGTCGTCGCTAAGGCGAACGGCGCTTACGCGAATTCGCCCGAATCGAGCGGACAATCTGTATCGACTTTTTCCGCAACCCAAGAAACGCCGTCTCTTACGGTTACGACCGTAAAAGACGTTTGCGATCCGAACGACGGGTTGATTTCGCTTCGCGAGGCGATCGATTATGCGACTATGTACGGTCTAGCTTCCGACGGTTCTTCGATTACGTTCGCTTCGTCGTTAAAGGGAAAAACGATTTCCGTTACGGAAGGTTCGTTGGAAGTTCGCTCGTCCCTTTCGATCGACGCGTCCGCCTTGGGAAAGGTTGGCGCCGACGGCGCGTTTGCGCCCGGCGTCACGCTCGACGGCGGAAACGAAAATCGTGTTTTTTACGTCAACGGTTACGCTCATAAAGGCGGTAAATTGAACCTGTCGTTAATTGGGTTGAACGTTACGGGCGGCGTTAATTCTTATCAAGGCGTTTCCGACCACGCGGACGGCGCCGGAGTGTATTTCTACGGTTCTCTCTTGACGATAGATCGTTGCGTTTTTTACGACAACGCCGTCTCGACCCCCGATTATTACACTGTTCGCGGAGGAGCGATCGCCGTCGCGTCTGGAGAAGCGATCGTCGTCGATTCCGTTTTCCGCCGCAATTCGTTGTTAAACGAATTTTGCCCTTATAGCGGCGGAGGAGCTATCGGGGGCGAATCGAAAACTTCGATTTCTATTTATCGTACTTTATTTGATTCCAACGAAACGAACAAGTCGGGCGGCGCCGTTCGTACTTACGGGAATTTGTACGTCGAAAATTCGACGTTTATAGACAACGACGCCTCGTATAACGGCGGAGCGATTCAGCTCAACTCGCGCGATGGACGTATCGTTGGTTCGTTGTTCGTGGGAAACGAGGCGCAAAGCTATGGCGGCGCGCTTTACTTGACCGCGTCGTCGGACGTCGTCAACTGCACGTTTTACGGCAATAGCGCGTATTCCGTAGGCGCGGCGATCTACGCGAGTCAAACGACGAACGTCTTCAATACGATCGTCGTAGAAAACAAGGGAGGAACGTCAAACGCACGCGAACTTTACGGAACGTTCGTCGGTAAAAACAACGTTTCGTCTTATTCGTCTTGGACGACCGGCTCGTCGAATAACGTCGCCTATTCGAGCGGCAAAGCTTTGTTCGTTTCCGCGTCGACTCGCAACTTTGCCTTGTCGTCCAATTCGGTCGCGCTCGATAAAGGAAATACGAGTTTGGCGGTCGACAAAGACGGTTTCACGTTGAAACGCGATTTAGCGGGCGCTTCGCGCGTCAGCGGAACAAGCGTCGACGTCGGAGCTTACGAATATCAACGGGGAGTCGCGTCCAAAAATTTGACAGGCGTAACGATTTCGTCGACTGTTCCAAAAGTCGGAACAACGTTAATCGCCACGCCCTACGTCGGGTCGTTGAAAGTCGCTGCCGACGCCGCGACTTATCAGTGGTATCGTTTAACCGAACCCGAAAGCGGCGCGCCAATAATGATTAGCGGCGCGACTAGCGCTTATTATACGCCGACGCTTTCCGACGTCGGTTATTATTTGCAAGTCGAAGCGACGGGACGCGGCGATTACGAAGGGACTGTTGTTGCAAAGTCGCAAGTTGTCGACGACGTTTACGAACCAAACGATATGTTTTCAACGGCGTTCGACCTCGGGACGATTACGTCGTCGACGTCGTTCTCCAATTTGGTTGCGGGCGTCTATCAAAACTCAGACTGGTATAGGTTTACGATCCTGAACGACGGAGGAACGGATTCTTACGTCGAGGTCAAATATACGCAAACGACCGATGCGGACGTCGACTTAGAACTTTACGACGAATTTGCGAATCAGATCGGCTTTTCAAAAGGAACGACGGGAACGGAAAAGGTTTCCTTGGAAGGTCTTGTTGCGGGAACTTATTATATTAGAGTTTATAATTATTACTCTAACGCTACGCTTGCGGCAAAATATTCGTTAACCGTCGTTCCGCTGATCGTCAAACCAGACTTGGCGTTCTATCAACCGTTCGGATGGAGCGACTCCGTTATCGCCGTGTCGGATTTCCAAGCGACGACGTGTAAGACGACGTTTTCAACTTCGGAAAACGTCGCTCTCAAGTTTGCTTATAGCGTTACGGAAACGATCGACAAAACTTGCCGTCAATACGTTTATTTAGACGGAATTCTTGTCGGGCAAGCTACGTTGCTTGACGGTTCTACCGAGGAAGTACGCTTTTTGAACCTTGGCAGACTTTCAGCTGGAACGCACTCGTTTTCGGTTAGACTGGACGCTACGAACGCAGTCGACGAGTCGGACGAAACTAACAACGAGCGAACGATTACGTTTACGGTCGTCGTGCAGGACGACGCTTGCGGACCAAACGACTCGTTTACGACGGCGTACGATTTCGGAACGTTGACGTCGACGAAAACGACGTCGAATTTGGTCGCAGGCGCGGACAACCTAGCGGATTGGTTTAGGTTTACGATTACGGAAGACGGAACTTCAGATTCTTACGTCGAATTAAAGTATTCGTACAATTCAAGAAGCGCCTGTCTTTATTTGTTCCTCTACGACGATTTAGGAAATAGAATTGACGCCATAAATCCCAAAGGAACCGGAAAAATTTCACTGAACGGTCTAGACGCCGGAACCTACGTCGTAATGGTATATAATTGCTATAAAGTTTCGACGGGCGTTAAATATTCTCTTACGATCATCCCGCCTATGAGACCTAACTTGGCGTTTTACCAGCCAAACGATTGGGACGATTCCGTCGTTCTTTCGACGAAATCAAACGGAACGTCTAGCAAAACGACGTTTTCGACGGAAGAGAACGTCTATGTTCGCTATGCTTTCGACACGACCAAGACTTTTAAAACGAAGTTCTCAACGCAAATTTACGTCGACGGCTCTTCGCGTAAATCGACGAATACTTCCGGGTTAACTAGCGGAAAATATTCAACGAACGGCGGCGGGATCAGTTTGGGAAATCTTTCGGCGGGCGTTCATACGATCACGGTAAAGCTGGACTCTGGGAACGCCGTCGACGAGAAGGACGAGAACGACAATATGCGGACGATTACGGTTACCGTCGTTGCGCCGGAAAAGCCCAATCTTGCGTTTTACCAGCCAAAAGATTGGGACGATTCCGTCGTCCTTTCGACGAAATCAAACGGAACGTCTAGCAAAACGACGTTTTCGACGGAAGAGAACGTCTATGTTCGCTATGCTTTCGACGCGACTAAGACTTTTAAAACGAAGTTCTCAACGCAAATTTACGTCGACGGTTCTTCGCGTAAATCGACGAATACTTCCGGGTTGACTAGCGGAAAATATTCGACGAACGGCGGCGGAGTCAGTTTGGGAAAACTTTCTGCAGGCGTTCATACGATCACGGTAAAGCTGGACTCTGGAAACGCCGTCGACGAGAAGGACGAGAACGACAATGTGCGGTCGATTACGATTACCGTCGTCGCGCCCGTGAAGGAATTGACGCGCGTCGCGACGTCGACGCAGGCGACGGTGGGAAAGAAGATCACGACGATGCTCTACGCAGGTTCGAAAAAGGTTTCGGGCGACGGCGTCGCGTATCAATGGTTTCGCGTCGCCAATTCGTCGAACGGAACGGCGACGGCGATCGAAGGCGCGACCGATTCGTTTTATACGCCGACGGTTTGCGACGTAGGGTTCTATTTGCGCGTGGTTGCGACGGCAAAAGATGGGTTGGGATATTCCGGCGTCGTATCGGCGACGATTACGAAGAAAACGAACGGCGACGATTCTTACGAACAGAATGATTCGCGAAATAAGGCGACCAATCTTGGAACGATTTCGTCGACTAGAACGGTCGCAAATTTGGTTGCGGGCGCTAGTTGCGATCAGGATTGGTACAAATTTACGATTACGAATTTACTAACGTCTGGATCTTATATTAATTTAAAATATACGCAATCTTCTGGCGCTGACCTCGACTTGAGTCTTTACGATGCGTCTGGAACCGTAATTGGCTTGTCGTCGGGTAAGAACGGAACGAAACAAATTTCATTAGACGGTCTTTCGACTGGAACGTATTACCTCAAAGCCGTCAATACTGCTCGCGTTGAAACAGGCGTCCTTTACGACCTGACGTTTGTTTTGTCGACTCCTTGGAACGCGCGACTTAACCCTCTTTCGTCCGACGAGCGAATATTCGACGAATCTGCGCTGTTCAGAAACGCGTATGAGGATACTGAGTTCGCTTCTTTTGACGAAAACGAATTTGATTTTGTTCAAGGGACGGTTTAATTGTAAGCGTTCACGAAAAAGCGTCGCGGACGAATCGGCGCGTAGGCCCGGTGCGATAACCCGCTCGTTTTTAGACGAGCGTACGGCGCTTCGCTTGACGTAGCGCCAAACCAATTTCACAGTCGACGCGTCGTTTGAAAGCGCATATTTTTTTTGCAGACCCGCTCGGACGCTAATTTTTTCGATGCGCGTTGATGGCGGTAAACGGGCGCTTTGAGGTTTGGCGGAAAATTTTGCTTTTATTACGGACGCGTTTTTGG
>JAZUGM010000427.1:0-6086 GCA_045641205.1 Thermoguttaceae bacterium
AGAGGCGGTCGGCGCCAATCGAGCGCAAGAGACTTATTTGCTCTATTTCACCGACTCAAACGACAAAACGATCAGCGACGTCGCCAAAATCGTCGCCGATAAGACGAGTACGGACGCAAGGGGACGAACGTTTCGTTGCAAGTTCAATTTGAAGCAGACCGCGTTTAGCGCCGCAGACGTGTATTATCTTGCGATCGTCGACGAAAAGGGACTGCAAATTCCGCAACGCGAGGAGTTTCAAATCGATATTCCTTTCGCGTCCGACGATTTCGCAGAATGGGATTGACGACGGAGTAAAGAATTATGAACGACTCGGAAGAATTTGCGGACGCGCGCGCGATCATAAAAGAGAAACTTCGTCGTTGTTTTGACGGAAAGATCGTTCGAAAAGACCTTACGAAACAGATCAAAGAGGGCGCGAACGTGCCCGTCTATGTTCTTGAGTATCTGCTGGGGCAATATTGTTCGTCGGACGACCCGGAAATTATTGAAGAGGGCGTCGAGAAAGTCAAGCAGATTTTGGCGCGAAATTTCGTTCGCCCCGACGAAGCGCAAAAGACGCTCTCATTTTTGCGCCAAAAAGGAACGTATACGGTTATCGACAAACTTACCGTCAAGCTGAATTTAAAGAACGATTCTTACGAAGCGGAGTTTTCCAATCTTGGCTTGAAAGACGTTCCGATTTCAGAGGAATACCCGACGAAATTTGATCGTTTACTTTGCGGAGGTATTTGGTGCATTGTTCGTCTTGCTTACGAATTTGACGAAAACGAAAGAGCCCTTCCGCCGATATCGATCGAGAAACTAACTCCGATTCAAATGCCGCGCGTCGACGTCGACGAGCTAAAACGAGGACGCGGCGAGTTTACGAAAGAGGAATGGATCGACGTTTTGCTTCGTTCGGTCGGCTTGGAGCCCGACTTATTGACGACGCGCGAGAAATTCCTTTTGCTCGCGCGTATGCTTCCGCTTGTCGAGAACAATTTCAATTTGTGCGAACTTGGACCGCGTAGCACGGGCAAGTCGCATATTTACAAAGAAATATCGCCGAACAGTATTTTAGTTTCGGGCGGTCAGTCGACGGTCGCGAATCTGTTTTACAATATGAGTAAAAAGGCGGTCGGCTTGGTCGGTCTTTGGGATTGCGTCGCGTTTGACGAAGTAGCCGGGATCAAATTTAAAGACAAAGACGGAATCCAAATAATGAAGGATTATATGGCGTCCGGCTCTTTTGCGCGCGGCAAGGAAGAAAAAGCGGCGTCGGCGTCGATGGTTTTTGTCGGAAATATCAATCAGGGCGTCGACGTTCTTTTGAAGACGTCGAGTCTTTTCGCGCCTTTTCCGCCGGAGATGGGAACCGACACGGCGTTTCTGGATCGTCTTCACTGTTATATTCCAGGCTGGGAAGTTCCGAAATTTCACCCGGAACATTTCACTAACGACTATGGGTTCATCACGGACTATTTCGCCGCGTTTGTTCGCGAACTTCGCAAGGAACAATTTGGGGACGCGTTGGACAAATACTTTCGTTTGGGCAAGAACTTGAATCAGCGCGACGCGATCGCCGTGCGAAAAACGCTCGACGGCTTGCTCAAATTGCTTTATCCGAACGGGACGTTTTCCAAAGAGGAGGTCGAGGAAATTCTCGTTTTCGCCTTGGAGACGCGCCGACGCGTCAAAGAGCAACTCAAAAAGCTGGGCGGAATGGAATTTTACGACGTGAATTTTTCTTACGTCGATCTCGAAACGCTAGAAGAGAAATACGTTTCCGTCCCGGAACAAGGGGGCGGAAAACTTATCCCGGAAGGAACGTGTAATCCCGGTCAAGTTTATACTGTTTCGCAGGGCAAATCGGGTATGCTCGGAGTCTTTCGTTTAGAGAGTCAAATGACGTCCGGCTCGGGAAAATTCGAACGAACGGGGCTCGGTTCCAACGGAAATTGCAAAGAGGCGGCAAACGCGGCGCTTAGCTACTTAAAAGCGAACGGCTCGAGAATCAGCGGTTCGATCAGTACGACGACCAAAGATTACGTCGTCAATTATCAAGACCTCTACGGCGTCGGCATAACGGAAAAACTAACCTTGCCCACTCTTGTCGCGTTGGCGTCGATCGCGTTGAATAAACCGACGCGCAACAGTCTGGCAATTCTCGGCGAAATTAGCATCGCGGGCACGATTTTGAAAGTCGAAGAATTAGCGGATACGCTTCAAGTTTGTCTCGACGGGGGCGCAAAACAAGTTTTGATTCCGATCGCGTCTGCGAGCGACCTCGCGAAAGTTCCCCCAGATCTGATAAGTTGTTTTAGCTTGTTGTTCTACTCGAGCGCCGAAGACGCGGTCTTCAAAGCGCTTGGAGTCGAATAATATCGTCGGCTAAAGAGGCGACTATTAACGATTACCAAAAAAGCGAGTCAAACGCAAAGTTCGACTCGCTTATTTTTCCAGAACGACGGGCGTTTTACGCTCAGTTTTGTTTCATCGCGGCGGCTAAAATAGCGGAAGTCGTCGGGCGCATAATGCGCGGGTCGACTTGCTCGCCCTTTTGAAGGGTGGCGCGGACGGCTTTTCCGGAAATAAAGACGGGCTTTTCTTCCTTGTGGAATTCCATCAGGTCGACGCGTCCGATCGATTCGTAGTAGGCGGCAAACCCGACTTTGAGCGGTTTTTCTTGCAAATCGCCGTTGAGATTTTCGAAAATCTCTTGCGCGTCGAAATCGCCCCAGATCGCCGTTCCGTCTTTATAAGGCGCGTCGGCGTGTTTGCGTCCGATAATAACGTCGGTGAATCCGAAGTTTTGACGGTAGATCGCGTGCATAACGGCTTCTTTCGGACCGCCGTAGAACATTTTAATGTCGAGTCCGAGCAGGACGACGCGGTCGGGAACCGACTCGCCCAGCTTCGACCACAATTCGACGTCGGAATCGCCTTCGCCAAGCGCGCGGTCGGCGATCAGCTTTTCGTAAGTTTGCATACGAATCTCGGCGTTGACGTCGTCGCCCTTCGTTTCGCCGACGAGCGGATTCAAGCACGCGCCCGCGTTGTAGCCGTCTTTGAGCAGTTTTTCAAGTCCGTAGACGAGCGCGTATTCGTGGGCGCGGTGCAACGGGTTGCGCGTTTGGAACGCGACGACGCGGTTCCAGCCACGCTTCGCGATAAGCGCGCGAACTTCTTTCGGCGAAAGGACGTATTTTCCGAAGGCGGGATTCTTCTTTTGCGGGAAGACGTTGATAACGCCGCCGAGCAAGTAGGTTTTGTCGGCGTCGTTGACAAGCGCCATATCCGCGCCCGGATGGTCGGTGCGGTCGGTGAGATAGACCGCTTTGAGGTATCGGGACTTGTCCCACGGGAAGACGTCGTTCAGTTCGAGCGTAGCGACGATTTCGCCCGCGTTGTTCGTCAGAGCGACTTCTTGACCCGGCTTGAGCGTTTTCGCCAATTCTTCGGTTACGGGCAGAGAAAGCGGAATCGTCCACGCGTATTTTTTGCCTTCGTATTCGACGACCGCTTCGTCCAAAACGCGATTAAACGCGACGGAATCCATCGGACCGGACAGAGGGGTCAAGCCGCCGTCGCCCCAACGATACACGGTCGACAAATCGGCGTCGCTGACGGGAACTTTCGTCAACGTCTGCGCGCGCTTGAGTTGTTCTTCAATTTGTTCTTCGGGGATCGCGCGGCAAACGGGTTCCGTTCTTCCGCCGTGATAAAGAATTAGGTCGCTCATAAAACGCTCCGCTTTTTAAAGGTCGTTTATTGCTTAACGTCGCCTAACGCGACGAGACGCGCAAAGGGCGCGTCGTCAAAATTTCGGTAAAATTATACAAAGAATCGCCGACTAGACAAGGGAGGGCGCGTCGCTCAAATCGGTTCTGTCGCTCGCGCCAAGTCTTCGAAAAACTCCGGGTAGGTCTTTGCGACGCAGTTTGGATTTTCGATCGCGACGCCCGGTATTCGCAAGCCCGCCAAAGCGAAACTCATCGCCATACGGTGATCGTCGTAGGTTGAAATCGTCGCGCCTTGGAGCTTGACGCCGGTCGGATCGATCGTCAGCCCGTCGGGACGCTCTTCGACGCGCGCGCCAAGTTTGCGCAGTTCGCAAGTCAGCGCGGCGATTCGATCCGTTTCTTTGACGCGCATATTGGCGACGTTGCGAATCGAAGTCGGCGAGTCGGCGAAGATCGCGACGACGCCCAGCGTTTGCGCGACGTCGCTATGCGCGTTCAAATCGACGTCGATTCCGCGCAAGGGCGCGAGCGTTCCGTCGGGACGCCTTGGTCTTTCGACGGTAATCGAGTCGTTCGACCACGCGACGTCGCAACCCGCTTGTTCTAAGCAGTCGACAAACGCGACGTCGCCTTGCAACGAACTACGCGAGAGTCCGCGAATCGTTATTCGACCGCCAAGAATCGCGGGCAAGGCGAAGAAATAACTCGCGGCGGAGGCGTCCGGCTCGATCGCGTATTCGCGCGCGCGGTAGCGTTGACCCGCGCGAATCGCGAAGCGACGGAAAGAATCGTCCGTTTCGACTTCGACTCCGAACGCGCGCATCGTCGCGAGCGTCGTTTCGACGTATGGACGCGAAGCAAGCGCGCTCGTGATTTCGAACGTCAAGTCGCGCCGCGCCAAGGGCGACGCCATTAACAGACCGCTGAGAAACTGGCTGGAGACGTCCGCCGCGATCGGAACGACGACGGGCGCCGCGTTTGCGTCGCGCTTGCCGCGAACAATTAGCGGGGGACGTTCGGTTCCTCGTTCGCTTACGACGTCTCGATCCAACGCGTCGAGCGCTTTGAGCAGATCGCCGAACGGTCGTTCTTGCATTCGCGGCTTGCCGTCGATTCGATATTCGCCCTCTTGCGCGAAGGCGAGCGCGGCGGGTAGAAAACGCGCGGTCGTGCCGCTGTTTCCGACGAAAAGATCGGCGCGTTTGACTGGAAATTCAGCGTCGACTCCTCGAATTTTCGCGACGCGCGTCGTCGGATCGAGACTCGCTTCGACGCCAAGCGCGCGCAAAGCGTCGAGCATAACGCGCGCGTCTTCCGCGTCTAGCGCGCCGGTTAACGTCGACTCGCCGTTCGCCAGCGCCGCAAGCAACAAGACGCGATTGGTAATACTTTTCGAACCGGGCGGCGTCGCTTCCGTCGCGACGAGCCGAGAGACGGGAATCGGATAGGGATCGGGATTTTGGCGCATAGCGTTCTTTATGATAACGAAGTTACGATCGACCGTAGAACAAGCGCGGGAAATTCTCGCTTCGAAGTCTTGGAACGATCGTCGTTTATTGTTTGTTCAATTATTGTTTATTCAACGCGGCGGCGCCGTCTACGCGCGCGTTCCGCGAAGGCTCGCCTTCAGGGGCGTTTGTATTTTTGGCGTCTTGAAATTCGTTTTTCGTCGGGGCGTTCTTGGCGATCTCCTCGCGCGCTTTGTCGCGATGGCGTAGCAAAATTTCTTTTACTTCCATAATCGAAGCGGGGTGCGTTTGCACGTAGCTATGCGATTCCGAAACGATCTTTTCGCTTTCTACGTCGTCGCGATGCGAACTTGAAAACTCGACCACGCCGTCCGTTTTTTTCGGCGCGATTAAACGCTTGTCCGCGTAGTCTAGGACTCCGACGATATTGTTTAACGCGACGTTCGACGGAATCGGACACTCGTCGAGCGCGGCGAAAATCGGCGAATTCGGGGAGAGCGAATCGACGCTCGTCGTCGTTTGCAACAAGGTTGGAACGCTCGATTTACCCGACAAACCGTCGGAAATGAAGGAAGAGACTTTGGAGACGACTTGCGGCGCGGCGATCGCTTGACCCGCGACCCATTGCGTGAAATCGTTGGCGTAATTGCTGCCTTTAAAGGGCGTCGCGAGCGTAATCACGCGCGTGATCGAAGGATTGGGCTCAAAAAAGAACCACGAGCGGAGCCTTGCGGTCGTTTCCGCGTCTAAATTGAGTTCTTCCAGCGATTTGGAAGAGGCGCGTTCCCAAAGACGCGTTCCGCTCGGTTGCCCTTGCCTACGCCCGTTCCGGCCGCCCATACTGTGCCCCTTTGAAACCGTTTGATCGAGCGCGCGCGCGGTTCCGCCCCTC
>JAZUGM010000428.1:0-15501 GCA_045641205.1 Thermoguttaceae bacterium
TTGAAAAAATTAAGGCGATTCCCAACGCCGAGCCCGTGCAATTCCTTGGACGTTGGCTTTCAGGTCTCACGGGAACGCATATTGGCAAACTCGATCCTTGCGGGCTCAACAAGATTGTTTGGTCGCTCGGCTATCAAGACGCGATCGCGATCGGAGAACTCTTCACGACGGGACGCTATCCTGCGGATCGCGTTGTTTCGCTTAGCGGAACGCCCTTTAGAAAACCTCGCCTACTGCAGGTTCTTCAAGGTTCGAGCGTAAGCGAGCTTGTCGACGGCGAGCTTAAAAACGAATCGATTTACGACAAAAACGTCCGCGTTATTTCTGGAAGTTTGATTTACGGACGCAAAATAGAGCCCGATCAGGACGGTCTGGGACGTTACGTTAATCAAATATCCGCCGTTTCGACGCACGTGCCGCGTGAATTGTTCGGTTGGACGACGCCCGGTTTCAGAAAGTTTTCCACGTCGCGCACGTTCGCTTCTCTATGGTTGCCTCGATTTCCTTTCAAAACGACGACGGCGCTTCACGGCGGCGTTCGCGCGGTCTTTCCCAACCCCAATTTTGAACGTTTTACGGCGCTCGATATTGAGCCGATGTTCCTTTTCAAGGCGTTGGAAGCGGGCGACGTCGATATGAGCGAGAAACTTGGCGCGTTTGAACTCGACGAAGAAGACCTTGCGCTTTGCACGCTTGTCGATTTCGGCAAAAACGACTACGGCAAGTCGCTTCGCGCGTTGCTCGACAAAGCGATGAAAGAGGAGACCTGATTCGATGACGTTCCATACGATACAAGACGCCTTGCAAGAAGAAACGCGTCTGTTGCGCGACAGAATCCACGACAAACTATTTGCCCAAGGCAAGCCTCTCGCTTTCTTCTATCCCCTTTTTGAGGCGGCGGATTCGTTTTTCTGCACGCCGACGACGCAAACTTCGGGAACTTGCCACATTCGCGACAACTACGACTACAAACGTATGATGATCACGGTGATCTTCGCGTTGGTTCCCTGTCTTGTCGCGGGTCTGTATAACGTCGGTTATCAAGCGAACGTCGCGATCGCGCAAAGCGGCGTAATTCCCAACGATTGGCATTGTTCGTTATTGTCTTGGCTTAACGGCGTTGTTCCGCAACTTGGAATCTTTGAAAAATCAAGTCTTCTTGGCTGTTTCATTTTTGGCGCCGCTTACTGGTTTCCGATTTACGTCGTTACGATGGTCGTCGGGCTATTTTGGGAACTCGTCTTTGCCAGCGTCTACAAACACGACGTCAACGAAGGGTTCTTTGTCACCGGGTTCATTTTTCCTTTGATTCTTCCCCCTACGGTTCCCCTTTGGCAAGTCGCCCTGTCGATTTCCTTCGGAGTCGTGATCGGCAAAGAGATTTTTGGAGGAACCGGGCGCAACTTTCTCAATCCGGCGCTTGTCGCGCGCGCTTTTCTCTTCTTCTCCTATTCTCATTCGGTAACGGGCGATCAGGTCTGGCGCGTCGCAGTCGACGGAACTTCGCAAGCCACGCCCCTTGCTTGCGCGTCTAAAGGCGGTCTCGAGGCAATTCAGTCTTCTGGTTATACGGCGCTTCAGTCGTTCTTAGGCGTTGTTCCAGGCGCTATCGGCGAAACGTCGACGCTCGCTTGTTTGATCGGTATGACGTTCCTGTTAGTCGTCGGCGTAATCTCTTGGCGCATCGTACTATGGACGTTCCTAGGGGGACTTGGAACCGCTTGGGCGTTTACTTTTTGCAGTTCGGAAACGATCGTAGCCTATCCCGCGTTGGAACTTGGACCAGTTTGGCACTTTATTCTCGGCGGCTTTGCGTTTGGCGCCGTCTTTATGGCGACGGATCCAGTAACGGCGGCTGCGACGCATCGAGGTCAAGCAATCTACGGGTTTGTCGTCGGCGCGTTGATCGTCGTCGTCAGGACGTTCAATCCAGCCTATCCTGAAGGCGTTATGCTGGCAATTCTTTTTGGCAATTGTTTCGCCCCCGCGCTCGACCATTTTGTCGTCGCCGCGAATATTCGACGTCGCATAAAACGTCTGGAAGCGACAAAATAGGAAAAGGAAGAGTCGCGTTATGGTTAAAGAATCCACCAAAAAAACGTTTGCCGTCGCGACGGCGCTTTGCGTCGTCTGCGCCGTGATCGTCTCCGTTTCCGACGTCGCGTTAAAGGGACTGCAACAGCAAAACAAAGCTCTAGACAAACAAGTCAACGTTCTTCGCGCGGCGGGATCCGTCTTGTACGATCAAAAAATCACCGCCAAGGAAGCGCAAGAACGCTTTAAAAACGTGCAAATCGTCGTCGTCGACTTGGCTATCGGGCAAATCGTCCGCGACGTCGATCCCGCCTCCGCCTTAAAAGATAAAAAGAACGTCGTCGTTCTCAAAAAAGAAGAGGACGTCGCGGGCATAAAGACGATTCCGAAATATGCGGAGGCCTATCTTTTCAAAGACGACTCGGGCGCGTTAAGAAACGTCGTTTTGCCCGTTCAAGGAACCGGTCTGTGGTCGACGTTGCGCGGGTTTGTCTCGCTCGACGAAAAATTAGAAAAGATAGGTCGTATCGTTTTCTACGAACACGGCGAGACGCCCGGACTTGGCGGCGAAATTAGCAATCCTAATTGGCTAAAAAAATGGGAGAATAAAAAAGCGTTCGACGAGTCGGGCGCGCCGATTATTTGCGTCGTCAAAGGCGCGGTCAATCCAGAATCTTCAAACGCGGAAAGTCAAGTCGACGGAATTTCCGGCGCGACGCTCACTGGAGACGGCGTAACGCGAACCGTTCAATTTTGGCTCGGCGAAAAGGGATTCGGTCGTTTTTTGCAAAAACTACGCGAAGGAGCCGTCGACTTAAGGGACGGCGCGACGTCAAACGAGGGTTGAACGGAGAAAGAACGCAATGATACTCAGCGAAAAAAATAAGCAAATTCTGCTTCGACCGTTGCATAAAAACAACCCGATCGCCGTTCAGATTTTGGGCGTGTGTTCCGCGCTGGCGGTAACGACCAATATGAAAGCGGCGTTGACAATGGCGCTTGCGGTAACTTTTGTCACGTCGCTTTCCAACGTCGGAGTCGCGTTAATACGCAAAATAATACCCAATTCGATACGAATGATCGTAGAAATGACGATTATCGCAACTCTAGTTATCGTCGTCGATCAACTCATTAAGGCGTTTTCATACGACCTTAGCAAACAGTTGTCCGTTTACGTCGGACTCATCATTACAAACTGCATCGTAATGGGACGCGCGGAAGCCTTTGCAATCAACAACACGACCGGCGCAAGTTTCCTTGACGGCTTAGGCAACGGACTCGGATTTGGCTTCATACTTATCGTCGTCGCGTTTTTCCGCGAACTCTTCGGATTTGGACAAATTTTTGGCGTTACCGTGTTTAGGACGGTTCAAAACGGAGGTTGGTATTGTCCCAACGGTCTGATGGCGACGGCGCCCGCCGCGTTTTTCCTCATTGGGGCGATCATTTGGCTCGCCAAAACGTTCGATAAAAAAACGCAAGACTCGAAACAAGAGTAAATTGAAATGGAACATATTGTTTCAATGTTTATCCAAGGGGTTTTCACGCAAAACCTCGCCTTGTCGCTCTTTTTGGGAATGTGTACTTTTTTGGCGGTCTCCAAAAAAGTCAACGCGGCGTTGGGACTTGGAATCGCGGTAATCGTCGTTCAGGCGATTACCGTGCCAATCAACTGTTTATTATACAATTACGTCTTGCGCGAAGGCGCGTTGACGTGGACGGGCGTCAAAGCGTTTGCGACTCTGGATTTAAGTTTTTTGTCGTTTATCACGTTCATCGGCGTGATCGCGGCGTTCGTTCAAATTCTCGAAATGGTTCTTGATCGTTTTTTTCCGTCTCTTTATAACGCGCTTGGAATCTTTCTCCCTTTAATCACCGTCAACTGCGCGATAATGGGCGGCTCGCTTTTTATGCAACAACGCGACTATGGTCTCGCGGACAGTTGTCTCTACGGAGTTTTCTCCGGGCTGGGTTGGGCGTTCGCGCTTCTGTTGCTTGCCGGAATCCGCGAAAAACTTGAATATAGTCTCGTTCCCAAAGGATTGCGCGGTCTTGGAATCGTGTTTATGACGGCGGGACTTTTAGCGATGGCGTTTATGACGTTTTCGGGAATGTAATAAAAGGGAGCCCCCAAAATGAGCGGACTTGGAGTCGTATTCGTCGGCGTTGTCGCTTTTACGCTGATCGTTCTTGCGTTGGTCGCCGTTATTCTTGCCGCCAAAGCGACGTTGGTTCCGAGCGGCGAAGTCAAAATTGAAATCAACGGCGACGCTTCGAAAACGTTGCACGCGCAACCGGGCGGCAAACTTTTGAACGTCCTGACGGCGAATAAGATATTTGTTCCGGCGGCGTGCGGCGGGGGCGGAACGTGCGGTCAATGCAAAGTTCGCGTTCTTTCCGGCGGCGGCGAGATTCTCGCGACGGAACGCGGTTTTATGACGCGACGCGAAATAAAAACGAAGGTTCGTTTGGCATGTCAAACGCCCGTCAAGCAAGATATGAAGCTGGAACTTCCAACCGACGTCGTATCCGCGAAATCGTGGAAATGCGTCGTGCGTTCCAACGACAACGTCGCCGCTTTTGTCAAAGAACTCGTCGTGGAATTGCCCGAGGGCGCCGACGAACAATTCAAGACGGGCGAATACGTCCTTCTCACGCGCCCCGCAGGACTGCTCGTTAAGTACGCCGATTTCGACGTCCCCGAAAAATATCGAGAAGAATGGGAAAAAAAGAAGTTCTTTGGTCTTACTAGCGCGTCGAAAGAATCGACGACGCGTCCCTATTCGTTGGCAAATTACTCGCAAGAAAAAGGGCTTCTGAAATTTAACTTGCGCGTCAACGCGACGTCGGCTTATTTTTTCGGTTTGAAGCCCGGCGACGAACTAACGGTCGAAGGACCTTTCGGCGATTTTCTTGTCCGCGAGACGCCGACGGAAAAAGTCTTTATAGGCGAAGGGGTCGGTCTTGCGCCGTTGCGCGCGCACGTCTGCGAATTATTGAAAGCGTTAAACCGTAAAGAAAAGATTTCCCTGTGGTACGGCGCGCGAACGTTGAGCGACGCGTATTATCTCGACGAATTTGTCAAGTTCGAGGAACAATATCCTAATTTTTCGTTCAATTTAGCGCTTGCCACGCCGGATTCAAACGATTCGTTCCCAAGTACTCGCGGTTCCGTTTTCAAGGTTTTATACGACAATTATCTCAAAGATCACAAAGCGCCGGAAGACTGCGAATATTTTATCTGTTGTTCCGCAAAAGAAACAAAAGCGACGGTCGCGATGTTGGACAATCTTGGGGTCGAACGCGAGAGTATGTTCTTTGGAAATTTCGGATAGTCGCGCCAAAAGAAAACACGCCGCGTTCATTCCCGTAAACGGAACGAACGCGGCGGCGCTAAATAGTGAAAACCGACGCGAGCAAACGACCACGATTCTAGTTCGGCGTGTCCAAATACGGATCCTGTCCCATTCCTCGTTGCATCTTTTTTCGTTCTTTTTCGTAATAAAGCATCGTCTTGCGGTTGCGATAGTTCTTTTTTTCGACCTTTTTTTGCGCTCGATAGAACAACCCTACTTTTTCCGGCATTTCCTTGTCGGGGTCTTTCTTTCCCTTCGCTTTAATTTTGTCTGCTTTTTTAGGACCGAACGCCTTCTCCAAAATTTCGTCTTCCAAAGAAAGGTATTGCCGATAAGAGCCCGGATCGCCTTGTCGTCCGCAACGCCCGATCAACTGTCGGTCGATACGCGCGGACTCGTGAACTTCGGTGCAAATAACGTCTAAACCGCCGATTTCCAAGACTTCCGGCGGTAATTTAATATCGGTTCCTCGCCCCGCCATATTCGTGGAAACGGTAATTTTGCCCCAATGTCCGGCGTCGGCGACAATTTCCGCTTCTTCCGCAATACGATTAGCGTTGAGAACGCAATGTTCGAATTTCCGTTCGGCAAGAAGTCCCGACAAAATTTCGGACTTGTCGATCGTTCGCGTGCCGACCAAAACGGGACGTCCGGCGTTATGCAAATCGGAAATTTCTTCAATGATCGCGTTCCACTTGGCGCGTTCCGACGCAAAAACGCGCGTCGGCAATTTAACGCGTCGCGGAGGTCGGTTTGTCGGAACGGGAATCACGTGGCACTTGTAAATTCGCGAGAGTTCCGCTTTCGACGTTCGCGCGGTTCCAGTCATTCCCGCCAAATGGTTGAAACGCAAGAAAAAGTCTTGTACGGTAACGCGCGCGGCCTGTCCCGTCGCGATCGTAATTTCGACGCCCTCTTTCGCTTCGACGGCTTGGTGAATACCTTCGCGCCACTTGCGACCTTCGCCAAGTCGCCCGGTAAATTCGTCGACAATGACGATTTCGCCGTCGCGAACGACGTATTGTTGATCAAGGTGAAATTCGCGATCGACTTTGATCGCGCGCTTGACGTATTCGTAAATATGATAAAGTCCCGTCGAATTCATCGCGTCCGGCTTAGGGAGACGCCGCGCCTTAAGTCGACCTTCGCGCGTCAGTTCGACTTCGCGTTTCTCGTGGTCGTAAGTATAATCTTCGTCTTCAATAAATTCGTAAATAGAATCCGCCGCCCATTTATAGGCTTCGACTTCCTGTTTTTGTTCGTCCGTAGGCAACGCGCTAATAATAAGCGGCGTGCTAGCTTCGTCGATTAGAATCGAGTCGGCTTCGTCTACCAGGCAGAAATAGGGTTCTTGGCGTTGCGTCGGTTTTTCGTTCGTGTCTCGTTGTTCGCGCAACATCGCGCCGAGCAAGTCTGTCTGACCTTCGCGAATACGGCGCAAAAGAAGCCTGTCGCGCAAAAAATCAAAACCAAACTCTTTGGCCGTGCCGTAAGTGACGTCGCAATCGTAGGCTTGGCGCCGTTGGTCGGTCGGCTGTTGCGTCTGAATGACGCCGACCTTCATACCAAGCGCCTTATAGATCGGTCCCATCAACTCGGCGTCGCGCGCGGCAAGATAATCGTTGACGGTCGCCAACAACGCGCCTTTACCCGCCAACGCGCGCAAATACATAGGCGCCGTCGCCGTAAGAGTCTTGCCTTCGCCCGTCTGCATTTCGACGATCGAACGATTGAAAATCGCAACGCCGCCGAGAATTTGAACGTCGAAATGCCTCATGCCGATCGTTCTGTTTCCCGCCTCGCGCACCAGCGCGAACGCTTCCGGCAACAGTCGCGCCAGCGGCTCGCCGCTTCTCGCTCGATAGCGTAAAGACAGGCTGTACTTTCGCAATTCGGAATCGTTCAATTTTTGAAATTTTGGCTCGAGCGCGTTGACTCGATCCAACTCATACGACCAATTCGCCAATCTTCCGCTTGTCGTAAAGGGAAGACATCGATCGCAAAACCTCTTTGCGCCTGATGGTATCGCGCCCAAGAAAAACTCCCTACTTGATCGCCAATTAAACAACAACGCGTTCAACGTTAAACGCGTTTCTATGGTATACAACTTTTTTGAGTCGGCGTCAAGCGACGCGCGCCCCCATTAAGCGAAAAACGCCCGAATAACGTAATTCATAAGAAAAACGAATTCGGACGTTCGACGTTTTCGGACAAGAGCGTCCGAATGTTAAAACGGAATCAAGTTCGACGAAAAATCTCTTAGAACCATCCGCCGTAAGCGACGATAAATCCCGCCGCGACGACGGAAACCATGCTCATCAACTTGATGATAATGTTAAGAGACGGTCCAGTCGTGTCTTTGAACGGATCGCCGACGGTGTCGCCGACGACGGTCGCTTTATGCGTTTCGGACTTCTTGCCGCCAAGTTCCGGCTCGGCGCCAGATTCGACGTATTTTTTAGCGTTGTCCCAAGCGCCGCCCGCGTTCGCCATATAGACGGCGACGCAGAACCCGGTCGTCAATGCGCCGACGAGCAGACCTAAAACGCCCGTTACGCCAAGAAGCAACCCGACGACGATCGGCATAACGAGCCCCAACAAGGACGGAATAATCATCTCGCGTTGCGCGGCGCGCGTTGAAATCGCGACGGGTCGTTCGTAATCGGGGTCGTTCTTGTACTCCATAATTCCGTCGATTTCGCGGAATTGACGGCGCACTTCCTCGACCATACCCGAGGCGGCGCGTCCGACGGCAAGCATCGTCAAAGCGCCGAAAACAAAGACGGTCATCGCGCCAAGAAAGACTCCGACAAGAACTTTCGGATTGATCAAATTACACGAATAGTAATTCATCCAATCCGCCATCGTCGCCGACTTCACGCGCACCATTTCCGGCTTTTCGTCTGGAGTCGCGGGCACGAACGGACAAGCTTTCGCGACTTCCGCGTCGATAAACGCGGGCGCGTTGGCGCAATTCAAATTCGCCCACTTTTCGTTCGACTCTTTCCAAGTCGTCGCGGCTCCTCGATAAATCAGCGAATCCTCGTTCGGGTTCTTCGCTTGGTTCGGAAGAACGAGATACGTTTCAGGGAACCACTCGCGTCCTTCCTTTTTGAACTCGGCTTTTTGCGCTTCGGCGATGTCTTTGCCCGGATAATACAACACGAAACCGTCGGAGACTTTATAATAACCGGGCTGATTGGAGTCGTTCGTCGCGAGCTGTTTGACTTCGGAGGCGCCCCAACGTTCAAAACCGACGCGGACTTCTTCAACGTAAGCGGCAAGAAGAGCCAACGCGGTCAGCGCGGCGCTTCCGATCGCAAAACCTTTGCCCGTCGCGGCTGTCGTATTGCCAAGCGAATCCAACGCGTCGGTGCGTTCGCGAACTTCTTCAGGCAACCCTGACATCTCGGCGTTCCCGCCCGCGTTATCCGCGATCGGTCCGTAAGCGTCGGTCGCAAGAGTGACGCCAAGCGTGGAGAGCATGCCGACGGCGGCGACGCCCACGCCGTAAAGACCAAGCGAAAAAGTTTTGACGTTCGTGAAATCAAAGCCGGTCGTAAAACCAAAGGAAAGGATCGTCGCGACGCCGACGATAACGACGGGCGCCCAAACGCTATACATACCTTCGGCGATACCGGAGATAATAACGGTCGCGGCGCCGGTGCGTCCTTGTCGCGCGATATTTTTCGTCGGCTTGAATTCGTAAGAAGTTCGATATTCGGTCCATTTTCCAATCAACCAACCGGCTAAAAGTCCGACGACGACCGACGCGCCCGCCCATTTCGCGGAACCGGGCAACATCAGCAACGAAACGACAAGCGAAGAAACGGCGATAATAAGCGAAGGCAAATTAACGCCCTTGCCAAGCGCTTTGAGCAACGTTCCTTGGTCGGCTTTTTCATCGGTCTTGACGAGAAAAACGCCAAAAATCGACAAAGCAATCCCGATCGCGGCAAGGAAAATAGGAAGGAAGAGCGCGCACATCTGCGTTTTCGTATCGGCGCCCATACCGGCGTAAGCGGCGACGCCAAGCGCGGCGGCGGAAAGAATAGACCCGCAGTAAGATTCGTACAAGTCGGCGCCCATACCGGCGACGTCGCCCACGTTGTCGCCAACGTTGTCGGCGATCGTCGCGGGATTGCGTCGGTCGTCTTCGGGAATACCGGCTTCAACTTTGCCGACAAGATCCGCTCCAACGTCGGCCGCCTTCGTATAAATACCGCCGCCGACGCGCGCGAATAACGCTTGCGAAGACGCGCCCATGCCAAAGCAAAGCATAACGACGGTAATTTCAGTCAGTTCCATCGTCCAATGAAACAGCGGGAATATCCAATAAAGGACGCCAAACCAAAGAACGACGTCGAGAAGTCCAAGTCCGACGACGGTAAGCCCCATAACGGCGCCGGATCGAAACGCGATTTGAAGTCCTTCGTTCAAGGACTTTTGAGCGCCGGCCGCCGTTCGCGAAGAAGCCCAAGTCGCCGTCTTCATACCGAACCAACCGGCAAGACCCGAAAAGAATCCGCCCGTAAGGAACGCCCAAGGAACGATCTTGTTTTGCACGCCCGGTCCCCAAGCGAGCCACATCAAAAGAGCCCAAATAACGACGAAGAAGACCGCGACGACTTTGTATTGTTGTCTAAGATATGCTCGCGCGCCCTTGCGAACGGCGGCGGCAATCTTAATCATTTCGGTCGTTCCTTCGTCCTTCAGCTTCATCTCTTTATAGAAGCGCAACGCGAAGTAAAGGGACGCGACGGCGCAAAGGAGCGCGACGATCCAAAGATAACCGAATAGAGAGGAAAAAAAGCCAATTCGCCCGGATGATTGGGCGTCGGATTGGGCGTCGGACGCGCTAGGAACGGAGTCGACGTTCGTAACCTCGATCGGCGCTTGAACGTTTTGCGATTCAGCATTCGGCGCGTCGGCGTTTGTAGTATCGACGTTTACAACGGCGGCGGGCGCAACGGCGGCGGGCGCGTCGTCTTGGGAATATGCGAACTTCGAGAAAGACTCGTTTGCCCCGAACGCAAAGGTCAAAACAAGAACGCCCCAAAATAAAAGATTAAACGATCGTTTACAGAATTTCATAATGGAAAGGTCTCCCCATTTATGACTGTTTCACGACGGCGTTACGGCGTCGCCGTTAGCATATTTGAGTCGAATTTCACGCTCGGCGCAACGAAAAATAATCTTTCCGAACGACGAGAACATTCAGTTCAAATTCCTTAAAAACTTAAGGTTTTTACGAAATTTTCAACCGAAATTAAACCATTATATTTATAATAAACTTTCTGTCATCCTTGTCAAGAGGGGTTTTGATCTGAAAAATTACGTTTTTACAAAAAACGAGCGCCGGATTTTACGAAAGAAAACAAATCCAATTTGTCAAAACGCAGGGACGAAAAATTGTTGGAACGAGTCAAGCAATAAAAAAACTTGGCGTCCGTTAGTATGCAAAACGCCAAGTATCAAAATTTTGACGATCGACTCGCGTCGTTCAACGACTCGTCGCAAGCCGTCTCAACTTGTTTGAATTACGATTTTTTCACGTTAATCCAATCGGTATGGAAAGGACCTTCGCCGGGTTTGTCAACGCGCTTATAAGTGTGCGCGCCAAAATAGTCGCGTTGCGCCTGAATCAAATTGGCGGGCAAGCGTTCGGAACGATAGGAGTCGAAATAGGTGAGCGCGGTCGAGAACCCCGGAACGGGAATCCCCAACTCAACGGCTGTTTTCACAACGTTTCTCCAAGCGCCTTGCGCGCTTTCGACGGCGTTTTTGAAATAAGGCGCAAGCAACAAGTTTTCAAGATTTGGATTCTCGTCAAACGCCTCTTTAATACGTTCAAGAAAGACCGCGCGAATAATACAACCGCCTCGCCACAACAAGGCGATCTTGCCGTAGTCGAGTTCCCAGCCGTACTCTTTCGCGGCCGCCTGCATTTGAACGAATCCTTGCGCGTAACTACAAATTTTCGACGCGTACAACGCCTGTTTCACTTGATTAACAAACTCGTCGCGATCGCCTTGATATTTGGCGTTTTTCGGACCTTCCAAGACGCCGGACGCGGCGACGCGTTGCGCTTTCATCGACGAAATAGAACGCGCGTAAACGGCTTCGGTAACCAACGTGCTAGGAACGCCAAGGTCGAGCGCAAGTTGACTCATCCACTTGCCCGTGCCCTTGGCGCCGGCCGCGTCGAGAATTTTATCGACAAGAGGATCGCCCGTTTCTGGATCGTCGACCGTGAAAATATCGCGGGTAATTTCGATCAAGTAACTGTCAAGTTCCGATCTGTTCCAGTCGGCAAAAATTTCGTAGAGTTCTTTGTTTGTAGCGCCAAGCGCGTTCTTGAGAACCCAATACGCGTCGCCGATAAGTTGCATATCGCCGTATTCGACGCCGTTATGCACCATTTTGACATAGTGACCGGCGCCGCGATCTCCGATCCATTCGCAACAGGGAACGTCTTTATTCGGACCAACTTTTGCTGAAATCGATTGGAAAATCGGCTTGACGAGCGACCACGCGGCGGGATCGCCGCCGGGCATCATACTCGGACCGCGACGCGCGCCCTCCTCGCCCCCGGAAACGCCCGTTCCGACATAGCGAATACCAAGCGCCGCAAGGTAACGCGTTCTTCGTTCAGTGTCCTTAAACTGCGTGTTGCCGCCGTCGATAATCACGTCGCCGTTGTCAAGCATAGGAACCAATTCTTCGATTACGGCATCGACCGCCGACGATTCCGGATATAATTTCATTTCCGGGGCGGGTACGGCGTCCCCCGCTTTAATCATTAGCATAATCTTTCTGGGCGACTTCAATTTCGAAACAAGCTCCTTCAGCGAATACGCGCCCGTCAACTTGTCGCCTTTCGATTTGGCTTCCTCCGTCCTGAGAAAATCGTCCACTTTGCTCGTCGTTCGATTAAAAACGGCGACGTCAAAACCGTGATCGACCATATTAAGCACAAGATTCTGTCCCATAACGGCCAGACCCATCAAACCAATATCGTATTTTTTCTCAGACATCGCGGAAAACCTTTTCTTTTTAGGTCTTAATGTTATCAAAGAACGCGCGATCAGATTAACGCGTTTCTTATCATAGATTATAACGACCCTATTTTTTCTTTCAAGACGAGAGTAACTTACAATGAGAAACAGCGCAAGAAACAAAAAACGCGCGTCACAAAACGCGCGCTATTATTACTTCGTCGAAACAAACTCGCAACGACAATTTAGCGACAAGCTCAACTCTCGTTACAAGTTCAGCCCGATAAAACGTCAGTCGGCGTACCAATTGGAACCGTTAAACGCGACCACGAAACCGTCGAGTTTTTCGTCAACCTTAACGTTGTTCTCGAGCGTTTTCCAAGGATTAATCAAAACGCCGCCGGTAACGGAAGCGACGGAACGATTCGAAGAGCGAACGAGCGAATCGCTTTGAACGGCGACCGGCGCAACGTATTCGGACGTTTCTACTCTAGAAAGTTCCTCGATAGAACAACCGGCTTTTTGCAACAGGTTCTCGCGATAGATCAACGCGGCGACAAGCGCGACGTCCATACAATTCTTAGCGTCTGCAAAGACGGGCTCCGCTTTTGCAAGTTCGTCGTAACGACGCGTCATATTAGAAGCCCAACGTTGCGCCGCAGGATCCTTACGTTCATTCGCTTTACGAGCGCCGTTCGCGGAAACGTATTCGCTTTCCGTCAACACGTCCACGGAAGAATCGGAAACCTTCCATACAAGCGATTCGGAATCGCGATAGAGCGCGTCGTATTTCGGTTCCATCCAGAAACGTTGCCCGGAAGCGCCGGAACCGCGCTTAACCATACTAAAGTAACTAGCAAAATTCTTAATCGCGGCTTCGTCAAATCCAAGGCTCAAGCGTTTCATTCGATAGTCGGCGGCAACCAAAACGTTCGCCAAACGACTCTCGGCGGGCGCGCCGGTGAAATTGACGATCATTTCGCCCATCGCCGCAATATTGGCGTCGACGTCGGCGATATTGTCGCGAGCGGCAAGACGCTTCAAGGCTTCAGGAGTCGGATCGATCGAACAAGAAATCAACTCGCTCTTCTCGGCGCTCGCTACGCGCATAGCGACGAGCAAGTCTTCAAGTTGGAAGATCGGTTTGCCGGACTTGGCGCCAACGACTTCGCCCGATTCGGCGATCGTCCAAGGTTCGGCGGAACCAACGAGATAAACGTCGTTCTCTTCAGGAACGGCGACAACGTAATCGATCGAGGTTAAACCGCCGAGATAACGCGCGGAATCAGGAAGGGCTTTTCCGGCTTCACGACAAGAAGCGACAAACTCGTTCAAACGGCGCAACGAAATCTTGCGAGACGCGCTCGCTTGGTTCAAATCGTTCGGAATCGCTTCCATTTGCGACTTCAAATCAATGACGGAAAGTTGCAACTCTTCCTGCGTGGCGGAACGCAAAACGTTGGTCGAATCGATCATTACGCCGCCGACCGAGCTACGATAACCGCGCCTATATCCATAATCCCCGGAATCAACGTATGAATAGGAATTACCGTTATTGTTATTATTGTTGTTATTGTTATTATTATTGTTATTATTATTGTTGTTGTTTCGGTTGTTGTTATTGTTGTTATTGTTATTGTTGTTGTTCTGACACATTCCTTGCGGCGCGAAGCAAGTGAAAATTCCCAGCAAAAGGAGCGTGTACGTCAGCGTCTTGACGACTCCAAACGCCGAATTAACTCGACGCAACGAGACATTATCAACTTTCATTTTAAATCCTCTATCAGGTTTTCTTCCTATCGCGTCGCGCGAAAAACTTTCGTTCAAAACCGCGCCGACGCGACGACGCGTCGGTCAAAACGCCGCGTCGAACGCCTGCGGAGCGTCCGACAAAACCGCGCGCCTTCTCGCCCTTGCACGTCGTCTCCTAAACGCGAGTCTCCGACGAGAAGCCAAAATCCGCGCCTCTAATACCGGCTAAATTACTAGATTAACAAAACTTTTCCGACTTGACAAGTTTTTTCTTGAAAAAAACGTCGTTTTCTCACAACTTTCATAGGAATTATTATCTCAATCGCAATATTCCGTTTATCTTTCCAATCTAACAAAACTCGCTCTCAAAACGAAGTTTCGTCGTCGAGTATATTATAAAAGGACGTTCATATAGCGCCGTCCTTGACGAGCGGAAAATATCGAGTATCTTAACACAGGGACGTTGTTAAGATTATCTTCTTTTGTCCTTGCTTCAATACGACGTCTCGTTGGATATTGTTGCAGGTTCCTGAATACAAACTGTTTTAAGAGGATTTTGACAATGAAGAGGTCAGGCAAATCGAGCGGCTTCACGCTCGTCGAACTGTTGGTCGTTATTGCGATCATCGGAATTTTAATCGGACTGCTACTTCCCGCAGTTCAAGCGGCGCGCGAGGCGGCGCGGCGTATGCAATGCACGAACAACCTGAAAAATCTTGGGTTGGCGATGCAAAATTATCACGACACGAACAAAGTGTTTTGTCCGGGTAACACGTTCTTCAACGCGAATAACAGCGCCAACCCTCTCAACGGGACGGGCTTGGGGTGCGAAGCGGGCGGCGTCTACCATGGCATGATGGGTTGGCCGGCGTTTATCCTTCCTTATATTGAAGGTTCGGCTCTTTACGATTCCATTGACTTCACCAAACGCGCTTATACAAATTATTGCGTTCATGCCGAGCCTTGGGGACATAGCACGTCTAGTCCGACCTGCGGAGACGAGGTAAATAAAGAGGCAGGGTCAAACGCCCCCGAAATCTTCCGTTGTCCTTCCACGCCGAAATCCGTCGCGCCGCTCGGTTCTCAAAAAGACTACGCCTGCAACGGAGGCTCCGAACTTCCGGAACGTACAACGACTGAAAACATCGGTATTACGGTCGGAACTCAAGACGGCGCTCGCGGTCCTTACCAAGGACTTTTCTGGTGCAATAGTCGTTGCGACCTAGCGGCGATCCTCGACGGCACGTCTCACACGTTTATGTTCATTGAACTTTCCAGCGTCGGACTTCCTTCCGCTATTCATACCAGTTTCTCCGTCAATCCGTTCATTGCCGTGGGGCACTGGTCCGACGGATACGCCA
>JAZUGM010000429.1:0-4259 GCA_045641205.1 Thermoguttaceae bacterium
GCGCCGAGCCGAACGTTTATTTCGCGTATCGTTCCTTCTGGCCGGAACACGAAACGATGAAACGTTTCGCGCAAGCGGGCGTTCATACTTACTGCGTTTTCCCGTCGAACACGACCAACTCGCTCGGCGAGCCTTATTCGAAATACCCGGCGAATTGGAGGTATCCTAATTCTTACGATTGGAATTCGCTCTACCGTCAATTTGACGAAATTCTGGCGTTCGATCCCGACGCAGAATTCTTGTGTATGGTCGATCTAAACACGCCGATTTGGCTGACGCGAATGTTGGCAAGCTACGGCGACGGCTCCTTTGACTCTTTTGTCGATTTGTCGAATTGTCTGGCTAGTCCAAGTTGGCGCCAACAAACGGAAAAATACCTTGTCGATTTTCTAGCGCAAACGGAACAACGTTACGGCGAAAAAATCAAGGCGTACATACTCGCGTGCGGTCAGACCGACGAATGGATGGATTATTGCGCGGGGCGTTCGAGTCGCGCCAAACTAAACGCGTATAAGAAGTGGGAAGAAGCAAACGGCTTGGCGCCTCGTCCTTGGCCGACCTTCGAAGAATTTGACGTCGCGACTTTTGAAAATCATATTCGCGATCCGAAAACGGAACAAAACGCTCTGCAAGTGCAACGTTTCGAACAAGAACTAATCGCCGACTCGATTCTCGATTTCGCCAAAATCGCCAAAAAAGAAACGAATTATAAAAAAGAAGTCGGCGTCTTTTTCGGCTATATTCTCGAATTGACGGAATG
Source organism: Thermoguttaceae bacterium (assembly GCA_045641205.1). GTDB lineage: Bacteria > Planctomycetota > Planctomycetia > Pirellulales > Thermoguttaceae > RUG369. The sequence goes on from JAZUGM010000429.1 coordinate 761, forward strand.
GCGCGCCGTTGGTTGCGGACACTTGGCGTATGAAAAAGTCTTCTCTTCGCCCGACGTCGATTTCTTCATTTCGCCGGGCAGTTATTCCGAACGTCTAATCGGCGGCGGAAGCGGAGCAATGGCGCCTAATGAAACGATTTTGCTCGACGGAAAACGTCGTCTGCACGAAACCGACCACCGCACGACGACTTATAATTGCGATCTTAACGAATACGTGTCGATTGCGCCGATCGCGCGTTGGTCGAGCGAAGACGAAGACGTCGCGGGCTTGCGTCGCGAGTTGTGTTTCGCCTTAATCGATCGTTCGTCGATTTGGTTCTTCGACATGTGGGGCGGCTCCTATCGATCGGCGCGCGCCTTCGAAAACGTCGCGACGATGAAGCGCGTTTGGGACGAAGAAGTCGGCAAGCAGGGCGAACGCGTCGCGGAAGTTCTTTTGATCGTCGACCCGCAAAGTATGGCGCGAATCAACGATCGCGCGCCTAAATCGGGCGTAACGTGTATCGCGACGCGCAATCGCCTCAACCATATCGGCGCGCCCTACGCCGTCTGCTCCTTTAACGACCTAAACAAAATCGATTTGTCGAACGTCAAGCTGGCGATTCTGCCCTGTTCGTATTATTTGCCCCCGGAACGACGCGAGCTTTTGCGCGAGAAACTTCTGCGCGACGGAAGAACCGTACTCTGGATAGGCGCGGCTGGAATCGACGACGGAGAATCGCTCGACGTCGCGCGCGTCAAAGAAACGACCGGCGTCGAATACGGAAAAGCGGAATTCGTTCAAGTCGAACGCCAAGGTTTCTTCGGCGTCGGCGGAGAAAAATGGAAATCGGCGGCGCTCTCGAATATCGGAAATATAGACAAAATTTCGCTGAAAGAAATAGCGAGACAAGCGGGCGTTTCTCTTTACGTTGAAGACGATTCGCCCGTCTACGCGTCCGAACGTCTCGTCGCCGTTCATACCAAGGCGGGCGGCGTAAAAAAAATTATTCTGCCCCGTCAAGTCGCGCGCGTTAAAGAACTCTTTTCCGAACGCGTCGTCGCGGAAAACGTCAAAGAATTCGAATACGAATTTGCCGAACCAGAAACGGCGTTGTTTGAATTAGAGTATTAAGGCGTCCGGTTAAAACGGACGTCGTTTTGGCACCTAAAGTTAAAAGCCTTGCTAAGAAAGGCGGCAATGTATCGAATTGGCTACGGTTGCGATTTGCACCGATTCACCGAAGGAACGTCCTTAAGATTAGGCGGCGTTTCGATTCCGTTCTCAAAAAAATTACTCGGTTGGTCCGACGCCGACGTCTTGTTGCACGCGATCGCGGACGCGTTGCTAGGCGCGGCGGCGCTCGGCGACATTGGCGAACTATTTCCAGACGACGCGGAAGAAAATCGAGGACGCGATTCGTCGGAAATACTCGCGTTATGCAATGAAGCGATCGAGCGCGAAGGATGGAAAGTTTCCAATCTCGATTGCGTCGTCTGCGCCGAACGTCCCAAGCTAGGCGCGTTAAAAACGGCGATGCGCGACAGAATCGCCGCAATTTTAGGCGTCGCGCCCAGTCAAGTCAACGTCAAGGCAAAGACGGGCGAGAAAGTCGGTCCCGTAGGGCGTCTCGAGGCGATCGAGGCGCGCGCGGTCGTACTTCTTGAACCGCTCGAATCAGAAAAATAATTGGAAATTATATGACGACAGACTCAATAACGCTCGACCCGCCGGGCGCGTTGACCGTTTATCGCCATAAGGCGATGGCGTCTGATTTTGAAGTGGCGTTAAACGAAACCTCCGACGATTTCGGCGCAGACGCGGCGCTTGACGCGCTCGACGAAGTGGATCGAATCGAGGAGGTTTTGTCGATATTTCGTCCGACGTCGGCGGTTAGTCGAATCAATCTACTGGCAAGCGAAATAAACGTACGAGTCGACGACGAGCTTTGGAACTGGATTCAGACGTCGATTCGTCTCGGAAAAGAAACGGAAGGCGCCTTTGACGTCGCGTCGGCGCCCTTGTGGCGCGCGTGGGGATTTGCCGAGCGAGACGGCGAATTTCCGTCCGACGACGTCCTTGAACGCGCGTTGGCAAAATCAGGCGTTCGACTTCTGCGTCTCGACGACGCCGCGCAAACGATCGCCTTTAAAGAAGAAGGCGTCGAATTAAATTTCGGCGCGATCGGCAAAGGCTTCGCGCTCGACGCCGCCGCAAAGAAATTAGAGGAAAAAGGAGTCTGCGACTTCTTAATTCAAGGGGGAAAAAGCGGAGTCGTTGCGCGCGGTCGACGTCTAAACGATTTCCAGCCGAACCCTTCCGACTCCGCGCCTGTCCAAACGGAAAACGACGAAGAAATCGACGAAGAAAGCGGCTTGCCCAAACGAACGGCTAAAGTCGACGTCGACGCCCTGACTCCGAAAATATTCAGACGAGACGAAGCGTTCATCGCGGCAAAAGAACGCGAAAATCGCGAGGAAGGATGGACCATCGGATTAGCGCATCCGTTGGCGCCGGAAAAAAGACTTGGACAAATTTGGTTGCGCGATCAGGCGTTGGCGACGTCCGGCTCAACCTACCAATTCTTCCGTAGCGGCGGAAAACGTTATTCCCATATTATCGATCCGCGCACTGGTCGACCTTCGGTCGGCGTTCTGTCGACGACCGTTTTAGCGTCGACGGCGACGGAGTCGGACGCGCTGTCCACGGCTTTTTTTGTTATGGGCGTCGAAAAAATTGAGGAATTTTGCGACAAACGCAAAGACGTCGGCGCGATCGTCGTAATTGAACGTTCAACCTCGCCCGGTTATGAAATTAAGACGTTTAATTTAGACGGAAGCGTCTTTGTTCAAAACAAGTAACGTAGTTTTACAACGTCTCGACAAATTCGTCCGCGCTTGAACAAACCTCGCTTCTATCGAGCGCGGCGTCCAATTCCTTGGAATTCATCTCTTCCAACTTTACGTTGCAAGTCGTAAAAAATTTCTCGTTCTCGTCTGGAAAACGACGACGTAACGTCCGAACGATAAACGCGCGCGTCGCCCTGGCCTCCCCCTGCGACAGTCCCTGCGACAGTCCCTGCGATAGTCCCTGCGATAGTCCCTGCGACAAACCGTCCGCTTTGCCGTTCCCATATCCTTCCGCCAGCGCCAGACCCACTCGTCGAATCTCGCCGCCGCCAAAAAATAGACCAAAAAAGTCCCGCATTTTCTCCCTCGCCTTTTTGATGATCGGATATGCTTTTGCCAAAAGTTTTACGTCTTCTTCTGTCGTCAATTTCGGATAGACGAACATTTTCAACCAAGCCGCTAGTTCAGGATCCTCAATCCTTGTCGGCGTTTGATCTTTACGAGTCGGAACACGAATGAAAATCGTCGTCTTGCCGTCGTAAACGTAAGTCGGGTCATATTGGGACGTCTCGTGATAGACGTCAAACCAGACGTTTTCGTTGTTGCGAATGGGAAACGCGACAAAAACAATAACGACGACGCGTCGCAACGAAGAGTACTCGTCCCCTTC
>JAZUGM010000430.1:0-2183 GCA_045641205.1 Thermoguttaceae bacterium
CCGCTTGGCCTCCGACTTGAAAACAACGTCGAAAAAGTGGAAAAGCTCTTCAAAGCGGGCGAGCCGATGCAAAGCGTCGACGGAATTTGCTACGATTCCAAGACGAACAAGGTCTATATTACCGACTCCGCGAAAAACGCAATTTGGGCGGTAAACGCCGTCGCGTGGGACGATAAGCCGACGATCGAACGAATCTGGGAAAACGACGATACGAACGGAGCCGACGGCGCCTTAGATTTGCCGTGCGAATGCCGCGTCGTAAACGGAACGTTGATTATCAGCAATCAAGACGTCGGCGTCGGAACGACCGGCAAATGCCAAGCGACCGACAAGCCCTATTCCCTCTCGGCGATTAAGCTATATTAAACGCGCGTTTTTCAAAAAAACCGCGTATGAACGACCGCTTGTTTTCCGCAGGCGGTCGTTTTTCGTTTTACGTCAAACGCGCTTAGAACGACAAGCCTTCGGCGCCTTCAAACGAGAAGGAAGCCGCCCACTGCCAATACGTATGGTCGACGCGCGCGACGAGAATATTGAGACCTTCCTTCAATTCGACTTCGACCGAATCTTCCGACTTAATATGACGAGGAGAAAGACAACCGAAATAAATCTCTTTGCCGTTTAAGTAAATCGTTTCGATCGCGGTCGTGCTGAATCCTTCCGAATTGAGTTTAAGCGTCGCTTTTTGCGCTTTCGGACTGACGACGTAACGAACGACGTACGCGGCGTCAAAGGCGTTTGCGGGAGTCAGGTCGGCGACGTCGACGGCGTTCGGATTCGCGGCGCCCGTCTTGTCTGCCGTCGGATAATAGACTTTCCAAATCAAGTCGCCTTCCCCGTTTGGCGCGGCGAAAGTCTCTTGCAAAGGATCCTTGCCCGCCAAAACGGCTTTGTCGATTTCAGTAACGGCTTTTGCGCGAGGAAAGTCTTCGGGACGCGGATAGGATTCAAAAGGAAAGCCCGTCGCGACGTAATAGGGCGCGTTCACAAGAACCGAACGACTGACGTCGCCAAATTTAACGCTAACTTCCGTCGGAAAAGACGAACTTGCGCCCGAAACGACAAACGAAAATTCGCCAGACTGTTCCAATTCGGTTATCGATTCGACGGAAACGCCGTCTTTCGTCGAAATATTGACGTCGGACGCCGAGCCGCCGCGAATCGTTCCGCGAATCGTCGCGACGTTGCGCTTAGGATCGATCGCGGGTCGTCCGTCGACGACGAACAGCGCCAAACCCGGCGAATCGAAATCGCGAATTTCAGGCGCGACTTTCGTTTCGTAATATTTCGCGGCGATCTCGTCCCAGCCGAGTCCTTTCATAAAGGACCACGACATAATTTGATGACCGTATTGATTCGGGTGAACGAAATCGAGCGTAAAGCGCAAATCGGACTTCGCCAAGCGCGCGTTCATAAAAAAGCGCTTGAATTCGCTTCGAACGTCGAGAAATTCGCACCCGGTTTCCGTCGCGACTTCGGCGACGATTTGCCCGAATCGATCCATCAGTTCGTTTTTAAACGCGTAGGGATTTTCCGTCAGCATCGTCGGAGGCGAAATAATAATTCGTTCGACGTTCGGAACGCGCTTGCGCAAATCGGAAATAAGCGCGATATATTCGGCCTTCCAAGACGCGAAACCTTCTTCGGTCGTCTGAATCGACGGCTGCAACGCGTCGTTCATACCCAAATGAACAAGAAGAACGTCGGCGCCCTTGTCGAATTCTTCTTTGACGCGAATGCCTGGAATATCGAGTTGTTGATTCTTTTCATACGAATTGGCGATAATATTGCGCCAACTGAAAATCGTCTGACCGCTGCCCCCCAACGGCGTAAATTCGACGTCGCTGCCCGCGTCTTTCAACGCCGCGCGAATTTCGTGCGTAAAACCGTAAGGAAGATTCATCGAATGACCGGTAATGCTGTCCCCAACGACGACGACGCGTTCGGCGGCAAACGAATTAACGCAAAACGACGCAAACGCGACAAGCGTAAACGCTATTGAAAACGCTATTCTTTTCACTTTTTTCTCCTATGAAAAAGTTAATAAACGCAACTTCCTTCAGTGTATAGCATCGTCAAAGAAAAAAAAGCCGGGCTTGAAAAATATTTCAAACGGCGACGCGATTTAGAATACTACGATTTTAAAAAAAACGTCGAAACGGAATCCCCGCGTCGTAAGACGC
>JAZUGM010000431.1:0-3088 GCA_045641205.1 Thermoguttaceae bacterium
GCTTACGTCGTCGGTTCGCCCGCGACACTTTTCGTGAACGCTTACGTATTCTCAAAAACCGCCGAATGAAATTAGGCGGTTGTAACGGATCAGGGCATTGCGTAAAGATTCGTTTTTCGCACAAGTCGTCGATTTTGCGCGACGTCTATTTCGAGCCGAACGCAACGCGAGTAACTTGCGCGATTTTCCATAAACGCCGCCCAATTTTCAACGCTTCTTTTTGATCAAAGCGCCGCGCGTAAACTGTAACGTTCGATTAATAGCCGACGCTTACGCGTGGAACAAGCGTTTTAGTCAAGCAATTCGCCGTATTTGCGAATAATCTGCGCGACGCGTTCCAAATCCTCGGGCGAATCGATGCCCGACGCCGTGCGCTCGTAACCGGGCGGGTAGGTTCCTTCGACCATTTTAATCGAATAACCGTTTTCTAAAAAACGCAACTGTTCCAACTGCTCGAGTCGCTCGTACTCGCTCTTTTCCGCGTTTGCGAAGAATTTCAAGGCGTCGTAACGATAGGCGTAAAGCCCGACGTGACGACGGACGGGGCTGAATTCGGATTCCGCCCTTCTTTTCTCTTCGTCGCGAATCGCCGGAATGATATTTTTCGAGAACCAAACCGCCTCGCTATTCTTATTGAGAATCAGAGTCGTTCCGCTAAAAGGACTCGTTTTTTTCGTTTCTCTCAAGGCGTCTAGCGCGTCCCAAGTAAGGCGCGTATAAATCGAGCCGACCGACGCGTCCGGCGCCGCCAAGAGCGCGTTCGCCAAATTGACGACAAAATCGGGCGGACAGGTCGGAACATCCCCTTGCAAATTTACGATTACCTCGGGGCGCTCCGGCAAATTCGAGACGACTTCCCAAACGCGATCCGAGCCCGAATGACAAGAATCGGAAGTAACGACGACGGGTATGCCGCGCGTTTCGCAAAACTTGACGATTTCGCCGCTTTTGGACGTCGGCGAAGGCGTCTCCGTCGCGACGACCGCGCGACAGTCGGGCAACTCTTGACAGGCGCGTCGCGCTATGTCCCAAACGCGCTGTAAAATCGGCTTGCACTCAAGAACCGCGAGCGGCTTGCCGGGAAAACGTTTCGAACCGTACCGAGCCGGTATGACGATAATTACTTTCATTGAACTATGTCCGTAAACAAGCGCGCGTTTGGCTCGAAAACTCGAAGCGCCGACGCGCTAAAATCCGTTAGAAAAGACGTGATCGTCAAAATTTAACGTTATTCTTCAATAATGAAAGGAACGTCGACGCCCTTGTCCGTCGAACGCCAACCGATCTTTACGCGCGACAAAAACCAGCTCTTGCCCTTCGTGTCGTTGCCTTGATAAAAGAGCCACGTTTGACCGTCTTCGTCGCAAAACACGCCCGGATGCCCCGATTCCGAAGAATTCCATTGTCCTTGAGGACCGTTCGTCATAAAGGGAACGTTCCACAATCGCTCCCATTGAACGCCGTCAGAACTAATCGCGACGCCGATATGTTGCGGATCGTTGTTGTAACCGCCCGCATAGAACATATAGAGGGTTCCGTTATGTTCGATGGTCGTAGGCGCCTCGATACAACGCGTTTCCCAACTCAACTTCGGTTCAAGAATCGAGCCGTCGAACGCTTGCGTCCATTTGCAGTTCATTAGCGCATCGGCGCTTTTCTCGCATTCGCCGGAGGTCGCGACGACGATCTTTTGAATTGCGCCCTTAGGATCGCGCGTCGCCGCGTAGAGGAAAAATCGCCCCTTGTAGTAATAGACGTCGGCGTCGATCGCGCGTCCGTTGGTCCAGTCGCCGTGCGGTCGGAAAATCGGATTCTCGCCGCAGGGCTCAAAATCGAGCCCGTTGTCTGAAACCGCCATACAAATCGCGTCTTTGGCGCCGTTTCCGTAACTCTGATAGAACAAAAAGACTTTGCCGTCAAAGACGCGCGCGCAAGGAGCGCAAAAGCCTTTTTTTTCATAATCGCGTTGCGGAAGTAGATTTTTGACGTATTCCCAATTAGTCAAGTCGTCGCTTTGCGCGATCCCGGTCGTCCAGCCGTACTTTCCGCCGTCTTTTTCTTGGGGCGGAATCGAGAAATACATCATATATTTTCCGTTAAACCGAACGACGGTCGGATCTTTGGCGAAATCTTTCGGCGCCCAGCGCATTTTCGGCTCTTTCAATTCCTTGAAATCGCTAGGAACGATCGACGACGCCGACGTTTCCGGCGGAAAAAACGTCGGAACGTCGGCGTTTTGGTTCGATTGAGCCCAACAAAACGCCCCGCTTGTCGCAAGAAAACAAGAAACGAATAAACAACGTAACGACTTCAAACCGCTAACGCAAGTCAAGAGTCTCTCCTTTATGCAAACGCGTAATAATCCTAGCTCCGTCGACGTTTCGACGTTTGGGTTCATTGTAACATAGGAAAGAAACGGATTCAAGAGAAATTGGGCTTTCTTAGGAAAAGTTTTGCGTCTTTTATATTTCGTGTAATATCCCAGCCATTTGAAGCGCCCCCCGCAGTAAAAAACGCTACGTGACGACGTTAGCCGACGCGCGATAAGCCGTCCCTCTTTAGACGGGCGGATCGGCGCCGTCGAAAACGCGTCCATTGTAAAAGCAAAATTATCCGACGTCCCAAAACTACCATTTTCGGAGAACCGAGCATATCGGAAGAATTAGAGTCTGAAGGTTCGCGAAAAACATATGAACTTTCAGACGACGCGTTGATTGTAAAAAAAACGTTTGCGCAACGTCAAGCGTGACAAGTCGTGTGTACGGCGATTCCTACGCCGACGTTTTAAACTCAAAAAAGCGGCTCCGTTTGTCGATTTTTCTTCAAATGACTGAAATATTACAATTTGAGTTTGACGCCGGAAGAGCAGGAACAAGAGCGGCGCTTTCAAGAGGACGTCCGCGCGCAAATCGACGGCATTCGCACCGCGCGCGGGCGACAAGCCGTGATTCATAAGCTCTACGAGCAATTTTTTAGCGTCGCGTTGCCGAAAATGGCGGAAAAATTGGGCGTCGTCTATACGCCGCCGGAGGTTGTCGACTATATTTTGCGGTCGGTCGATTACGTCTTGCAACAGGAATTTGGGCGG
>JAZUGM010000432.1:0-2741 GCA_045641205.1 Thermoguttaceae bacterium
GACGTTGTTGATGACGGTCGGCTTGCCAAAGAGCCCCTTTTGAGCCGGGAACGGCGGCTTGGGAGTCGGCATGCCGCGTTTTCCCTCGACGGAGGCGAGCAGGGCGGTCTCTTCGCCGCATACGAACGCGCCCGCGCCTTCCATAACGCGAATTCTCAAGTTAAAGCCGGTTCCGAAAATATCGTCGCCAAGAATGCCGACGCGTTCGGCGTCTTCGATGGCGCGACGCATACGTTTGACGGCAAGCGGATATTCAGCGCGAACGTAAACGACGCCTTCGTCCGCGCCGATCGCCTTGCCCGCGATCATCATGCCTTCGAGGACGGAATGCGGGTTGCCTTCCATAACGGAACGATCCATAAACGCGCCCGGATCGCCTTCGTCGCCGTTGCAGACGACGTATTTTTTATCGCTTTTGTTGGGAAGCGTGAATTTCCATTTGAGCCCGGTCGGGAACCCGGCGCCTCCTCTTCCGCGCAACCCGGAATCGAGAGCGACTTTGCAGACGTCTTCCGAGGTCATCGCGAGCGCTTTTCGGAGCCCTTCGTATCCGCCCTTGGCGATATATTCGTCGACGTTTTCCGGCTCGATCGTGCAGTTTTTGAGAACGATGCGCGTTTGCTTGGCGTAGAAGGGCACTTCCGTTTCGTGCTTGCAACGTTCTTTCGTTTGAGGGTCGAGATACGTCAGGCGTTCGACGATTTCGCCGTTAATCAGCGTTTTCTCAACGATTTCGGGCGCGTCTTCCGGCTTAACGTGGCAATAGAAAATTCCTTCCGGCTCGATACGCACAAGAGGACCTTGTTGGCAGAAACCTTGACAGCCGCTTTTTGAAATATACGTTCCGTCGAAGGGGGCGTCCGCGCTTCCTTCCGCTTCGAGTTCGACGATTACTTTTTTACCGATTTTTTCAAGTTCGTTTTGCAACGCTTCGCGAACTTTTAACGAACCGTTGGCAATACAGCCCGTGCCGCCGCAGACAATAATGCGACGTTCCAACTTGGAAACGCTTTTCTTATAGGATTCGGCAATAGCTTCGAGATTGATCAGACTCATTTCAAGCGTCTCCTTTCGCGGCGTTTTCTGCGACTGCGTTTTCTTCGGCGAGTAACTTGTCGACAATTTTTTCAGCCGACTGCGGAGTCGATTGACCGTGAACTTCGCCGTCGACGACCATTGCGGGCGCAAGTCCGCAAGCTCCCAGACAACTGACGAGTTCGATCGAGAATTTCAGGTCGTCGGTCGTGCGTTTCTTGTCGTTTAAATTGAGTTTGGCATAGAGAGCTTCGAGAATATCGTGCGATTTTTTCACGTGGCAAGCCGTGCCGTCGCAGAGGCGGATAATATGCTTGCCCTTGGGATTTAAAGAAAAGTGCGCGTAAAACGTCGCGACGCCGTAAACGTGCGCCGCAGGAACGTTCAACGCGGTTGCGACGTAACTAATGACGTCTCGAGAAAGGTATTTGTTAATATCTTGAATCTGTTGGAGAATCGCAATCAAACGGGAAGAATCGTAGTTGTTTTTCTCTAGTATCTCATTAACCAAAGCGAACTGATCCGCCATCGCTTTAGTTTTAGCGAGCGTTTCCTGCATTTCTGTTTCCTCAGGTTCGTCGTTCGTGCCAAATTTGCCTTCTTATGCGGGACGCGTTTTTCTCGACGCGTCGACTTCAGAAGACGCCGTACTTTCATTATATCGTAATTCGTCTTTTTTTTAAGCGGAGAATATTTCCGTTTTGCTGTTTTTCAAGATAATGAAGTCTTTTTTTTCATATAGAATTAGAATAAGTTTGATCTGTAAATCAACTCTATTTATTTTTTTAATAATTGACATAGAACGACTTTTTTGAGAAAACGCAATAACGACCGATTATCCGGCGAAACGTAACATAACCGAATATACGGAGGAGTCGTTTCCGTTTTCGTGAACGCTTGTAAGAATTTTATCTTGCGTCTTGATTTGCCCTTTGAATCGCATTACAATGTAACTTGCGGATTGCCCAAGTCGATTATTGCTCTCAAGAAGACAAATCAAGTTGAGTCGCGTAACGATCCGTTTTTCGGACGATTTGGGCTTTAACGCTTGGTTAGGTTAGGACGTCGACTATTAACCCCCTTTTTGTCGGAAATTTGGGAAGATGAACGAATCGGGCGTACTGGAATTGCGAGAGTCTTCTTGGCGATTTGTCGTTTCTATTTCGGGGGGCGGCTCCGCTTTTATTTCGGATTATCTCGCATTGCCGGGCGCTTCGTCTTCTCTTTTGGAAGCGCTTGTTCCTTACTCGCCCGAATCGACAAATCTATTTCTCGGGTTCCAGCCGGAAAATTACTGTTCCGAAAAGACCGCGCGACTTTTGGCGTCGGCGGCTTTACGACGCGCGACGGAACTTGAATCGCTCGCCTTTGCCGATCGCGCGGATTCGTCGTCCTCCTCGCGCGATTTCTCGCGATTAGTCGGAATAGGGGCGACGGCGTCCCTTGTTTCCTCTCGTCCTAAACGTGGCGCGCATCGCGTTTTTTGCGCGATACAAACGCGTTTAGGAACTTTTTCCGCGTCGCTGACGTTAAAAAAAGACGCTCGAACGCGTCCCGAAGAGGAGCGACTTGCCGCCGATTTTATTCTGTCGACGGCGCTTTTTGTCGCGCGCTTGAGAAAAGAGGAGGCGAAAAACGGACGAACGAGCGACGATCGGCGCGAATATTCGACCAATCTTCCGCTCGAAACGGAGATTTCGCTTTAC
>JAZUGM010000433.1:0-32870 GCA_045641205.1 Thermoguttaceae bacterium
TTCGAACTTGCGTTCGATCAAACAAATCGCGCTTTCGCGGGGTCTGCTTGCTTGTCATTCAGTTGCGACTCGCATAAGTTTAGCAGGTCTTTTTATTTCGTCAAGCGTTTTTTTAAAATTTTTATTTTTCGCTTGGCGCGGTTTGAAGACCGCTTCGGAACCGCTTTTGCAAACGACGGGTAAGAGTTTACTTCACTTTTTCTATTTCACAAGGGGGATTTTTTATTTTTTTGAAATTTTATCGTTGCACCTTATTCGTTGTTCGTATCAACGCAGTCCTCCCAATCAACGAATTGTGCTTCTAGTCCTGTTTTTTCTCTCCACGAACGACCAATATATTTTAACCATAACCTTCCATACGACTTTGTTTGCAAAAAATCAAGGGTAAAGAGTTTGATTTGAACCGCAAGACAAGCGAAAACGGCATATTAAACATTCCTTTATTGCATCAACGCCTTTCTCTAGTTCTTCCACATTTTAGCTTCTATCTTGCTAATCAACGTCAATTTCTTTTGTTTCCCTTGTTTTTTCAGAGGACGCCTCAAGCAACTTCCTCGTCGAAATTTTTATCGGCTTGATCGTTAATTCGGGCACGTTATAGGATTTGAAGCGCCGCCTGTTGTTTAGAGGGTCTTTTTGCGGTAAAACAAAAGGCTTACTCGCGCGTCCTTCTTCGTCAAAACGAGTAAAATAGAGTCGCGTATATTGTCCGTCTTCACGTCTTGAACTGAAAACAAGCCAACGTCCCGACGAATCCCAGTTATGAAAACTTTCCGTATCGTCGCTGTTGATTTCGTCGAGCGCGCGTTCTTCGCCTGTCGTTAAATCTTTAATCCATAAATCAGCCTCGGGACGCCATATCGGAAAAGTACCGGATTCGACGACCGTATAGACTAAAAAACGTCCGTCGGGCGACGTCCGCGGAAAAAGCGCCGACCGTCCCTTCGACGACGCGTCGACCACTAACTCGGGCGCGCCAAAACATTTCGTTTTTTCGTCAAACGGTATTCTCATAAGATTGTAACGAAAGTCATTGGTTCGTTCCGCAACTTCACTTGCTTTAACGTTATTTTTATTGTCTTTAGATTTGAGGACAACTTTTGCGGAACAATAGTAAAGGGACGACCCGTCAGACGCCCAACTCGGGAATGTTTCGAATTCGTCGTCCGTTCTTGTAATCGCCTCAATTTCATTCTTTTCCGAATCAAACAAAACTAAATCGGAGGATAGGTCAAAAACCTCTATTTTTTGAGTCGAAAGCGTGTGAAACGCTTGAAACGTGTCGTTTGAAGAAAACGCGACCAGACCGCCCGACGGACGCCACGCAGGATAAGAACAAGAACCGCCTAACGATTTAATTTTTCCCGATACTTTTTGAACCGAATCGCCGTCGACAAGAATCGTTCCCCCGTCGGGGTTTTTTCGTCCTTTACGGTAATGGAACAGGAAACGATCAGTACGACGATCTTGAAACGAATGACAATTTATACAAGATTCCGTCGCGCGATTATCAAAAAAAACGCGTTCGTCAAAAGAAGTCGTCGCGCGTTGCGCCAGCATTAAACGGTTTCCGTAGTCGTAACCGGGTTCGATGATTCGATAGGCGACCCAGCCGTCGATAGGATCGGACGAAACGCGATTTTCAATTCGTTGAAATTTCGTCCACTTTTTTCCTTTTTTTCCGTAGACGTCAAAATAAATCGTTCCGTCGGCGTTTGCAACAAGCAACTTACGCCACTTTCGCTCGTTTATTCTGACTTCCCGTCCGACGACAATCCAAGCGTCCCCGTTCCGACCTCCGATTTCCGTTCGATATTCGTCAAAATCTTCTTCGACGTAAAAATTTGTCGGCGCAATATTAATCGGCAACGTCGTTTCGACGTAATTTGGATAAATTGCAACGCGCTTTTCACTCGTCTCAAACTCCTTCGGCTTCGACGAACGCATCGCATTAGACGTCATAAAGACGCCGACGGTAAGAACGCCGACTCCTAGCGCAATTCTCCAAAGGTTCTTATTTTTCATAAAATCCTCCTTCGTCCGCAGTCGACGTTAAAACTGCATAAAAGCGGAATTGTCGAAGCAATATCCCCAATAAGTTCCCTGACAACAAGCGCGAACGGCGGCTTGCGAATCAAACGAATCTAGATCGCCATTTCGTTTCCGCGCAAAGTCGACAAACTCGCCAAACCCTTCCTCCGTACTCGGCAAAAAACGATAGTCGATTTTGTTCCAAGCATCGCCAAATTTTTTATACCGAAGCGTCGCGTATCCTTCGTCGATCGCCTTGGGCGCGTTCTTTCCTTTTGATTCAAGATATTTCCCAACGTTCTTCAGAAAAAACTCGTCGTTTGCTTTTTCGAAAGCCCCCTTCTGAAACAACGAAGCGATCAATTCGAGTTCCTGAACTTCAACGCTCGTTTTGTCAAATTCATCGGTGAAAACGGCGTAAAGTCGGGCAAGGTCGGGAAAGACGTCAAGCTGTTTTCGATTCTTATTTGGTCTCAACTTTCTCGCTTTTTGAACGTTTTCGTCGAGCGCGACTATCGCTCGTGCGTCGAGTCCCCACAAACTCGCCGCTTCTTCCGTACTTAAAAGAGACTCGTCGTTTTTATTTTTTTCCCCGTTTGCCGGATCGTCCAGATAATTGCGAACGTTATTTTGAAAATTTGAAGATTCCAAATAAGCGAGTCGCAACTCCGCCCAACGCTTCCAAAAAAACGTTTGCGTCAACTCGCGTAAGTATCGTTTTGCCAATTTCTTTTCGCCGTTGATCTCCGCGCAAATTGCCAACGTTCGCAAACAGGAGACGGAACGTCCTTCGCAACCTATAAATTTGTTCATCGCGCACCGCGCCGCGACGTTAGATTGTCCGTATCGACACAAAATCGCCTCGGAAGTCGTATTGAGCGCGGCGCTTTGCGTAAGTCGACGTTTTTGAAAGAGCCAAACTTTCCAGCGCGCCCACGCGTCGCCCTTTGAAGCGCGTTCAAAATCTTTCAAGGTCAAATCAAGCGCGTTCAAACCGGCGATCGGACGTTCAAAAACACGTTCAGCCAATTCGCCCGTTTCAAACAACGCGACGTTTCGAAGCGCCACGTTGTGTTCGATCGGCTTGTCGAGTTTGGCGTCGATCGCTAGAATTTTTTGCCAATCTCCTTCAAGGACGGCGCGATTTTGCGCCAGTGTTTGGAAGAACGGATCGGCGCGATACGCCCCCAAAAACGTCGTCGCTGCGACGACGACGAACAATTCCCAAAGAAGGCGAGTTTGACGCTTCAAACGTTCCGCCTCTGAAACGTCCGTTTTCAACGCCTTATTGAATAATATATTTTTCTTTTGTTGACGCGACGTTTTTTCACGATTCTCAAAGAACCGCGAAACGGCAAGCAAGATCGCCAAAACGGCGGGCGCTGCGACGGCGCCCCACGTTACGACGCAACTCGTCAAGACGTCTGAAGAACCCTTTGCAGAATCCAACAGACCGGCTAAGAAGACGTCGGATCGTTCCATTCGCGAAAATAAAAAGACGAAATAATCAAAGTAAGGAGCGGCTAACGCAAGCAGAAGAACCGCGCCGACGCGCGTAAATTTTTTTTGAAGTTTAACGTCGTTGCGCGTTCCTTCGTTGATCGCGCATAAAAACACGCCCCAAAGAGCCCAAAACCCGAACGGGAAATAGGCGCCGACTCCTGTCAAAACCAAGAAAATAACGCGACCGCCATAGGAAGGGATTTTTCTATAAACAGCAAGGACGCCTAAGGCGACTAACGCGCCCAAGTAGCCGGAAAAAACCAACGAATTATTAAACGGATTGTAGACGTAATAAGAACGCCAAGTCGCCGAAATCGCAAGGAAGGAAACCGGCAAAAAAGACGCGACATAGCCGACGTTTCGTAAGTTCAACGTTTTTGCCGTAACAACTTGCAGAAGCGTTCCCGTCAGCGCCAACACAGTGCCGCCAACTAAAGGAAAACGCCCGAATTGTATAATAAAAGCAGTCAGATAAAAGAGTAAGCCGCCCGGTTCGTCAAGCCAATTTCGGAAATAATCCGCACGAGGTAAAAAAAGCGAATTGTCTTGAATCGCGTATAAAAAATCTCCGTATCGAACGCCCCAAAAAAGAAAAGACGCAATAAAAAAGAGAACGGAAACCGTCGTTTCACGCGAGCAAAGAGTCGACTTTCTATGCGTTTTTTGCGAAACGTTTTCAGAAATAGCCATTCGTTTTCCTTCGTTTCGTGCGCGTTAAAATAGAAGGCGCGCGCATCGACGCGACGCGCCTATTCGAAATAAATTACAGAAGCGCGGTCGTCTCGTCAAATCCAAACAAGACGTTGAAATTCTGCACGGCGGCGCCGGCGGCGCCCTTGACAAGATTGTCGATCGCCGAGATCGTCATTACGCGCCCTCCGACCACTCGCGCCGTTAAATGACAACGATTCGTGTGAATCACGTCTTTTGTCGAAGGTAAGACGTCGACGACCTGAACGAAGGGCTCGTTCGCATAGAACTCGCGCAAATAGGCGATTAAATCCTCTTGCGTCGCGTTTTTCAACGATTTGGAATACGTCGTCGTCAAAATACCGCGATCCATCGGGGTCAGATGCGGGGTAAAGACGATTTTAGCAGGCTTGCCGCTCGCCGTCGTCAAGACCTCTTCAATTTCCGGCGTATGCCGATGCGTTCCGACGGCGTATGCGGAAATAGCTTCGTTGCACTCGGGATAGAGATTCTTCAGACTTGGCTTACGACCGGCGCCGGAAACGCCGCTTTTAGAATCGACGATAATATCGTCGGGCGCAATAAACTCGCCTTTAAGCAACGGCGCCAAAGGCAAGATCGCCGAGGTTGGATAACAGCCGGGATTAGCGACAAGTTGCGATTTTTTAATCGCGTCGCGGAAGAGTTCGGGAAGTCCGTAGGGCGTTTTAGGCAAGCGTTCGGGATCAGGATGCGTAACGCCGTACCATTTATTAAAAACGGCGGCGTCGTTCAAACGATAATCGGCGCCGAAATCGATTACTTTCATTCCCAAATCAAGCAATTCAGGCGCAACCGCCGCCGTCGCCGTATGAGGCAGGCAACTAAAAACAAGTTCAACTCCGCGAGCCGCCAAATCTTTAGGCGCCAAAGACTCGCAACAAATCGAATATTGCCCCGTCAGCGACGGATGAACTTCGTCGATTCGACTCGTGTTCTCGCGGCTCGTAACGGCGACGACGTCGGCGGCTGGATGCCGTCTCAATAGTTTCAAAAGTTCTAAAGCCGTGTAACCCGTCGCGCCAAGAACCGCGATTTTGATTTTTTTCTCCATTTAAACGCCTCTTGCAACGTCAATAAGTAAATTCGTAAACACGCTTTCAAAAAAATTAACTACGTCCGCTGGATACTAACCAGTCGCGCGTTTCGCAAATAATCTCGTCTAAGGAACGTTTCGGATTCCACCCGATCAATCGGCGCGCTTTTTCAAGGGAAGGCGCTCGTCGTTGCATATCGTCGAAATTTGGTCCATAGGCGTCGTCGTAACTTACGTGTTTTATGACGGATTTCGAATCGCACAACGCGATCACGCGTTTCGCCAAGGCTTCTATTGAAATTTCTTCGTCGCTTCCTAAGTTGATCACTTCCCCCGCCGCCTCGCCGGTCGACGACACGCGCGCCAATCCCTCGACAATATCGAAAACGGACGAAAAACAACGCGTTTGTTCGCCGCTTCCATAAACTTCGATCGGTTCGTTTCGCAACGCGGCCGCGACAAACCTCGGCAAGACCATACCGTAACTGCCCGTCTGTCGCGGACCAACGACGTTGAATAATCTTACGATAAAAACGGGTAAAGACGTCTGATCGCGATGCGCTAAAAGATAAAATTCATCCAACAACTTTGCGATCGCATAAGCCCAGCGATTCTTACAACTTGGACCAAGCGTAACGTCCATGTCTTCCCTAAACGGAGTCGCGGTCGATTTGCCGTAAGTTTCGCTAGTCGAAGTCAACAACACGGGCTTACGATATTTAGCGCACAAATCTACGACGTTTTCCGTCGGTCGAACGATTCTTCTAATCGACTCGACGGGCTGCGAAACAATCAATTTGACGCCGACCGAACTCGCCAAATGAAAGACAAAGTCGGCGTCGCGTATCTCGCGTTCCAGCAAGACTTCGTCCGCCGCGTCGGCAATATACGCGTGAAAATTTGGATCGCCGTCTAATTTCGCGACGTTCTCCCAAGTCCCGGTCGACAAGTCGTCGACGACGGAAACCTTGTCTCCTCGACGTAAAAAAAATTCCGTAAGGTGCGAGCCAATGAAACCCGCGCCGCCTGTTATTAAATAATTCATTTCGTCCCGCCTTTACGTCGCGTTGCGGACGTTGCGAAAAGTACTCGTTATAACGCGCAAATCGGTTGAAACCAACCGACCTTGGTTAAGTCATTTTATCCTTTAACAAACTCGGCGCAAGGGATTCTTTTTTAACAAGTCGATTTCTCCGTCCGTACTTCAACGTTTCAACGTCGCGCGCAAACAGATTCTTTCAACATAATCTGTCAAATTGGCAGATTTCAAACGTTAAAATTCGTTTTAAAAAACTGTGCGACGTCGCCGTCTCCAACTTTGTCTGGAATAGACTAACAAAGGGGAAGTAGAACGACAAGAAAGACGAAGACTCCAAAAAAATTTCAAGAAAAAACTTTTGGCGCTTCTTTTGCTTCTAAAAGAGCGTCGACGAGAAATACGAAATTAAAAAAATCGGTTCAAGTCGCTGAAAACGAATTAGAACACGTTCCGTTTGATTCGCTTGATTTTAATCGGGCGACGGTTATCCGCCAAACGAGGAAACGAATTATATAGAGCTAAGGAGAAATCACTATGGCACAAGGCGAAAAAATTATCGGTATCGACTTGGGAACGACCAACTCCGTCGTAGCGGTAATGGAAGGCAGGGACGCGAAGGTTATTCCGAATCCTGAAGGCTATCGTTTGACGCCTAGTATCGCCGCGTTCACCGATTCCGGCGAAAACCTTGTCGGCGAGCTTGCCAAACGTCAAGCGGTTATGAATCCTACGCGCACAGTCGCCTCTATCAAGCGTTTTATGGGACGTAAACGAAACGAAGTCGGCGCGGAAGAAACCGCCGTTCCCTACAAAGTCGTCGGTAGTGGCGAAGAATACGTTAAAGTAGAAATTGACGGTAAACAGTACACGCCGGCGGAAATTTCCGCGATGACGCTCCGCAAGCTCAAGGAGTCTGCTGAAGCTTATTTGGGGCACAAAGTCAATAAAGCGGTCATCACGGTGCCCGCGTATTTCAACGACGCGCAACGTCAAGCGACCAAAGACGCCGGTCAAATCGCCGGTCTGGAAGTCGCGCGTATCGTCAACGAACCGACGGCGGCGGCGCTTGCCTACGGGCTCGACAAAAACGTTAATCAAAAGATCGTCGTCTTCGACCTTGGCGGCGGCACGTTCGACGTCTCGATTCTGGATGTCGCCGACGGCGTTTTTGAAGTCGTCAGTACAAACGGCGACACGCACCTTGGCGGCGACGACTTCGACCAAGTTTTGATCAACTACTTGGCGGACGATTTCCAAGCGAAAAACGGAGTCGACCTTCGTAAAGAACCGATGGCTTTGCAACGTCTTCAAGAAGCGGCGGAAAAAGCCAAGCGCGAACTTAGCTCGCAACAATCGACCGACGTCAATCTTCCGTTCATCACGCAAGACGCGACGGGACCGAAGCACTTGCAAATGAGTATTTCGCGCGCGGAATTCGAACGTCGCGTCGATTCCTTGATCGAACGTACCAAAGGACCGGTTATGCAAGCGTTGCGCGACGCCAAACTTTCTCCGTCCGACGTCGACGAAGTCGTTTTGGTCGGCGGTTCGACTCGAATTCCGAAGGTTCAAGAGACCGTTAAGAAGATTTTCGGCAAGGAGCCTCACAAGGGCGTCAACCCGGACGAAGTAGTCGCTGTCGGCGCGGCGATCCAAGGCGGCGTTTTGGCGGGCGAAGTCAAAGACGTTCTGTTGCTCGACGTTACTCCGTTGTCCCTTGGCATTGAAACGCTCGGCGGCGTAATGACGAAGCTGGTCGAGAAAAACACGACGATCCCGACGGAAAAGAAGCAGGTCTTCAGCACCGCCGACGACAACCAAACCGCCGTTACGATCAAAGTTTACCAAGGCGAACGCGAGATCGCCTCGGCCAACCGTCTGCTTGGTCAGTTCAATTTAGAAGAAATTCCGCCCGCTCCGCGCGGCTTGCCGCAAATCGAAGTTACGTTCGACATTGACGCCAACGGCATTTTGAACGTTAAAGCCAAGGACTTGGGCACGCAAAAAGAGCAAAAGATTCGTATCGAACAATCTTCCGGGTTGACGGAAGCGGAAATCGAGCGAATGCGCAAAGACGCGGAAGAACACGCGGAAGAAGATAAGAAGCGCCGCGATTTGGTCGAGGCGAAAAACCGCGCCGAATCGATGTGTTTCGAACTTGAAAAACTGCTCAAGGAACACGACGCCAAGTTGCGTCCCGAAGACAAGAGCGCGCTCAACGCCGCGATCGAAAAAACGCGCGAAGCCTGTAAGACCGAAGACGCCGACAAGATCAAGTCCGCGTTCTCCGAACTTGAGCAAGCGTCGCACGCGATGAGCAAAGCGTTGTACGAAAGCGCGCAACAAGCGCAAGCGCAAGCGCAACAGCCGGGCGCCGACGCCGCGAACGCGCAAAGTCAAGCGAAGCCGGACGACGACGCGATCGACGCCGATTTCGAAGTCAAATGAAAAAACTCGACTCCGTTGAACAATAATTAGCGCAAAACGACGCGTTTAACGACGCGTCGTTTTTATTTGCCCTACGCAAACGTTCTCGGATTTGTTACGACAGTGAGAAAAATTCAACAAAGACAAAAACTTTTTTCTTTTTGGTCGACAAAATCTCAATTATTTGTTATACTGTGAAGAAGACGCGTAGCGAATTCGCTTTCCCGTCGTTGTTAGTAAGTTTAAACGCGCGTCGCGACGTTTTCGTTTTGTCGAACGCCAACGCGCGACTAGTTCATAACGAAAAAAGTCGTCGTCAAAGGAACCTATTATGCCACCTGTCGTTTCTGGAGTAATTTTTCACTGGTTGGGCGGTCTTGCCTCCGGCTCGTTTTACGTTCCGTTCAAGGGCGTAAAAAAATGGTCTTGGGAAGTCTATTGGATCGTCGGCGGTATTTTTAGTTGGCTAATCGCGCCATGGTTTTTCGGTTCGATTTTAACCAAGGATCTTTTTGCAGTCGTTGCAGAAGGACTCAAAACGAACGCTTCGTCCGCCGTTTGGGCTTATATTTTCGGCGTTCTTTGGGGTATTGGCGGCTTGACGTTCGGGCTGACGATGCGTTACCTTGGCATGTCGCTCGGTATGGCGGTCGCGCTCGGTATTTGCACCGTCATTGGAATGATCGCGCCCGATCTCTTTGTCAACCGTAACTATTTCGATCAGCTCTCGAATCTTCCCTCTTACGCGGTCGTTCAACTTGGTCTTGGCGTCTGCTTGCTCGGCGTTATTATCGCGGGCATAGCGGGCACGTCTAAAGAACACGAAATGCCCGAAGAAGAACGTAAAAAGTCGATCGCCGAATTCAATCTTACCAAAGGACTCCTTGTCGCGATGGTTTCCGGCGTTTTTTCCGCTTGTATGAATTTCGGCTTGAAAGCGGCCGAACCGTTCGCGCAAATTTCAATAAGCCACGGCACGCCGACTATTTGGGTCGGTCTTGTGAAGTTGTGCATCGTTTTGCTCGGCGGTCTCACGACGAACGCTATTTGGTGCTGGTACCTCATTAAGAAAAACAAGAGCGGCAAGCAGTTCAACTCGCTCAATCTCGCCGAGGGCGAAACGCTGGAAAAATCCAAGATTTCGAAAACGATCGGTCTGAACTACTTCTTCTCCGCGCTAGCCGGAACGACTTGGTATTTCCAATTCTTCTTCTATCAGATGGGCGAACGTAAAATGATCGAAGCGCAATGCGATTATTCCAGCTGGACGTTGCATATGGCTTCAATTATTATTTTCTCGTCGATTTGGGGTCTCGCTCTTCACGAATGGCGCGGCACAAGCAAATTCACCAAGTTTATCCTTGGCGTCGCCATCTTCACGTTGATTTACTCGACGATCGTCGCGGGCTACGGCAATTACCTTGGCTACGTAGCGAGCCTTGCCGCCGATTCCGCGCAATGAATTAATCGGCAATAAATTAATCGGCTCTAACGCCGCGTCTTTTGTCAAGACGGAGTTTGTCGTTTCACAGCGAACAAACTCCGTTTTTTCTTCTCGTTCAAAATTTTAAAACACGACGGCGCTTGCAAACATACGCCAATAGCGCCTCGAGACGTTCCAAGCCTTCTGTTTTTCTCTTTACTTCCTTGCGGACGTCCGCTATACTTAACGCAAATAGAAAGGCGCAAGGCATAATGACGTTTCATTCAGTTTCCTTTGTTTTCGCGGGATTGCTTGCGACGCTCGTTCCGATCGCAATTCATCTGCTTTCAAAAGGCAAGCCGAAAAGGATACTCTTTCCAGCCTTGCGATTCGCCCAAGCAAAGCTCGCGACAAACAAGCGTAAACTTACGTTAAAGCGTCTTCTGCTCTTAGCGCTTCGCGTCGGCGTCTTCGTCGTTTTAGGAGTCGCGCTCGCGCGTCCTTTCTTTGCGTCTCATAGTCGCCAGCCTTTGGCGCCCGGCGAAGTTGCAGATTCCGGCGTTTCAACCGGCGGCGAAGAAGCGGTCGCGGCGGCGCTCGTTCTTGATTCTTCGGCGCGTATGGGACGCGTCGACAATAATCTTATTCTTTTTGAAAGGGCGCGCGCAACGGCGCGTTCGATCGTCGAACGACTTCCTCAAGGAAGTTCCATTGCTATTCTTGACGGAACCTACGAAGGAGACGCGTTTCAGCCCGACAGATTCGCCGCAAAAACGCGCCTTGACAAACTTGAAATCGAGCCGTTCGGACGTTCCGCCGCTCAAACGACTCTGGAAGCGCTCAAACTTGTCGACGCCTCGCCTCTTCCTAGCGAAATATACGTAATTACCGACGAAACCCAAGCGGGCTGGTCTGAACGAGACGTCAAACGTATTAAAAATCAACTGTCCAAACAGCGGCAAGTTCCAAGTCTCTATTTTGTCGACGTCGGCGACGATTCTTTTCGCAACGCCTCCGTAGTCGATTTAACGCTTTCCTCGGAAACGCTCGCAACCGACGCGGCGTTGCGTCTTGACGTTGAAATCGAACGTTCGGGCGAAGGCGACGCAGAACTAACGGTCGAGACGCTTATCTTCGACAAAGGAAAATTACCCCAAAGACTTGACGACGACTCGTTTCTTAACGATCCCAAGCTAATAGTTCGACGCGAGACGCAAAACGTTTCTTTCTCTTCGGGGCGTTCTAAAAAAGTCGTGCAATTTCAGACGTCGAACCTACCCGTCGGACATTGCGTCGGCGTCGTAAGAATAATCGGTTCCGACGCCCTTGAAGCCGACGATGCGCGATGGTTTGCCGTCGACGTTCAACCAGAAAGGCGTTTGCTTGTCGTCGCGCCCGCGCCGATCGATTCCAAATCGATTTATCTTACGCAAGCGCTTGCGCCCGACGAATTGCGCAAGACGGGGCGCGCGCCCTTTGAACTTGACGTCGTTCCTTTCGTCGGCGGTGGAAAAACGGCGTCAAACGCGCAAGTCGACGACGTCGCGCCGACAGATTTACAAAAGGCGACGGAGTCGGAACTAGCGCGATACGCGGCGATTTTTCTACTTGATCCTCCGGGACTCGACGAATCTTGCGTTAAAAAACTAACGTCTTTCGTCGACGCCGGGGGAGGTCTCGGGATTTTCTTGGGACGCGACGCGTCGCCGATCAACGCGTTTCAAACGAAAGAAGCGACGCGGCTTTTAGGCGCCAAACTCACGACGCAAACGCGCGCGCCAAATTGGAATCGCGAAATTCGTCCCGTCGACTACAATTCGCCCTTGTTAGCGCCTTTTCGTTCGTTCGAACGTTCGGGCGTTCCTTGGGACGCGCTTCCCGTCGGACGTTTTTGGAATTTGACCGAACTTGCCGACTCGGCGGAAATAGTCGCGAGTTTCAGTGAAACGGACAAAACGGACGACCAACGTAAGAATAATCCGCCCGCGCTAATCGAAAATCGCTTGGGGCGCGGGCTTGTCGCGACGTTGGCGACTCCAATTTCGGACGGCGCGCAAGAATCGGCTTGGAACGCGTTGACCAATAGCGACGCCCCGTGGGTTTTCGTCCTTCTTCTCGACGGAATAGCAAGTCGCCTTGCATCAAATTCTTCTTCGATATTAAATTACTTTTCAGGCGAAATCGTTACGTTACGTTCGCCGTTAAAAACGTTTCCGGCAGTCGCGACGGTCATAACGCCCGCTGGAGAAAAAATTGCGACGCCAACCGACGTCGAACGGCGGCAAATTCGTTTTTCGGGCGCGCGACGTCCCGGACTCTATCGCGTTCAAACGACGCCTAATCGCGACGGCGAATCGCTCGATCTCGCGTTTGCCGTTTCCGTTCCGGCGTCGGAATTCGATTTGTCTCGTCGAAACGAAGACGAATGGAAGAAGCTCTGGGAAGGCGTCCCCTATCAAACGCTTGATCCTCAAACGACTTCCGAATCGCTAGACGACGCGCGACGAGGAAATCGTTCGGAACCATACGCGTTTATAGTCGTTATTCTTGCGGTTCTTTTCCTTGCGGAAGCGGGCGTCGCCAATAGGTTTTATCGTCGATAAAAAACAACGACGATTCCCTTAAGACTCGTGTGTTTTTGAAAGAACGACCGCGTTTTAGAAACTGATTTCTCCCATTCATAGAGGTCTCAAACGCTAGTCGCGCGGCGTTTCGCCTATATTTCCTCTTGACCCGCTCGATATTAAAAGTAGAATTACGGGATTAAAAAGAAAGAAAACGCGCGCGATACGGCGTTACGCTTTGTCGCGTTGATCGACGGTAAGGACGTTTGTAAATGATTTTGTTTGAAAGCTCCGCGCGGCGGCTCCCCAAGGGATTATTCCAGAAAAAACGCGACAGGCGTTCGGCTTTTACGTTGGTGGAACTGTTAGTCGTCGTCGCGATCATCGGGATATTAATAGGGTTGCTTCTGCCCGCAGTTCAAGCGGCGCGCGAAGCGGCGCGTCGTATGTCCTGTTTGAACAGCATTAAACAAGTCGGAATAGCGCTCCATAATATTCACGACGTCAAAGGCGAATTACCCGCCGGTTGCGTTAGCGAAGTTCTGGGCGTTCCAGGCTATATGGGCGGATATTACAGCGGTCGTATCTTCATTTTGCCTTACGTCGAACAGACCGCGCGTTACGAAGCGTTTATGGACGATATGCGCAACAAGCGAACCGACGGCTTTTCGGGCGAAATCGTCGGACGTCCCAAATGGAACGACGGCTGTATTTCAACGTTGACGTGTCCTTCCGATCCTAATCGAGAGGGGCGCCCCGGTTCTTGGACGATGGCGTCGCGCTTAAATTTCTCTTTCTGCGCAGGCGACGCTATAATTCCCGACGAAAACGGCGGTATTGCTTCCACGGATAGTCGCGGCTTGTTCCGTCCTCTTAAAGCCAAACGTTTTGCCGATATTATCGACGGAACGAGTAATACGATAGCGGGCGGGGAGAGTTGCGTCGCCGTTAATTCTAACGACGAGCGCGTCAAAGGCGGCGTCGTTGAAATTTCCTCTCTTGGTTCTGACGCGTCGATTAAGCCAAGCGAGTGCGTCGACAAAGGTTATTCCGCGACGGATCGTCGTTTGCTCTCCAGTACGACTCCCTACGTTCGCAACAACTTCTTTTA
This sequence comes from Thermoguttaceae bacterium, assembly GCA_045641205.1. GTDB lineage: Bacteria > Planctomycetota > Planctomycetia > Pirellulales > Thermoguttaceae > RUG369. The sequence goes on from JAZUGM010000433.1 coordinate 13,864, forward strand.
CGACGGAGTCGTCGTTCAATCGTTGGTCGTTGCGAACGTTCCGCCGAACGCGCCGACTTGTTCCTATCGCGGTTCCCTTTGCGGCGGTTTCTCTAGTTTCCACAGCGGCGGAGTCAACGCGCTATTTGCCGACGGATCGGTTCGTTTTGTCTCGGAAACGATCGATTGCGGCGATCTAACGTCATTGGAAGTTACGTCGGGCAAGAGTCCTTACGGCGTTTGGGGCGCTTGCGCCACTCCGGCAGGAAGCGAAACCGTCTCGTTATAATACGTCCAAATACGACAAGGCGTCCTCAATGAACTTTAAATCGACTTTGAAATTACTGAATTTTTGGATTAAAAACGCGCGCTATCAAAGTTTCGCGCAAAGTTTCATACCCGCCTTGATTGCGTTGGTATTTGTCGCAAACAAAGGGGACGGCGCCGTTTGGCTCGGCGTCTTGGCGGTACTGGGCGTTCTGTTGGCGCATTCTGGCGCCAATCTTTTCGACGATTATTTCGACTATCGTTCGGAGTCGGTTAAAAAACGACGCGAAATGTTAGACGGCGGCATACGCGCGCGTTCAATGAAGTGCGCGTACATTGAATCGGGTCAAGCGACGCTCAAACAGCTCTTTATCGTCGCGACGCTATTTTGTTTGTCGGCAATTTGCGCGGGCGCCGTAGTGTTTTATTATCGCGGTCTCCCCGTGTTTATTTGTTTCTGCATCGGCGCGATTCTCGCCTTTTTCTACTCCGCCCCGCCGCTTCGATTAAGTTATCGCGGGTTCGGCGAATTAGTCGTCGGATTGTTGTTTGGACCGACGGTTATGACCGGCGTCTCTTACGCGACTTGCGGACGTTTTGACTTTGGCGCGTTGATACTGTCGATTCCGTTGGGAATCCTTGCCGCCAATATCTTGTACGTTCATTCGATTATGGACTTTGAGCCCGATATGCGCGCTGGAAAACGAACGTTAGTCGCGCTCGTTGGATCGGCTAAAAACGCGATTCGCGTCTGCGGGCTCTTTTTATTTGTCGGTTACGCGTCGATTGTTTGCGGCGTTTTCTTCGGCGCGTTGAATCCTTGGACGTTATTGGTTTTCGTCTCGGCGCCCTTGGCGTTTGAACTATACCGCGATATGAAACTATACGTCGAACAGCCCGAAAAAAAATTGGAACGTAAAATTTGGCACGGTCCAATGGAATGTTGGGATATGATTTGTAAAGCGAAGATAGATTGGTTTATGTTCCGTTGGTATTTATCGCGAAATCTAATGTCCGCCTTCGCCTTATGTTTATTAACAGGACTTTGCGTCGGTCGTCTTATGTGAAAAAACGCAACAAAAAGAAAATATCCACGAGTCGCAAAATGTTTAAGAATTTATTCCAAACTTGTTCGTTAGCCGCTTGGTATTTTCGCGCGCGATTTTTAGGAAGACGAACGCCGCTTCAAACGGTTCTTGGAATTTCCGACAAATGCAATCTTCGTTGTAAGCATTGTTCCGTCGTCAAACCGGCTTGTCAGTCGACGACAAAATCTTGGGCGCAAATTGAAAACGAACTGAAACGTTGTCGTCAATTAGGCTCTCGCTTTGTCGACTTTGAAGGGGGCGAGCCGTTCCTATGGCGCGACGGAGAAAGAACGATCGACGATCTGTGCGTTTTGGCAAAGAAATTAGGATTCTTTTCGACGACGATTACGACCAACGCGCAAATTCCGTTTAGCGCGCCCAACGCCGATTTAATCTGGGTCAGTCTCGACGGCGTAGGAAAAACGCACGATCTAATTAGAGGCGACGGCGCCTTTGAACGATTGGAAAAAAACGTCGGCGCTTCCGAATTCCCCGCGCTAAACGCCAATATGGCGATTAACAAACTCAATTATCACGCCGTCGACGACGTAATTCAATACGTTTGGGATTCAAAAAAATTCCATATGCTCTCCGTCAATTTCCACACGCCTTTTCCAGGCACGGAGGAATTGGCGCTCGATTGGGAAACGCGAAATCAAGTCGTCGACAAAGTTCTTAGTTGGAAGAAAAAGGGCGCGCCCCTTATGAACACAGCTCGAGGGTTGCGTATGCTCAAAGATATGTCCTTCAAAAAACAATGTTGGATTTCCAATTTCGTAATGCTTGACGGTACGATTATCTCGCAATGTCCAGGCGCGGAACTTGGGCTTTGCGAGAAATGCGGGTTCGGTATGGCGTCGGAAATGACGGGCGTTTACAATCTGGCGCCGGAAACAATTCTTGCGGGTCTAAAAGTTCGAATGTTCTAAATAATTTCAGGGAGAAGCGTTAAAGTTTCTCCTTTCTTCGACCATATAAAAACTCCCTATTCTCTACAACTTTCTAAACGCCGCGAATAATGGAAAGACGTTTCCGCTATTAGATATGGATTTAAAGGTTCGTCCATCTTTTTAGAACGTAAGACGACAGGCATAGATTTAAAAAAAGATTTGTAGTCTATTGTTTTTTTTCTTAATAAGTATAAAATACGCGCCGAGGCTTTTCATTACTTTCCTGCAAGTGTTTAGCACGTGGAGAGTTTGAATCAAACCAATCGATCCCCTCATCTTCCATAGTCGCTTTCGTCAATTCCGCTTGACGTTGTCTATCGTCAAAATAACGCGTAAAACAAGTTGGAGCTATAATGAAATCGCGAAAAAAAGCGTTCGTTTTAATAGTAATTGTCGCCGCGATCATCGCATATTTCGCTTTTGAACAACGTAAGAACAAAGACGTTCCCCTAACCGATTTGGTTTATTACGGCAACGTCGAAATTCGGCGAGTCAACTTGAGTTTTCGCGTCGGCGGTCGCATAGACGAAATACTAGTCGACGAAGGAATTTCCGTGCGCAAAGGCGAAACGTTCGCTAAGTTGGACGCGCGACCTTTTGAAGCGGAAGTTGCTTCGGCAACCGCGTCGCGCGACGAAGCAAAGGCAACGTTAGAACGTTTAGAAAACGGACCTCGAACTCAAGAAATCGAAGAAGCGCGCGCGCAGTCAGAGGAATATCGCGCAGACTTGGCGCTGGCGGAAACGGAGTTCCAACGAAACGCCAATTTGATCAAAAACAACGCGGTTAGCGCCAGCGATTACGATTCGGCAGAATCGACTCGCAACGTCGCTAAAGCGCGCTTGGATCGTTCTTTGGCGGTACTGAGCGATCTAGAAGAAGGTTCGCGTAAGGAAGATATCGCGGCGGCAAAGGCTCGTTTAGCTCAAGCGGAAGCAAATCTTGAAACGGCGCGGATCGCGTTAGAAGACACGACGTTAGTAGCGCCCAACGACGGAGTAATTTTAACGCGCGTCGCCGAACAAGGCGCGGTCGTTAACGCCGGTCAAACGGTTGCCACGTTGTCGGTTCGAGATATGGTCTGGGCCTATATTTTTATCGAAGAATCGGATTTAGGTCGAGTCGTTCCGGGCGCGAAAGTTGAAATAACGACGGATTCTTCTTCAAAGACGTATCGCGGGCATATCGGTTACGTTTCTCCCGAAGCTGAATTCACTCCCAAAACGGTTGAATCGCCCAATTTACGAACGAATCTCGTCTATCGAGTTCGCATCGTCGCAGATTCGCCCGACGACGGTTTGAGACAAGGAGCGCCCGTGACCGTTCGTTTCCTTTCCGAAGACGTCAAAACGGAAAAACAAGCGGAAGTTCCACAATCAGAATCGACCGAAAAAGGCGCGACAAAATGATCGTAATAGAATCTGCGACTAAATCGTTTCCAGGCGCAGAACGCTTGGCGCTCGATTCTATTACGGCGTCGATTCGACCTGGTAAAATTACCGGCGTCGTCGGATGCGACGGCGCCGGTAAAACGACGTTGCTTCGAACGATCGTCGGTTTGTTGGTTCCGACGTCGGGTAAGATCGAGGCGTTTGGGTACGACGTAACGCGTCAAACGCGTGAAGTACGACAAATTCTAGGTTATATGCCTCAAAAGTTCGGACTCTACGAAGATTTAACGATTTTAGAAAACCTAAAATTATATGCGAAATTGCGCGGTCTCCCGCGTTCTCGTCGTAAAGATCGTTTTGAGGAACTTCTTGTTTTTACAGGTCTTGAACGCTTCGCGGATCGTCTGGCTCGCCGTCTTTCCGGCGGAATGAAGCAAAAGCTAGGTTTGGCTTGCGCGTTAATTACGACTCCGAAACTACTCGTCCTTGACGAGCCTGGCGTGGGAGTCGATCCGTTAAGTCGGCGCGAACTGTGGAAAATGGTTAGTGAACAAATAACGCCCGACACGGTTGTTATTTGGAGTACTTCTTACTTAGACGAAGCGGAAAAATGCGGCAATACGCTTCTTCTAAACGAGGGTAAGCTGATTTTTTCAGGCGCGCCTAGCGAATTGGTTAAGGAAGTCGAAGGACGCGTCGTCAAGATGCTAGGCGTCGAGCCTTCGCAACGACGCAAGCAAACGGCAACGTTGTCAAGACGCCCGGAAATACTAGACGTCACGATCCAAGGCAAGGCGATTCGAGCGACGTTAAGACGTCCTATCGCTTCCAGTCAAGAACAATTCTCGATTTTTGGCGACGCTAAGATAGAAAAGACGGCGGCGTCTTTCGAAGACGGTTTCATCGGGCGGTTGCTCGCCGATAAAGAAAACGAGATTTGCAAAAAAGACGTTCCTACAAAAAAACAAAGCGAAAAAGAAACTCATAAAAATGAAGTAGTAATCGCCGCGCGCGGGCTGACTAAAAAATTCGGTTCTTTCGTCGCCGCGTCCAATATTGAATTTGAGATTCGCCAAGGGGAAATTTTCGGTCTGCTCGGACCAAACGGAGCCGGAAAAAGCACAACGTTCAAAATGTTATGCGGTCTGTTGCGTCCAACGTCGGGGGACGGTCTTGTCGGGGGAATTAGTTTGCGCAAAGCGCCTGGCGCGGCAAGAAAGAAATTAGGGTATATGGCGCAAAAATTCTCGTTATATCCCGAATTAACGGTTCGTCAAAACTTAGTATTTTATTCGGGCGTTTACGGTATGTCGCTTTCGGAAAGCGCTTCGGCGATCGAAAAAGCGCTTGACGAATATGATTTGCGACAATACGAATCGACCAAAACAGGTCTATTGCCGCTGGGATACAAGCAACGCTTGGCGCTTGCGACGGCGACGATCCATTCGCCCGACGCGTTGTTTCTCGACGAACCGACGTCCGGAGTCGATCCGTTGGCTCGACGAGAATTCTGGCGACGCGTCGACCAGTTTGCCTCGCGCGGAGTCTCCGTGTTAGTAACGACGCATTTTATGGACGAAGCCGAATACTGCGATCGACTTGCAATGATTTTGGACGGTCATAAAATCGCCGAGGGAACGCCCGACGAAATCAAAGAAGCTGCGGCGTCGAGCGCCAATCCTTTCCCAACGTTGGAAGACGCGTTTATTCAACTTATTCAAGAAAGAAGAAACAATGCGGCGGTTTGAAACGACACTCGCTCTGATCGAAAAAGAATGGTTGCAAGTCTTTCGAGACCCTAGCGCGCTCCTCGTTGCTTTCGTCTTGCCGATTTTGTTGCTTTTTATTTTCGGATACGGTCTTTCACTAGATGCGGAAAACGTCAAAATAGCGGTCGTTTTGGAAGATAGATCGCCCGACGCGCGCGTTATTTGGAATACGTTGGTCTCTTCGCATTACTTTGACGCTTCGCTTTGCGCGAATCGCAAAGAAGGCGAACTCGCGTTGCGAAACGGCGAAAAACGCGCGTTAGTCGTTGTTCCTAACGATTTTACGCTACAAATGAAACAGGAAGAACTTGGAAAGATTCAAGTTTTGACGGATGGAAGCGATACGAATTTAGCCCTGATTGTTGAAAATTATCTTCGCGGCGCCTATATGAAAACGCTTTCTACGAGAGAACGCGAATCAAACAGGGGGCTTGACCTAGCCTTTCATAAAATTTCCGTCGAAGGAAGAACGAGATTTAACGAGGAGCAAATTACGCGCAACAACCTCGTCCCAGGCTCTATCTCCTTAATCGTCGCAATGATAGGAACGTTGTTAACAACGTTTGTCGTCGCGCGAGAATGGGAACGCGGCACAATGGAAGCGACTCTTTCGACCCCGATCACAAAATTCGAAATGATCGTCGGAAAAATCGTTCCCTATTTTTTACTAGGTTTAGTAACGGCTTGCGGTTGCGCGGTAATTGCGCGTTGCCTATTTGAGGTTCCCTTCCGCGGAACGTTCTTAGCTTTTGTTTTATCGTCGAGCGCCTTTTTACTAGTCGCAACTTCGCAAGGGCTTCTCATTTCGTCGATATTTAGAAGTCAAAGCGTCGCGTCGCAAATCGCGTTGTTAACAAGTTTTTTACCCAACTTTATCCTTTCGGGCGTTATTTTCGAAATCGACGCTATGCCGGTTCCGTTGCAGATTTTGACTTACTTTTTCCCCGCGCGTTATTACGTCGTATGTCTTCAGACCGTCTTTATGGCGGGCGACTTATGGTCGCTGTTTTTTAGTCAAATTTCCTGTATGACGATTATCGCCGCAGTAACATTAGTCGCGACAGTTGCCGCCACGCCGGAACGTTTGGAATAATATTGATCGGAACAAAAAGGAAACGGTTCTATGAACAGCGAAACTTTCCAACGTATTCTGCGTTTAGTCGTCAAGGAAATTAAGGACGTCTTAAGTGATCCTCACGCGCGAACAATTTTAATCGTGCCCCCGATAATACAGTTGATCGTTTTTTCTTTCGCCATTTCTCTTGACGTCAAAAACGTTCGACTCGGGGTCTTAAATCAAGACGTCGGCGTCGAAAGCGCGACGTTTCTGGAGTCGTTTTGCACGCAGCCCATTTTTCGCAAGGTCGTTCCACTTCGAAATTATCGTGAACTAGACGAAGCGATCGACCAACGAAAAGTCTTTGCCGCTCTAGTTTTACCGCCTGATTTTTCGCAAAAAATGCAGTCGAAAGACGAAACGGCAAAAATTCAACTTATTCTAGACGGTCGACGCGCCAACGCGGCGACCATCTTTTCAGGTTACGTAGCTATGATAACTTCGTGGTACGGAGTTCGCGCGACAATTCAAGACGTCGGACCGAAAGTTACTAGTTACGGAGCCTCCGTTCGCCGTTGGTTCAATCCTAATTTGCTTGCGCGCGTAGCATTTATGCCCGGTTTGATCTGTTTGATGGCGACGACTGTTGGAATTTTGGTTTCCGCGTCGTCAATTTCTCGCGAACGCGAGATGGGAACTTTTGAACAATTGCTTGTTTCTCCACTTTCTCCGTTGGAAATTGTCACGGGAAAAACTGTCGCGGCAGTCGCCCTCGCGACTTTGTCCTCGATGTTGATCTTTACGGTCGTTGTTTTCGGATTCAAGATACCTCTTCAAGGTTCCTTTTTAGTGTTTCTATTGACGACCATACTCTATTTGACTTCGATAGTCGGCGTGGGATTATTTATAAGCGCGCTCTCTACGACTCAACAACAGTCGACGTTAGGGTGTTTCATTTTTATGCCTCTTGCGGTAATGACGTCCGGCTTTGCGACTCCAGTAGACAATATGCCGACGTTCCTCCAACAATTGACGATCGTCAATCCGGCGCGTTGGGAAATCAACGTTCTAAGGGGATTGTTTTTACGTGGAGCGACGTTCGACGCGATCTTGCCAAACGCGTACCCGTTGGCGCTCGTAGCTGTTTTTTCACTCTTGTTGGCAATTTTTATGTTCAAAAGACGAATGGAGTAAAGCCTCGTCTTCTTTGAAAAAAAAGAACGAAAACCCTAGAATTTTAAAAACGCATTGATTACATTAAAGAGGTCGAGTCAAGGTTGTGGACAAGTCTTGTGCGTCGAAACGAACGATTTAACCATCGCGCGACGTCGTTATGAATATGTGAAGTATGCGTCGACGCATTGCGAGGAGTTTTTATGAGCAAGGATATGAAGGCGTCAATTCTGGGGTTTGGTATGACGGGCGCCGTCCGTGCGGTCGCTTATGAAGCCGTTTCTCGTTATTATCCCAGTTCCCCGATCAAGCCGGTCTTGTACCAAGCGTTTACGCTGGAAAGAGAAGTGGAAAAGGCGAAGGCGTTCGGTTGGCAAGCCGTTACGGATCTCGATTCCGTGATTAAAGACACGGAAGCGGAATATATCGACGTCTGCTTGCCGAACACAATGCACTACGACGTGGTACTCAAGGCGAACGAAGCGGGCAAACACGTCTTCTGTGAAAAGCCGTTGGCAGTTTCCGTTAAGGAAGCGCGAGAGATGGTCGCCGCCGCTGAAGCCAAGCCGGAATTGCTGAACTCCGTCAATTTTATCTATCGTCGTTGTCCCGCCAACGTCTACGCGCGTCGGCTTGTCCAAAAAAAACAATTCGGCAAGTTGCTCGAAGCGCGTTTCTTCTTCAACCAAAGCGCTCGATTCAACAAAGGCGTCATATTCAGCGGCACGTTTTTCGAGGGAGGGTGTTTTGCGCATCGGTGGGGTAAGATCGACGCGTTGCAGAACTTGGGCTCCCACGCGTTTGATCTGCTCTATTTCATAACGGATATGCGTCCTATTGAACTTGTCGCGTTGCAAACCTCTCGTTTTGAACAATCTCAACGCCGTAATTTCGGAGGTTGGCGTTTTTGCGCCAGAATGGGACGCGAAACGCTTTACGACGACGATGCGACTCGCATTATGTACGCGTTGCCCGGCGGCGCGATCGGCACGCTCGAATGTAGGGGCGACGCTTGGGGAGCGGAAAATTCGTTCGGGTACGAACTTTATTTCGAAAACGGCGCGATTCGCTGGAATTACGACGACGTCGACTATCTGAATATTTACGACGCCACAGAGCCGAAACGAGGTTGGAATCGCGTTCTTACGAATCGTAAAGGTTTTGCCTATTCGTCTTTTGCCGACGGGCATATGAACGGAACTTGCGACTTTATGGTCAACGCGCTCTATGAAAATATGCTCAAGATCGCGGGCGAGCCGGAAATCGCGCCTATCGCCACATTCCGTGACGCCTATGAAGTTGAACGCGCGATCGAAGCGGCGCAAGTCTCTTGGAAAGAACGTTCTTGGGTCAAACTTGAAGACTTCAAATAATATAAGTTCCAAAGACGCTTATTTTTTAGAAAAAACTGGCACGGATTCGTTAAGTTTAACGACGTGCAGATTGTCAACTTCACCGACGTTGTTTTCAAATTACAAGTTACTTTTTCTCAGCAGTTAAAAATTCAGCCGACGTCTGTTATACGTTAAAGAACGGAGCCAAATTAAATTTATATTTTTTCATAAAAAAAATAACGAAAACGCTTGAAATTCAAGGACGCGTAGATTATAATTACAGTAGGCGGAGTAGGCAGTGCACGGTCTTGCCGCCTTACGAATATTAGAACGCCGTGCAACTCGAGTAAAACGCGGCGTTCGACGTAAGAAGAACCCTATGCATAGGAGATTGTTATGAAAGAGATGAAGGTTTCGATTCTCGGTTTTGGAATGATGGGAACGGTTAGAGCGGTTGCATACGAGGCAGTTCCGCGCTATTATCCCAGTTGCCCGATCAAGCCGGTCTTGTACCAAGCGTTCACGCTGGAAAGCGAAGCGGAAAAGGCGAAGGCGTCCGGTTGGCAAGCCGTTACTAATCTCGACGCCGTGATTAAAGACTCGGAAGCCGAATATATTGACGTCTGCTTGCCGAACTCAATGCACTACGACGCGGTAATCAAGGCTATCGAAGCGGGCAAGCACGTCTTCTGCGAAAAGCCGTTGGCCGTTTCCGTCGAAGAAGCGCGCGATATGGTCGCCGCCGCTGAAGCCAAGCCGGAATTGCTGAACTCCGTCAACTTCATTTACCGTCGTTGCCCCGCTAACGTTTACGCGCGTCAACTGATCAAAGAGAACAAGTTCGGGAAGTTGCACGAAGCTCGTTCTTACTACAACCAAAGCTGGGGTGGACCCGACACGCCGTACAGCTGGCGTTTTAGCAAGACCGGCGGCACGTTGGGAGATTTGGGTTCTCACGCGCTCGATATGCTCTATTATACGACTGGTATGCGTCCGATCGAACTCGTCGCGTTCCAAACGACCCATATCAAACAACGTAAGGACTATAACACCCAAGGTTCGGACTTGGCTCAAAGAATGAACCGAGGAGCCGACGGCGAACGTCCATATGTTTTGCGCGACGTCGAAACCGACGACGCGACGCGCATTATGTACACGTTGCCCGGCGGCGCGATCGGTTCGCTTGAGTGTACGCGCAACGCTTGGGGCACGGAAAACACGCACGGTTACGAACTTTACTTCGAAAACGGCGCGATCAGCTGGAGTTACGACGACGTCAACTATCTGAACATCTACGACGCGACTAAGCCGGAACGCGGTTGGAGCCGAGTTCTCACGAATCGCGGCGGTTTCGGTTATCCGTCCTTCGCGGATGGGCATATGTTCGGATATCGTGATTTCACGGTCAACGCGTGCTACGAAAATATGCTCAAGATCGCGGGCGAGCCAGAAGTCGCGCCCGTCGCTTCTTTCCGCGACGCTTACGACGTTGAACGCACGATCGAAGCGGTTCGTACCTCTTGGAAAGAACGTACTTGGGTCAAACTTGAGGATTTCAAATAATATCGGTTCCTCGTTAGTCGTTTAGTTGCAAAAAACCGTTGCGCGACGGGTTCGTCGCACAGCGGTTTTATTTTAAGCGAAGGCGTCTGGAAAAGTTCCGACAGACAGAGTTCGGTCAAAAAATCAGAAGAAGCGCTATTTTACATAGCGATCAAAATATTTCTTCCAACGCTTGTAAATAGTCTCCTTCATTTCAGGCGTCAGCTCAAATTTGTTCTTCTTGTACTTCTTTTGCGTCTCGGCAAATTTGGAGACGTTCTCTCGTTTCGCATCGAAGTCGCCTAAATTCAATTCGCGATAAATTTTTTCAAGCGTTTCAACGGGCGAAGCGACTAACTCGTCGTAAGAAACCTCGCAAAACGCGCCTTTGGGAATAAGGGGCAAATCGTCGAAAAACGCATCGTACATTTTCTCGAATTTACGTAAAACTCTTTCTTCTAACTCGGCGCCGCCTTTTGGAACTTGCAGACCGTGAGTCGTCGACAACTTCGTAAAAAGATTGACGGTCGAAGGAAAGAGCGTGTACGGATCGCGTGAAATATGAACAAACTTTGCGTTCGGAAATCGTTCTAGGATCGTGCGAACGCGCGCCGTATGAGGCGGCGACTTGAGAACAAGCGTCTTACGATACGCGACCGTCAGCGCCTTAAGAAAATATTCGAACGCGTCAAGCCAACGTTTGCGTCCGGCTTCGGACGCGTCGCGCAACGTGAGATAGTCCTCGCCAAATCGCTCAATATTGGGAAAAGCGATTTCACGATAGTGAGAATCTGCACCCAGCGCGCAAATTGCGAATTCGTCCTCTTGCGGTCGCTCTAGTCCTGCCGCCATATTGTCCATCGGACGTTTTTTCGGCATCAGATACTTAACCCAAGGTCGAAAAATTGGTCCCGAGATAAGAAAATGCGAGGGCGCGAAACACTCGTAAGTGTCGGAGCAGGCAAACTGCTCGTCCTGCATCATATATTCGTGCAGTAGAGTCGTTCCGCTTCGCCAGTGTCCAATAATAAAAACGGGAGCGCCGACAAGTTCCGTTTGACGGATTTTCTTACCGTAAAACAAACGTTGCAAAGCGGCAAAAAAAGAATTGTTGACGGTCAATAACGAAATAATAAACGCCATCGGCAATCTTGAAGGAGCAATGCGCCACCGCGCCGCTTTCAACAATTTGAACCAAGCGGAAATCGTCATACCGTCCCAAAAGCGAGGATTCCAAAATTTGTCGGCGCTTCCTCCGCTTGTGATTTTAACAATGCCAGACTTCGCGACAGATTTTTCAGTCGCTTTATCGGTCGTATTAGACTCGTGTGAATTTACGGATTGTTCTGTCGTCATTGCGTGTTACATTAGAGTTTGTTAGGAAAACGTTATTCGACGATATGAATACCTGCGTCGTCTATTTCATAAGGAATAATATCGTCGGAACAAACGCTGCCTCGATGTTTGAAAATATACAAAGCGCGTCGGAACTTTAGACCGTCGCGTATTTTACCAAGGTAAACGACGGTATTCGCCTGCGCAAAGTAATCGCCTTCTTCAAGCGGCTTTTCGATTAACGCTTCAAGCGACGTCTCGCGCGACGTATAGGAAAGAATCGTTCCCACGTCGGAAGACGAATAGGAATTCGCTTCGATTTGCTCTTGATATTTGCGGAAATCTTGTCGGAACAAATCGCGCGCGACCCAAGCGGAATCTTTTTTAACGATTTGTTGATCGACGTATTCCAGCAATTCAAATTGAATCGACTCGCCCTGACGATCGACCGGCTCAATACCGTCTACCACAAGACGCCGCGCGCCCTGCGCAAAATTCGTATAAAGAAAAGCGATCGTCGCGTCGAGGCGTCGCGTCAAATCGCATTTCCAATCGCGCCATTCGTCTTCGTCAAGATCGCGTTTCGTAACGCGCCGACCCGAATAAGGAAACGCTTGAAAATAGTCGGCGGAATATCGCTCGTTCGACGCGAGCTTTGTAAAAAATTCCTGCGGATCAAAAACTTTCGCAGGGTTTTGTTCCGTAGGCTCCCAATTAAAGAGCGATTTAGCATACTCGACGTGATTTTGCGAATCGCCGCGCGCGGTTAAATCGAGAACGACGCCTCGTCTTCCTTCGTCGGCGTCCAGACCCGCGTTGAGAAATTGCAACGCGAATTGAGTTTTACCGACTCCGGAACTTCCAACGACCGCCGTCGTCGTTCCTGGAATCAAACCGCCGCCTAAATGTTTGTCGAGACCGGGTATTCCAGTCGAAAGGCGCTTTGTCATTTCTTTGCCTTCAACGAAAATTTTTACGGAACAATCAAGCGCAAAACGTCCAAACGTCTTGCGCGCGTTAAACCTTTGATTTTACAATACGACGCCAAAACGTCCAGACCCTTGAAATATTGTCGTTCGCGCGATTTTTCAAAATATTTTAAGAAAGAATTTCATTTTATTCAGTCGTCGGTTATAATAAAGAAAACGTTTCGTCGTTTGTCGACGCGTAGATAAACAGCGCTTATTTTAAAAGGTCGTTCAATGAAAACGCTTCCTGTAACAATTTTAGGGTTTGGTTCAATGGGACGCGCTCGCGCGTTGGCTTATAAAAGCGTAACGGAGTATTTTCGAAATTGCCCGATAAAACCCGTTCCGTTTCAAGCGTTCGTCTTGCCTCACGAAGTCGACTCTGCGCGCGCAATGGGCTGGGACGTTACTACCGATATGATGGAAGCGATTAAAAATCCTCAAACGGAATATATCGACGTCTGTTTGCCCAACTCTTTGCACTACGGCGCCGTTTTAGCCGCGTTCGAAGCGCGAAAACACGTCTTTTGCGAGAAACCGCTTGCCGTGTCGGTCGACGAAGCGCGTGAAATGGTCGAAGCGGCGGAGGCGCGTCCCGGTTTGCTTAACTCCGTCAATTTTATTTATCGTCGCGCGCCCGCAAACATATACGCGCGCCAGATCGCTCAAAGCGAACGGTTTGGCAAGTTGTTGGAAGCGCGTTGTTATTACAATCAACATTGGGGCGGACCAAACGTCGGAGGAAGTTGGCGTTTTGATTCAAAAGCGGGCGGAGGAACGTTATGCGACATTGGTTCGCACGCGATCGACATGCTCTATTTCGTGACCGGCATGCGACCGACGGAAGTCTCCGCCGCGCAGGTTACGCACGTCAAAGAACGTTATTTCAACGCGACCGACGCGAACGGCAAATCAACTCGCGAATTGCGCAAAATCGACGTCGACGACGGAACGCGCGTCGTCTTTAACCTCCCCAACGGCGGAATCGGTTCTCTCGAATGCACGCGCAACGCTTGGGGCACGGAAAACACGCACGGATACGAGTTTTTCTTTGAAAGCGGCGCCGTTCGTTGGAACTACGACGACGTAAATTATCTCGAAGTCTACGACGCCAATATTCCAGAACGCGGGTGGAATCGCGTTTTATGCGATCGCGGCGAATTTGCTTACGCCAATATGAGCGGTCATATGAAAGGTTATCGCGATTTCCTAGTCAACGTATGTTACGAGAATATGTTGGCTATCTCCGGCGAAAAACCAGTCGCCCCCGTCGCGACTTTCCGCGACGCCTACGACGTCGAAAGAACGATCGAAGCGATCCGACGTTCCGCGCGCGAGCGTTGTTGGGTCAAATTAGAAGATATTAAATAACAGTAACCGTTCACGCAATATTCTGAACAAGGTTTGCGTTCGAACCGACGGCGCTAGCCGTCGCGCGATAAGCCGCCCGTCAACGACGGGCGGATCGGCGCCGCCGAAAACCCGTCCGTTATCAAAGCGAATTTATCCGACAAACCCCAAAACTCCCGTTTACGGAGAACCGAGTTTATCGGAAGAATTAGCGTTTGAAGGTTCTGCGAAAAACATACGAACTTTCAGACGACGCGGCGACTGTAAAAACAAAAAATCGTTTGCGCAACGTCAAGCGAACCGCCTTGTCGCGCGCCGCTACGCGGCGGTTCTTACGCATCGTTTTTCCGTGAACGCTTACAAATAACAAGCAATTTGTTCCTAGACGGATCGCACGCCTCAAAGCGTTATGGGAAATATTTCCATAAGAATCCCCGCCTACGTTGCGGACAAATTTGAATACGACGCGCTCTTTTCTCGATTATTTCGAGAATAGCGCGTCGGCTAAAAACGCCTCGACCAGACGATGGCGTCAAACGAAGCATAAACGCGCGTATCAAGTTAAAAAAGAAGGATAGTCGACAATGGCAGCTAATTTAACGCCGCAATATTTACGAGCAGAAGAAGAATATCGCCGCGCGCAAACGCCCGAAGAAGAATTGAAATGGTTGCAAGTTATGTTCGCCGAAATTCCCAAGCACAAGGCGAGCGAAAAAATGCAAGTTATGCTCAAGACCAAGATTTCCGACGTCAAAAAGGAAATCGAAACGTCTCGAAGTTCAAGCAAAAAAGTCGGCAAATCCGTTAAAATTCCTCGTCAAGGCGCGGGTACGGTCGTAATTATCGGCGGACCTAACTCGGGTAAGAGTCAGCTTCTTTCCTTTTTTACCAAAGCGAAGCCGGAAGTCGCGCCTTATCCTTTTACCACGCAAACGGCGCTTCCGGGTATGATGGCTTGGAACGACGTCTTTGTTCAGTTGATCGACACGCCGCCAATTACGCCGGATTTTTTCGAAAATTACTTGTTCGGATATATTCGCGGCGCCGACCTCGTATTGTTAATGGTCGATCTTGGCGACGACGACGGCGTTCAACAATGTCAAGACGTATTGGATCGTTTTAAGAATTCAAAAACGCGTCTTGCAACGGAGTCCGCACTGGACGAAGACGACGTTGGACTCTCTTATACGAAAACATTTCTCGTCGCCAACAAACGCGATTTGCCGGACTTTGCCGATCGTCTGGAACTTTTTCACGAATTTTGTCCAGCGCCGTTCCGTGAATTTCAAATTTCAGCCGTCGACGGAACGGGAACGGAAGACTTACGAAACGCTATTTACGAAGCTATGAACGTCTTACGCGTCTACACCAAGCAACCGACGAAAAAGGAGCCCGACAGAGACAAGCCGTTCACGCTTAAAAAAGGAAGTTGCGTTTTCGATTTGTGCGATCAAATCCATAAAGATTACGCGTCTCGTTTCAAATTTGCACGCGTGTGGGGCGAAGCGGTTCACGACGGCACCGTCGTCAAAGGAGATTATGAAATTCACGATTGCGACGTCATAGAAATTAACGTCGCCCCTTGAAAAACGTTTTCTTGGTAAGAACGTCCTTTTGTTTCGATTTTATTGAAGAATTGTCGATATGCTTTCCGATAAACAAGGAAAGACAAAGGCGACGTTGAAAACGCCGCCGTGCGACCGGCGTTAAAGGAATGGCGCTAGTCGAGTATCGGAGACAATAGAGACGTCTCGCCCAATCGGGTAGTTTCGTTTAATTGTCGTTCGTTTTGTCGAACGAAGTCTGCCAACTTGCGCGGTCGGTATGACAAAGACGTTCCGAATCGGGCGAGCGTTCAACGAAAGCGTCTCAAAGTTTTCATGAAACAAAGGATTTGAAATGAAATCGCTGGAAACTAAAGGACGCTTTGCGCTATGCGCGTTGGCGTTGGCGGCGTTTATGATTGCGCCGTTTGTCGGTTGTCAGGTAACTCGTAACGGTCAAACGTTGCCGAGTCCTTACTATTTGGACGACGATATTCAATATCACCCTTCGGGGAACGAGTTCCAATACCAACAAGAAGTTGATCAAATGAATAAGATCAACGCTGAAAAAAACGCCGCCGCAAACGGAACGTATTAATTAAAAAAGACGTTCGCACACGCTAGCTAGTTGTTGACAAAATAAGTAAAGACGGTTTTGCTCGGTCGTTCTAAACGCCGTTCAAAACCGTCTTTTTTCTAGGAAATTTATCTCAAACTCTTTTCAAGCGTTCCTCTCTCGACTATACTTGTAGTCAAACGGCGTTTTCCGTTGAATCGAGTCGAAGGAGGATTCTGATGGAACAATTTTTAACTTGGGAATTTGCGCCTCCGTTGCGCGATCTTGAAACGACTCTGTTCCTTTGGTCGGGGTTTGCAATATGGATCGGCGTTATTGCGCGCGTTCCCTTTCGTTCTCGAGCGCTTCGCAGTCCGTGGCTTACGCTTGTCCTAGGATTTATAGGAACTTGCTTGGGTCCTTTCTTGACGCGTTCGTTTTTCCAACTAGATCGATTCGACCCGTTAGGTCCAGCCGGTATCGTTTCCTCCATAGTCGTCGCAGGACTGGCTATCGCGTTTTTTCACGTCTTCTCTTTTCTATCGCCTCGTAACGAACTTGACGACGAAGGATATTATGAAAGGGACGACGAAGACGACGATTGGGACGAATATTCTCGTGAAGAACGAAGCGGAAGGTTGCGAGAACGCAACGTCAAACCCGAACGTCGACGTTCAATAATTCGTCGCTCAGAAGGCATACGAAGAAAAAGTTACAGAGATCGTTAGCGTACTACGCGCCTCCGCTTTAACGTCCTTCGTCTTTATTTCTAATGTTTTATAAAAATAGACAAGCTATGTTAAGAAGAGATTTTTTAAACGTCGCGACGCTTGCTACTTTGTACGGCGCCTGCTCTCCAATTCTTACCTTGGGTTCCGAATCGGATTCACTACCTAAAAACGTAACGTTTCGCGGTTCCTATGCAAATTCCAAACGCGTTTTTGAGACGACAGGCAAAGGTCGCGTCGCGTTTTTAGGCGGTTCGATTACCGAAATGGACGGTTATCGTCCAATGGTTTGCGAGTATCTGAGAAAAAAATTCCCAAAAACGGAATTTGATTTCATCGCCGCAGGCATTTCTTCTACTTGTTCCGACGTCGGCGCATTCCGATTGCAAACCGACGTAATAAAAAACAAGCCGGTCGATCTCTTTTTTGTTGAATTCGCAGTCAACGACAATCAAGACGGTATGTTTGACTTAGAACATTCGATTCGAGGTATGGAAGGCGTCGTCAGACATATTCGAACCGCTTACCCTCGCGTCGATATCGTTATGACGTTTTTCGTCAACGAGGATTTAATGGCTCAGTATCGCGCGGGCGGCGTAGCTACCAGTATTAACGCACATCGCCAAGTCGCCGAGCGTTATGAAATTTCGACGATCGATTTGGCAAAAGAGATTCAAGAAGAAATCGATTCAAAGAAGATCACTTGGCAAGAATTTGGAGGCGTTCATCCCGCTCCGCGCGGCAATCGAATTTGCGCCGATATGATCGCGGCGCTACTTGACCAAGCGTGGGAAGCGCCAACGGCAAAAGAATACGTCGCGCATGCTATGCCCGATCCGATCGACAAGTATTCCTATGCCAACGCCTATTTCAGAGGTTTTAGCGCCATTGAAACAAACATAGGTTCGATCCTCGACGAAACGTCGCCTTCGAAAGGAGGATTCCGCCTCTACGTTCCTGATTGGTCGAAAATACCGGGAGGATTCCGTCAAAATTTCGCCGACAAGCCGTTCTTGTGCGCGGAAAAACCAGGCGCGGAAATTAGTTTCGAATTTGAAGGCAACGCGTTGGGCTTATACGTTCTTGCAGGACCGGATGCAGGAATTGTCGAAAGTCAAATCGACGGCGTAGACGTCGGAAAAGTAAACGCGTTTCACGCTTACAGCGGAGGTTTGCATTATCCTCGTGCGATTATGATTGCCGACGCGCTAAAATCCGGCAAACACAAAGCGACAATCCGCGTTTCAGCTGAAAAAGACCCCAAAAGCGCCGGAACGGCTTTGAGAATTTTACAGATTTGCGTTAATAAATAATTCACAACGTCAAACGTTTAATTGTCGAGCGGACGAAATGGACGATAAAATCAACAAATTTAACGCAAATCAAGGCGTTGATTTCGCGATCAAACACAATTTGTCGTTGCTCGACAATTTTGCGTTTCAGGGGTTCTTTACGAGTCCCGGCGGCGTCAAAAGGCTAGACGGGCTCGTCAACGCCGTGAGAACAAACGCGGGAGACGCCCCAATTACCGCGCTCGAAATTTTGAATCCAAACGAATCGAAAAGGAACGCGTTCGACAAAACGGCGATCTTGGATATTAAAGCAGTCGACGAAAAAGGCGATCTGTACGACGTCGAAGTACAAACGACAAATCAGCCCTTGTTTAGAGAGCGTGTTCTTTATTACTGGAGTCGAGTCTTTTCCGAGCAAATTAAAGAAGGAGAAGACTATCGTCGATTACATCGCGCTATCGGCGTCGTTTTGGAAACCTTCCCCATTCATAAGGCGGAACCTAACATACTAGCCGACGTCGTAGACCTGCAATGGAGATTCTACCCCAAGGAACCCTACTCCGATTATTTGAAGTTGTACTTCGTCAACGTCTGCCCTGTTTTTCCAAATTGGGAAGAAGGATTCCGAAGCGGAAAAATGGTCGACTGGGTAAAATTACTAAACTTTCCTTCAAAGACGAGCGT
>JAZUGM010000434.1:0-9900 GCA_045641205.1 Thermoguttaceae bacterium
GCGATTCACCCCGATTGCTTCCAAAAAGCGGAAGGGGAACCGTGGCGCAAGCGACTCGTCGAGCGCGGCGGGCATATTGTCGTCAAAGCCTACGACGGCGGCGACAAGTATAAAATTTATTACTTGACCGCAAAAGACGAAAGTATGAACGTCGAGTTGGTCTTTGGTCCCTTTGACTCGAAAGGAAGCGACGTTTAGCCTTCTAACGTAAGCGTTTACGGAAAAGCGACGCGCGTAGGCGTCTTGAAAATCCCGTTACGAACGATCGGAACGCTTGTCAAGCGTTTTCAATCGCGTTTCGGCAAAGATTTTACAGCGGATTATTGGAACGCCGAAACGCTCGCGCCAAATGTCGGGGAATTTTCCGTAAACGAGAAGCGCCGTCGGCTATTACGCTCAAAGGTTTATACAGAACGAAAGTTTCGACGTTGCGCGGAATGGTTTGTCATTCGTGTTACGATTAGAAGCGTTCTATTTCTTTGGCTATCCTAAATATGATTGAGCGACTTTTTCGTCCGAAGTAACGATTTCAACTTTATACGTAAAAGCCAGACGCTTCTTTACGTTGTTGTACGCATATATGGTCGACTCGTCTTTTGAGACAAAAAAACGGTAAGGATGAGGCGGATTGGCAAGAAAACGACTCAAGGGGTATTCGTCGTCGTATTCGAGAGGATCCGCAAGCTGTACGTCGGAGAAGACGTAAATTTCCGATAACTTTCGTATCTCGTCCCAAGGGATCGACGGAAATTCGCGAGAGATCGAATAAACTTTTTTCCACATCCTATAATAGTCTGGGAACATATACATTCTCCCGCAACGATTGCAATACCAGAACCCATACCCCAATTCGTAATCCATATATAAATCCTTGAGGAAATAATTGGGATCGTCTGCGAGAAAACCGTCGACGTCTGATTTTCGGAACACATAATGCCAAACCTCGCTTGGACTGTCGACGTCCGAAATTACATTGTTGCAAATACATAACATTACCGACATTTTATTCTCCTTCTAATGGAAACACAACGCATTTCTTGTCTTTAAACTATGCCTCTATCGGACCTTTGCACCAGTATCCCTTCCTTTTTGCTTCCGCTAGCCGCGTTTAACATAATGTAACCGTTCACGCAATATTCAGAACAAGTTGCGCGTTTGAATTGCGCCGCGCATATGGCGATTCTGACGCGACTTTTATTCTAAACGCAACTCGAGAAATTTGTGCGACTTTTAGTAGATGCTCACGAGCCAAGAGAACGATTGATAAAAAACGGTGAATTTTTGAGATTTTTTATCGGAATTTCATTCCAAAGATTGACGAAAACTCACAGCAGAAAATATTAGAGGCGCTGGATCTTCTATGTTGACCCGTTAAAATTGGGCGAAAGTACGAAACCTAAACTCTTCGCTTTCGAAATTTCCGTGAACGCATACCTTTATTCTAAATCCGGCAGTTGGTTCGTCAATTCCAACGTCGTAACGAAACGGCGACCAAACGCCCCCCCGCGTCGTAAGACGCGGGCGTGGAAGCCGCCGGTTATATACCGAAGGATAGCGTCAGTTCGCAAAACGTCGATCACGCGACGCGGGAAAATCCCGAACGTTTCAACGGTTTAAAATCATAGTTTTTTGATTATGAAGGCGTCCGCCGATATGTAATCGGCGGCTTCCGCGCCCGCCTAACGGCGGGGTTCCGCTCCAAACCTTGTCCGTGAACACTTACAAATTTTTACGTTTCGACGTTTGAAAACGACGAAGGCGGAGGTTCAGGCGGATAGATCAAGGGGATACTTTTCGCGAATGATCGTCCAAAAACTACAACTTAAAGAACAACTTGCGTTTATACAACCAGTATAGGAACAGCCACGAAATTAGCAGTCCGGCGCAAGTCGTCGCAACGTTTTGGAACCCCGCGACGTTGACGACGGTTTCCTGTCCGTCTATGATCGTCTTGTAGGAATTGGGGATAAAACGTTCGATAGCGTCGCTGAAGAAGAAATCGCGCATATTTGAGAAGTCGACGATTCTTCGCGCCAGATAGATTGTGATCGAATTCATACCGACGACGGCGAACGGGAACGCGAGCCATCTAATTTTCACGACGTCGAACAGCCAATAGAAAAGCGCCAGCATTAACGCCGAATATCCGCCGACGAAACAGACGAACGTACTATTCCAGAGCGCTTTGTTGATCGGGAAAACAAACTGCCACAAATAGCCCAACGACAAGAGCGCCAAACCTCCGACGCCCAAAATACTCAGTTTTTTGTAAGGAGAAAGCGACGAGTTTTCGCGTCGTAGGACTCCCCCGCAAAGCATGCCTAAAAGCGCCGTGACAATCGCGGGAAAAGTCGAAAACAATCCTTCAGGATCGCGCGCGATTCTAATCGCCGCGTAATCTCCGCGTTTGAGTTCGCTTCGTTTGTAATTGTCGCCCTTCGGCTCCAAGTAGAGTCGACCCGGAACGAACTTTCTATCGAGATAACACGCGAAATTGCCTTCCGGCAAATAGTTGAAGGCGACGCTTCCCGGCTCGGGATAATTTTCCGAACCAATTTCCGGCAACGGATTTTCTTCAAATAGTTTTGTCGGTTGCGTTTTAAACAATTCTCCGGCGCGACGTTGGAACGAACTGAACGTAAAGGTTTCTTGCGGCGCGGAATCCGGCGCGGGCACGAGCGCTAGAACCAACCAGTACCCAACGAGTATAAAAGCGCTTATTCCTAGCAAAACGCCTCTTCTTTCGCGCAACGGCATATAAATGAACGCCGCTAACATCCACGCGAGTCCTATATGTTGTAAAACGCCCATATAGCGCATTTTACTAAAGTCGAACGAAACGCCGTTGGAATAAATCACGCCCGCGACGAACAACGCTAGACCCCGTAAAAAAACTTTCCAGCAGATTCTTTGAGTGGAACGCCCGTTGGCGATTTGTTTGTTCAGCGAGAACGGAAACGACACGCCCGCTAGAAAGAGGAACAGCGGGAAAATCGTGTCGTGATGACGCACGCCGTTCCAAGAAACGTGGTTCATTTGTCGTATGATAACGTCCGGCGCCGGTCCTATCCATAGTTTGCGGAGCGTCGAAACCGTATCTGCCGTTTTCGCGCCAAACGCGTTGAAGTCGGCGCAATGCAAATTGCAGAATTGTACGATCGCCGTCGCCAAGCCGATGATAAAAAGCATATTGAACCCGCGCAACGCGTCGAGAGAAAGAAGGCGTTTCGACGCTTTTGTTCGGATTTTTTCCTGTAACAGAGCGGATTCCTCGACTGCGAGTTCCTTTTCCGCGACGGAAGCGAGAGTTGTTTTTTTGGTCGCCATAGCGTTCTCCAAAACGGACGTTTTCATAAACGCAACGTGATAACTACGAAGGAAAATTTTCCCGCTTTTAATTATAATTTCGAGTCGCGGGCGCGTCAACTATTTTCTTTTGAAGAGATATTGCAACGAACTTGCCTTTTTTACGCAAAAGGTTGAAAGGACGTTATTGTTTTTTAAAGTCGCGTCTGATATAATAGCGTCTGTTTTCATCGTCGGCGTCGACGACTTTTTTGTCGCGTTGAAGACGACGCGTCAACTTCCTTTTTGAAAAGGAGCTTTTATGTTTGCATTCAAAGAACGCTTGTTCTTGTTAAGCGCGCTGTGTAGCGTCGCGATTATGGGCGTTTCGTCGTTTGCGCCCTCTTTGTACGCGCAACGAGCGAACGACTTGACTTTTTCGCATAAAATGCCGCCGGAGACGAATCAACAGCCGTCGAATCCAAATTATGCGACGTTGCTTGTCGATTTCCAGAATCCTGCGAGCAAGGTTCGTACCGGGGCTTATTGGTATTGGCTTTCCGGCAATTCTTCTCGCGAAGGCGTCGCCAAAGACCTCCGCGCGATGAAGTCGGTCGGAATCGATCGCGCTTATATCGGCGACATTGGACAAGACGCCATACCGACCGGTCCCGTTCGTTTCTTCTCCGACGAATGGTGGGAAATCGTTCATACCGCGTTTAAGACGGGCTCCGAAATCGGGGTCGAAGTCGGCATTTTTAATTCGCCCGGCTGGAGCCAATCGGGCGGACCTTGGGTCAAGTCCGATATGGCGATGCGTTATCTTGTTCGCGGCAAGACGCTCGTAAAGGGCGCCGGAAAAGTTGAACTTGCGTTGGCGAAGCCGGAGTTCAATTCGAAAAAGCCCGAGGAATATCAAGACCTCAAAGTTTTGGCGTATCCTAAGCCGGAAGGTTACGGCGAATCGATCGTCGCCGCGCCCAAGGGAGGAATCGCGCTTAAAGCGAATACGCCTTGCGCGATCGCTTTGAACTCCGACGCTACTTTCCGCGCCGCGTCCGTCGTCGTCGAGTTCCTTCCCAAGCCGCTGACTGCTAAGGCTGAACTCTTTGCGACGATCGACGGAAAAAAGGAAAAAATTTCCGAATTCAAAATTAGTCGATACAATCCTGAAATTAACGTCGGTTTTATTCCTTACGCGCCCGTTACCAACAACTTTGTTCCGACCGAATCGACGAGTTTTGAACTTGTCGTAACGAGCGATCGCGACGCCGCGTTGAAAGCCGTTTCTCTTGAAGCGACGCCCCTTGTCGCCGACGTCTTCAACAAGACGCTCGCGAAGATGCACGAGACCCCGCATCCGTTATGGGACGAATATCTCTGGGATCAAGCCCCCGAAGGCGCGCGCGAACTTACGACGGGCGCTTACGATCCGTCGAAAGTCGTCGACTTGACCGCGCAATTCAAAGACGGCGTTCTTACTTGGGACGTTCCTGAAGGCGAATGGATCGTCGAACGAATCGGCGCCGTTCCGACCGGTACGACGAACGCGCCCGCCGTTCCTGAAGCGACGGGTTACGAAGTCGATAAAATGAGTCGCGAACATACGATCGAACACTTTAACGCCTATATGAAAGACTTGATCGAACGCTTCCCGGCGGAAGATATGAAGTCTTTCACGACGATCGTTCAAGACAGTTACGAAGTCGGCGGTCAAAATATTACCGATAATTTCGCGGAAAAATTCAAGGCGTCTTTTGGATACAATCCTACGCCGTATATGCCCGTGTATTATGGAACCGTCGCCGGTAATCTTGATATTTCCGAGCGTTTCCTTTGGGACTTGCGCCGTTTCATCGCCGACGAAATTTCCTATTCTTACGTGGGCGGCTTGCGCGACGCGAGTAACGAATACGGCAGAAACACGTGGCTCGAATGTTACGGACACTGGGGGTTCCCCGGCGAATGGTTGCAATACGGCGGTCAATCGAACGAAATCGCCGGCGAATATTGGAGCGAGGGCACGCTTGGCGACATCGAAAACCGTATCGCGGCGTCTTGCGGTCATATTTACGGCAAGACGAAGATTTGGGCGGAATCGAACACTTGCGCGGGCAATCCGTTTGGACGCAGCCCCGTCGATATGAAAAAACGCACCGACCGTTTCTTTGCGGACGGTATCAACAATACGCTTCTGCACTTGTTTGTCGAACAGCCCGACGAGCGCGTTCCTGGATTTAACGCGTGGTTTGGCAACGAATTTAACCGCCACAACACGTGGTTCAAACAACTTGATCTTTACGTGACGTATCTTAAGCGCGTCAACTATATGTTGCAACAAGGGCTGAACGTTGCCGACGTCGCGTATTTCATTGGCGAAGACTGCCCGAAAATGATGGGCGTTTGCGATCCTGCGATTCCCGCCGGTTATCAATACGATTTTATCAACGCCGAAGTTTTAACGGAAACGACGAGCGTCGACGAAAACGGGCTGCTTACTTTGCCGCACGGAACGCAATATAAAGTTCTCGTTTTGCCTCAACTTGATTCAATGCGTCCCGCCGTGTTGAAACGCGTCAAGGAACTCGTCGAAGAGGGCGCTTACGTCCTTGGTCCCAAGCCCGTTCGTTCGCCTAGTTTGCAGGATTACCCGAACGCCGATGTGCAAGTTAAAGCGCTTGCCGACGAGCTTTGGGGCGACGTCGACGGCGTGAAAGTCAAGTCGCGCAAAGTCGGCAAGGGAACGATCGCTTGCGGTTTGACGCTCGAAGAAGTCTTCGCGGCGATTAATTGCGCGCCCGACTGCGAATATCCCGCCGACGCGCCGCTCGTTTTCGGGCGTCGCACGATGAAAAACGGCGATTTGTACTACGTCGCAAATCAACAGGACGCGAAACTTAAGGACGTCGCGATCACGTTCCGCGTTTCGGGCAAGGAGCCGGAATTGTGGAATCCGACGACGGGCGAGACGCGTAAATTGAACGCGTGGAGCGCGAAAGACGGGCGCACGACGATTCCGCTTTCCTTCGACGCGCAAGAGAGCTTCTTTGTCGTTTTCGAAAAAGCGACGGACGCGATGGAAGGAACCGCGAAGACGAACGACTTAAATCTTGAGTCGATCGCGACGCTTGAGGGCTGGAACGTTTCTTTCGATTCCGGCGAAATCGCGCGCGGTCCGAAGGAGTCCGTCAAGTTTGACAAACTGAGCGATTGGTCGAAATCGGAAAACGACGCGATTAAATACTATTCCGGTTCCGCGTCTTACAAAACGACGTTCAAACTCGATTCGAAGCCTCAAGGACGCGTTTATCTTTCCTTCGGCGAAGTCGCTGAAACCGCCAAAGCGAAGATCAACGGCAAGGAAGTCGGCGGCGTTTGGACGGCTCCTTATCGCCTCGACGTAACCGACGCGATTAAAAAAGGCGAGAATTCGATCGAAATCGTCGTCGCCAACTGCTGGGTGAATCGCCTTATCGGCGATTCGAAATTGCCGGAAGCCGAACGTAAAACTTGGGCGCCCGTCAATCCTTATACGCCGGATTCGCCCTTGAAGAAATCGGGCTTGATCGGTCCCGTCGTTATTTTGACCGACGCTAAATAAGCGTCTGTTTTAACGGTTCGCGCGACGTTTTGACGTCGTAAGTCGACGTCGCGCGACTTTTTTTATCAAACGCAGGAAGGGAACGCTATGAAACTGTCTCGTTTTGTGAAACTTAGCGCGTCGTTAGTCGTTATTTGCGGTTTTTTATCGAGCTTTGTCGACGTTGCGAACGCTATGGACGCTTCGATTAAATTGCACGCTAACGCCGAGGCTTTTCCGGCTCCTTGCGGGGGTCCGTTTGTAACGACGACCGACGGCGCTTTCGTCGCGCTTTCTAACGTCGACGCTTATCGAAGCGAAGACGGCGGCAAGACGTGGACGACTTCAAGAGCGCTTGATCCTGAAAAATACCAAATCTTGGATTATTCCATAGTTCGCGCTCAAGACGGCGCGCTTGTCGCCGCGTTCGACAACAATAAAGAACTCAAAAGCGGCAAATGGGCGCAAGGCTCGCCGAGCGATTGGGAAATCCCCGTCTATTCGATTCGTAGCGAAGACGGCGGCAAAACGTGGTCGGAGCCCGTCGCGATTCAACGCGATTGGGTCGGCGCGCTTCGCGCGATGGTCGTTTTGAAGTCGGGGCGAATTGTACTTGCCGCGATGGCGATTCAGCCTTGGAACCACGTTATACCCGTCTATTATTCGGACGACGGGGGCAAAACTTGGGTAAAAACGCAGACGATTACGATGGAAGGTTCCAAAATCAACGACCACGACGGCGCTATGGAGCCGAAATTGGTCGAACTGAAGAACGGATCCGTCTATATGTTGATTCGCACGACGAAAGGCGTTTTCTATAAATCGATTTCGACCGACGGCGGCGAAACGTGGTCTAAGCCGGAATCGACGGGCATAGAAAACAACAATTCCTTCGGCGAATTGGCGATTCTTTCAGACGGACGTTGGGTTCTCGTTTGGAATCGCGACAAAAAATTCCCTGCGTTTAACTATGAACCCGACCCGAACGATTGGCAAGTCAAAGATTTGAATTACGATTGGATTCGCCGACGCAACGAGTTGTCTATCGCGTTTTCCTCCGACGAAGGGAAGACGTGGACGGAACCCGTCGTCGTCGCCTCGACCGAAAACGAGAAAATCTGGATCGCTTATACGATCTTTTTCGAGCCCGAGCCGGGCGTCTTTTGGTTGGCGACGCAACAAGGCGGAGTTAAAATGCAGATTCGAGAAGATCGCCTATAGCGATTTCGTTTGGAAAACGACCGTTTAGAAAGGAAACTTCCGTGCCGGAACGTTGGAAATTAAAGACCAAAGAAATTAAATTCGCGTTTTTTGGACCCCCTCGGCTAATGGGGATTCTTAACGCGACGCCCGACAGTTTTTCCGACGGAGGACGATTTCGCGCGTCAACAAAAGACGGAACGTTTGAAGTCGACGTCGACGCGGTTGTCGAGACGGGGCGTCGTCTTGTCAAAGAAGGCGCGGCGCTTCTCGACGTCGGCGGCGAAAGTACGCGACCAGGTTCCGAGCCGATCGACGAAGCGGAAGAGTTGCGCCGCGTTATCCCGGTTGTTTCCGCGTTGTCAAGAGCCGTCGACGTTCCGATTTCCGTCGACACGTATCGACCAAGCGTCGCCGACGCCGCGCTCGAGGCTGGCGCCGAGATTATCAACGACGTAAGCGCCGGTCGTTTCATTAGCTCGGAAGGGCGATTTGCCGGGGAAAACGAGATCGGTTTTCCCGAGGATATGGCGGAAGTCGTCCGACGTCATAAAGCCGCCGTCGTTTTGGTTGCCGCGCGGGGAACGCCAAAGGGTTTGCCGGAAAAAGATTACGACCTTTGCGATGAAATAGAATGCGACGCGTTTGAATTTCTAAAGCGTCGACGCGATTGTTTTGTCGAGCTTGGCGTTCCGCTCGAGCAGATGGCGTTTGATCCTGGAATAGGATTTGGCAAAACGACGAAACAGGATTGGCGTTTGATTCGTGAATCGGATATTTTTTTCCAGTTGGGGGGCGTCGTTCTTTACGGGTGTTCGCGCAAAAGGTTCCTTATGGAAACGGCGCGTTCTTTTGCGAAGTCGCGCGGAATTCCGTTCGACGATTCGATAGAGGCGCGAGACTGCGCGACCGCTTTGGTAACGAATATGTTGGATCGGCGCGGAATTCACGTTCTGCGCGTTCATAACGTCGCCGCAAGCGCGTTGACGTTCGAGTTTGCCGCGTTTACGCGAGATTGGCGCTGATAATGAACGCTTGTTCGAACGTCTACGTCATTGGTACGGACGAAGCCGGTTATGGTCCGAACCTTGGACCGCTCCTTGTCGGCTCGTCCTGTTGGCGCGTTGATTTATCAAAAGTGAACGTTGAAAAAGAACGGAATGATGAGAAGAAAACCGCTTCGACGTTGTTTGATTTTGTCGACGAAAACGAGTCGACTCAAATTTCCGAAGACGATTACGCTTCTTGCGCCGTCGAACGTTTGAACGTTGCGTTGGCGCCTACTTGTTCGCGTCAAGGCGTTTTTCCGCTTGTCGACTCTAAAGTTCTATACGGAGCTTCGAAGTCGCTTGCGGCGCTCGAGCGTTCCTTTTGGATTGCCGCCTGTTTGAAGGGCGCGCGCGCTTCGGACGCATCCTTTCAAGGCGTTTTACGTTTAATGAGCGAAGAACCAAACGCAAGCGCGCCGCCTTGGGAACGCGACGTCGAGTTTGACGCGCCCGTCGATTCAAAGACGGGGAATTTTAGCGATTTGGCGGAAACGGCGTCAAACGTTTGCGAGCGATTTGACGAACTTGGCGTCGAATTGCTCGATTTGGCGGCGCGACGCGTTCAACCTTTTGAATTTAACGCGCTATTGGATAATTTAGGCTTGAAAAGCGACGTAATCGCGGACGTTACGACTTCGCTTTTGGTCGAAACGATCGCGCGCGTCGTTAAACGAATCAAGACGTCGGAGCCTTCCCTGCGTTTCGTCGCGTTGTGCGACAAACTAGGCGGACGCGATCGTTACGCGTCGATTTTGAGCGCGCGTTTTCCGGGCGCGGTTCCTTGCG
>JAZUGM010000435.1:0-3906 GCA_045641205.1 Thermoguttaceae bacterium
TGAAGACGCTATCTTTAGCGACTCTTTGCCCGTCGGAGTTATGAGTAAAATTCTGGAAGACGCCGATCAAGGTTCGTTGACGATCGTTCGAATCGTCGAACGCGAAACGGAACGTCTCAAGAATTTTGCGGAGGTTCAAGAGGAAGTCCGCGAGAAACTTATAAACGACAGAAAAGAAGCGATGGAAAAGAAATACGAAGAACGTTTGAGCGAACGTTTTTCGATCGAGATTTACGCACTCACGCCGGAAGAAAGAGAACGTTGTTTCCGTTCCGCAAATCGAGTTGAGACGTCGGCGACGGGACGCGCCGTCTATTAATTCCTCGTCGCGAGGCGTCGTTTTTGTTTTTGTATTTTCGTTAAAAGTTGTTCGGCGTTATGTTCTCGTCCCATCAAGTCGAAGCGCAAATTCTCGCGACCTTGCCGGTGCAAGACTGGAAAAAGCGTCGAGTCTGTCTAGCCGTTTCCGGGGGCGCCGACTCTTCGGCGTTGTTTCGCGCTTTCGTTCGAATCGCCGAACGTTTTGATTTGAAAAAAAATCTCTTGGTCGTCACGGTCGATCATCGCCTACGAGGCGAAGAATCGGACGGCGACGTCCTTTTCGTTTGCGATTTGGCGCGAAAATTGGGAGTCGACGTTTTTGTCCGCAGAGTCGATTTGCAGGAATTACAAGAAGAAACGCGACGCCAAGGGAGTCTGGAAGGCGCGGCGCGATCGATTCGTTATCGTCTGTTGATCGAAGAGGCGCAAAAACGCGGCGCGCGTTTTCTCGCGACGGCGCATCATCAAAACGACCAGCTAGAAACGCTCCTTTTTCGTATTTTTCGCGGTTCCGGACTCGACGGCTTACGAGGCGCGCAATCATTCCGCAAAGTCGACGAATCGCTGGTAATCGTCCGTCCTCTATTGAACGTCGATCGCGACGAAATTTTAAACTATTTGGAAACGCTCGGACAAAATTATCGTTTTGATTCGTCGAACGCTTCCTCGGAATTTTTACGTAATCGGATTCGCAACGAGCTTATGTCCAAGCTCGACGACCTCTTTCCCGATCGCTGGCGCGGCGCGCTCTTGCGACTATCGCGACTTGCCGACGAAACCGAAAAACGCCTCGAGCTAGAAGTGGAAAACTTAGAAAGAAACGTCGAAAAAAGCAGGCGTCGCAACGTTCTTTTTCAACAAACGTTGAAATCGCTAAACGCGTTTCAAGAAGTCGAGAGAAAAGCGCACGACGCCTACGAAGCGCCGTTAGAACCGTTGCGCCAAGCGCCCGACGAAATCTTGATCCGTTTCTTCAGGCGCGTTTGGACAAGAAAAAAATGGTCGCTTAATTCGATGGGCGCCCTCGAATGGCGCCGCCTCGCGTTCGAGACGCGAACTCGCGCGTCGCAAGGGCTCTTTCCAGGAAACGTCGCGCTTTTTTTTCCAAGCGTCGACGTCCTTCGTTTAGAAAAAAAGTAACCGTTCACGCAATATTCTGAACAAGGTTTGTGTTCGAACCGACGGCGCTAGCCGTCCCGCGATAACCCGCCCGTCAACGACGGGCGGATCGGCGCCGCCGAAAACCCGTCCGTTATCAAAGCGAATTTATCCGACAAACCCAAAAACTCCCGTTTACGGAGAACCAAGTTTATCGGAAGAATTAGCGTTTGAAGGTTCTGCGAAAAACATACGAACTTTCAGACGACGCGTCGACTGTAAAAACAAAAAATCGTTTGCGCAACGTCAAGCGAACCGCCGATCCGGCTCGTCGTTGACGGGCGGCTTGGCGCGCGCCGCTTGCGCGCCGATTCGTAATCATACGTTCGTTGGAAACGTTCGTTCGCTTTTAAAATTAGAAGTTCCCTTTGGCTGGGGTTGCAAACTACTATGGCTAATAAGATGAAAAAAAGCGGAGTCGAGTGGATTGGCGAGATTCCTGAACATTGGGAAACGCTCAAATTAAAGTATATTTCGACTTTCCAACAAAACAAATACAGTTCCAACGACGGGAATTTAAATTATGTTGCGTTAGAAAACATTGAAAGTTGGAACGGTAAATACGTTGAAACTAAGAGCGTATACGACAAAGAACAAGCGTTAATCTGTGAAAAAGGCGACGTTATTTTCGGAAAATTACGTCCTTATCTCGCCAAGGTTCATATATCAGACAAACGTCAATGTTGTTCGGGAGAATTCGTCGTAATTCGTATCCTCCCGCCCCAACTCAACAAATTTTTCTGGTATCAGTTCATTTCACACGGCTTTATTTTTATGATCGACAAATCGACATACGGAACTAAGATGCCGAGGGCGAACGTCGATTTTATTAAAAACGTTTCTGTTGTTCTTCCCCCCGAAAACGAGCAACAAAAAATCGTAGCGTTCCTAGACGCCCAATGCGCGTGTTTAGACTCCGTACTCGAAAAAACGCGTGCTACCATCGACGAATATAAGAAGCTGAAACAAGCCTTAATTACGCAAGCCGTAACGAAGGGTATTCGTGGCGCTCGACAAATGAAAGACAGCGGAATTGAATGGATTGGGGAAATTCCAAAAGATTGGTCAGTTGTCAAGATAAAAAATATTTCATCTGTTTGTACTGGCAATAGTATTAAGGATGAACTAAAAGAACAATATTCTGATTCTGTTGATGCTATCCCCTATATTTCAACAAAAGACGTTGATTCCGTTTTCCAAAAAATAGAATATGAAAACGGAATGTTTGTGAAAAAAGAAGATTCTTCGTTTAAAAGAGCCAATGCCTTTAGTACGCTCTTGTGCATAGAAGGTGGTAGCGCAGGAAAAAAAATAGCTTTTACAAATCAAGAAGTTTGTTTTGTAAATAAATTATGTAATTTTTACTGCGAAAACGATAACAACAGATATTTATATTACTACTTATCATCATATTGTTTTTTAACGTTATTTAATAGTTATATTTCTGGTTTAATTGGAGGAGTTTCCGTAGGTAATCTAAAAAATTTTACTGTTGTAAGACCTCCGCTTGACGAGCAAACCGAAATAGCCCCCTACCTTGATCGCCAATGCGCCAAGATCGACGCGATAATCGCCAAAAAACAACAATACCTAATAGAAATCGAAAATTACAAAAAATCGCTAATCTATGAAACGACAACGGGCAAACGGGAGGTCAAATAAACGTCTATCGCCGACGCGAGCGAAAAACGTTTTGAAAGCGGCATAGAGTCTTTGTAATCGTTCACGCAATATTCTGAACAAGGTTTGCGTTTGAATCGCGCCGTAAGGCGCGCGCGATAAGCCGCCTGTCGCGACGGGCGGATAGGCGCTAAAAAAAACAATGATTTTAAAAAAAACAACAAAAAAGAAACGCCGTTGTTTTTGGGCGCGACGGTTGTTCATATGCCGACGTTTGGTTTGTCGGCGACGTTCCGCGAAGCGCTATCCGCCCGTCGCGACGGGCGGCTTGTCGCGCGCCGCTTGCGCGGCGATTCCTACGCGACGGTTATCCTGAAATTTATACGTCGATCGGATACTTTGTATAATTTTCTATGAACGTTTACATAGTCAAAATATTCCGCGAACGGTTTTCATTCGTCGGCGCTTGCGTCGTTCGGCGCGTTATTTGGCGAAAAATTGGCAAAAATTCAAAATTGCCGTTCCTTAAAATCGTCGCGACTGTTATACTCGAGCTAGTCGATCGCGACGCGACAAGTTTTTTTTCGGCGCGACGTTTTTAGGACGGGTTCAATGGACAAACGGAGGTTTTGCATAGCTAATCAAAAAGGGGGCGTCGGTAAAACGACGACCGCGATTTCGCTCGCGTCGTGCGCGGCTGGCGCAGGCGCGCGGGTTCTGCTCGTCGACCTCGACCCCCAATGCAACGCGACTAGCGGGCTAGGATTCGAGCCCACGCCTCGTCATCCGTTCGCGACCGGCGCGCCC
>JAZUGM010000436.1:0-6274 GCA_045641205.1 Thermoguttaceae bacterium
CGGAGAACCGAGTTTATTGGAAGAATTAGCGTTTGAAGGTTCTGCGAAAACATACGAACATTCAAACGACGCGTCGAATGTAAAAAACAAAAAATCCTTTGCGCAACGTCAAGCGAACCGCGATCCGCCCGTCGTTGACGGGCGGCTTGTCGCGTGCCGCTTGCGCGGCGATTCCTACGCGTCGTTTTTCCGTGAACGCTTACGAAATTTTTTTGTCGACGCTTAGAACCGTAGCGACGCTACGTTTTCCGCCGGTATATAACCGGCGGCTTTTCGCGCCTCGCGTCTTACGACGCGGGGAAACCTTACGCGCATCAATCCTGCGGGAACTTCCAATTCAACGAAACGCCGTCAAGAGCGGAAACATAGGTCGAGAATCCGGGCTCTTCCGTAAACTCAATCACGCGACCTCCTCGCGGAAAATCTCCGTAACTGTCGCAACCGGTCTTGCGCCCGTAAGCGAGCGCGATTCCTTTGTAGACGCCAATATAATCGTTCGTATGGTCGTGTCCGACGAAGACGCCTTCGACGTCGCCCCGTTCGACAAACGCGGTGAAAAGCCCGCTATTAAGTTCCGGCGAACAGACGGGCTCCGAGGCCGAGCCGACGATCGCGTCCGTCTTGTGAATCTGCCAATATTCAGGCAGGGGGATATGGAAGAACGCAAGACCCGGAACCGGCGCGTCTCCGTTTTCTTTTGCCGCAAAAAACTTACTGGCGGCGCGATACCATTCGATCTGGTTGTTTTTAATCCAGTCGTAAGTCGACAAGCCCTTTTTGAACGGGTAGGCATGCGAGTCGAAAAGCCAAAGTCGGCGCTTGACGGAGCCGTCGGCGCCGTAAATCGGGAGGGAGCAGTTGCCAGCGCCAGGAAGTCCCGGATTGTCGTCGCGCGTAAGATTCCATTCGGACTCTTGCATCGCCGCGAGCAGTTGTTTTGCGGTCGCAGGGCGTTCGTGGTCGTGATTTCCCAAACAGCAGGCGAACGGAATTTTCGCTTCCGCAAAGGGCTCGGCGATTCGATTCCACGCTTCGACGATTCCGCCGTTGAGCGCCGTCGGATTCTGAACGACGACGTCGCCGGTAAGAATCGCCAAATCGGGCTTTTCAATTTCCAGCATCTTGCGCACGACGTCGAGCGTTTCCTCGGCGCGTTTCATACGCTCGGCGGTAAATCCGCAGTGCATGTCGGTGAACTGAATCAATTTAAATTTGCCGTCGCGAAACTTGAGCGCTTTATCGGTCTTAGCGGCGGGCGCGACGTTTTCGGCGGCGGAAGCGTTCGACGAAGAAACGAGCCGCTCCGATTCGACGGCAAGGGGCATAGCGGCAAGAGTCGTTAAAAAACCACGACGAGTCAACGACATTGAAAATTCTCCTTAATATAAGGTTAAATTGCAAATAAGGACGTTAGCGAAAAAACAAACCGTTTACGCAAAGTCCTGTGAAATTTTTTGACGTCGCGGGACTTTACGAAAAAACGACGCGTATAATTCGTTTTGCGCGCCGTTTGAACGTCAACGCGACTTGGGGGTCGGTTTGTACCAGAGCGACCGCCAATATTTAGCGTCGAGTTCGTAAGGATTGTAACTCGCGTTCGGGTCGGCGTCGATCGGCAATAATCCGTAACGGATCATCTCGCGCAAATACGCCCAGCGCGGCGCGTACTTCTGCGGGCAATCTTTGCCGTTGTTTGGACTAGGCGTCAGCATTTCGGGTCGATTATCCTCTTCGAGAATATATCGCCTTCCCCGCTCTATTCCGGATAAAATCGCTTGATAATCGGGATCGTCGACGTTTTTGAAAACCTCCTTGCCCGACTTTTCTTGACAGACGCCGAGTCCGCCCGACTCTTTGCTTAACGGCGCGCGCAGTACTTTCGACAATTCGGGATAGGACAAGTCGAAAATCTCCAATCTCGAGAATTTCCCGTTCGCTTGCGCCAAATCGTGCGGCACGAACGAGTCTTTCGCCTCGCGCGGGTTGCGCGGATTGTAATTGTCCCAGTATATGTCGTAAGTTCCGAAATTTTTGCTCGGATCGAGCGGCGTATGACAGACGTCGCAACGTCGCGAGATCGCCTCTTGCATCGCCTTCGTTTCCGCCCAGTTTTTTTCGTTTCTAACGGGCGTGTTTTCCATATAATATCCGACGCCGCCCGACGCCTCGCCGGCATACGTGCCCGTATAGTTCGCGCCCGCGTCGATCCATAGGCGAATGACGCGTTGTTCCGCTTCGCTCATTTCGACGCCCGCGTGTTTTTCTTCGATCAATTTGACTAGTCGACTCGAGCCCGTGCCAATTTCGTAGGGGTCGAAATTGCTTTGCGCGCGATTGCGATTGTCGCCAAAGAGTCGGCGCCAAGTCATTTGCGCGTAGCCGATCGTATACATTGGGGACCAATGCCCGGAAATATTGAAGCCGCCTTCTTCGCGGTCGGGATTGTGGCATTCAAGGCAATATTTGTCGAGAATCGGTTGAATATCGCGCGTAAAGCTGAAGACTTCCGGGACGTCCTTGATCGGCTCGATTTCGACAGGAGCCGACTCCATCAGGCGCAAGAGTCGATTCTTCTCGTCGGCGCCCGCCGTTTCCGTGCGTTCTTCGTGGCAACCGACGCAAGAAAGTTTTTCGCCGGGCAAGACGGACGTAAACGAGTGCATTCTCTTTACGGCGTGTTCGTTTTCGTCCAACGCGACAAAGAAAATCGGTCGATTTGCCGGAACACGGAAATAAGCGGAACCGTCTTGCGCGACGGGTACGGTTCCAAGCAGTCGCTCGAGCGTAAACGTGCCGAATATGCTCATTTGATCGGTGCCGCCCGAATAATGAATCGGCTTAGGCAACGTCTCATAAACGAGTAATTTCTTGATCGAGCCCGGCTCGACGCTTCCCATTTTCCGCCCGTGATAGACGTTCGCCAAGGCGATCGTGCCCTTGTCGTCGCTTGGATCGGTCGAATCGGAAAGGATCGGCTCGCGGTCTCGGGGCGCCAAGGGGCGCGGCTCGCCGATCCAGAACCCGGCGTCCTTTTGTTCTTTCGGAAGTTGATAGAGCGTCAACTCGCGCCCGCGTTCGTCCATTAACACGAGCCTGTCGTAAGAAGCGGCCATGAAGCGTTCTTCGTTAAACGCCCACGGATCGGAGAAATTTTGTCCGCGCGAAATTCTCTTTGCGGATTCTTGCGCGTCGGGTCCTTGGCGCGGGTCGACGACGGTCACGTAGCCGTAATGTTCGGGATAACCGTGCCACGGGGAGAAGGTGCAAACGATTTTTCCGCCTTCCGCGTCGGGAATAGGCTTCGGTCCCAACATCGACGTGCCAGGGTTCAAATTACCGTAGAAAACCATTTGACGCGTTCCGTCTTGCCCCATCGTCCACAAGTGATGATAATGAACTTGAGAACGGTCGACGTATTCCCAGCGCATATAAACGATTTGTCCGTTTTCGAGAACCCAAGGCGTGTTGTCCTGTTCGACGTTGCACGATAATTCGCGAATCGTTCCGTCGGGATAGAGTTTGTAGAGCGTTCCGACGTGCGTGAGCCAACAGCCGACGTAACGCTTCGCCCTTGTCGAGCAGAAAATAATCGAGTCGTCGGGAAGCCACGTCGGCTCGTAGTCGTCCCATCCCGGCGGCGCGAAGTCGCGCGCGTTTCCAAGGGGCGCGGCAGACGTGCGAAATTCGTTCGAAGTCGAAGGAACGACGCCTTCGGGCAGTTTGAGCGGCTCGTCTTCGCCGTCGCCCGTGAGCCGCTTCAACCCCGTTCCGTCGGAATTGATCACGTATAGACTATAGTGATATTTTCCGGCGGGCAAATAGGAGAAGACGATTCGTTTGCCGTCGTAATGGACTTGCGGATCGCGAAAACAGCCTTTCGGATCCTCGATAATAGTTCGAACGGTTTTTGTAACGACGTTGTAAGCGTAAAGTCCGCCGCCGGAACCAAGCGGGAACGGATAACGACACGAGTTGTCGGCGTAATATCCGAAATTTGCGTACCAATGCGGATCCGTCGCGGGCTTGCGCAACGCGAAGACGACTTCGTCGGAAAGCCCCGCCTCTTGGAACGCTTCGACAGTCAAGCCGGAAGCGACCGCCGCAAGCTCGGGCGTAACGCGTTCGTTCAACTCCGCCTCGGTCGGGCGTTTCGCAAAAACGGCGATTTCCGACGCGCCCCAGTTCAAGCCGTCGGGATAGCCCGACAAGAACTGGATTCGCAAGCTGGAAACTTGACGCGGCGCAAATTCGACAAATTGCGGACCGTGAACGGCTTCGAAGACGCCCTTGCTAATCGGAGTCTCTTCGTCGTCAAGATAGATTTCATAATCGCGAAAACACTCGCCCAGCATAGCCGACCCGGTGCGTCCGTAATAAACGACGGTCGAAACTTCGCGCGGCTCTTCCCAAGTCAACGTAAACGAGGCGCGCCCTTTGCACGCCTCCCCGCGCGCGCACCAGACTTTGCCAATATCGCCCCCCTTGAGCGCGGGCGGAATTACGCCGTCGATCGCGCCGTATTCTTCGTACCCGGCGCCGTAAACGGAATCGGCGACGACTTCCGCTTCGAAGGCAAGATTCGGATTCTCAAGATTCTTTGGAGCTTCCTCGGCTTGAAGCGCGCCAACGGCAGAATAAACCCAAAGACCCAATATCAGAAGAAGCCGATCCAGCGTCGACCTTCGTTTTACGCGCGTTTTCATAAAATCGCTCCTAGACGCGTTGAGTAAGCGCGGAAAGAATTTGTGTAAAATTAAAACGTAAACGTATGCAAAAAAATGCGTTTTGAACCAAAACTTGCGTTGGAATCACGCGACGTCCAACGGCTTCGCGCGGTCTTTCAAGAATGATCGCGACAATTAATTCATCTAATTTATCGGCGCTATTCCTCGAACGTCTCTTTGGAAGCGATCAAGCGAATCGACCGTACAGGCGACCTTAAAAATTGATTCAAGGACGCTAGGGTCGGAGATCGACATAACGGCGTTAATCGTCGTTTGAGCCATTTGCGGAAAGCGAAGCGTAAGGCATTGTTTTAACATTGTTCGAAGACGTTCCTGATCGCCTTCACGCTTGCCTTCCCTTATGCCTTCACGCTTGCCTTCCCTTATGCCTTCACGCTTGCCTTCTCTTATACCTTCTTGCTTCCCTTCTCTTATGCCTTCTTGCTTCCCTTCTCGTTTCCCGTCCTTCCAGCCGTAATATTTGCCAATATCATAGATGCTATTAATTTCAACGTTCATATTGGCGCCTCCGCGCGGTTTTCAGAAAATGATCGCGTCAATTAATTTATCGGCGCTATTCCTCGAACGTCTCTTTGGAAGCGATCGAGCGAATCGGCCGTACAGGCGACCTTAAAAATCGATTCAAGGACGCTAGGATCGGCGATCGACATAACGCCGTTAATCGTCGTTTGAGCCATTTGCGGAAAGCGAAGCGTAAGGCATTGTTTCAACATTGTTCGAAGACGTTCTTGATCGCCTTCACGCTTACCTTCACGCTTACCTTCACGCTTGCCTTCCCTTATGCCTTCACGCTTGCCTTCCCTTATGCCTTCACGCTTGCCTTCTCTTATGCCTTCTTGCTTCCCTTCTCGTTTCCCGTCCTTCCAGCCGTAATATTTGCCAATATCATAGATGCTATTAATTTCAACGTTCATATTGGCGCCTCCTAATTCTTCAATTTTGTGCGTAATTTCCTCACGAGTCGGCGGTTGCCAGCCCTGTCGTATCGAAAATTTGCCGATAAATATGACAAACTCGCTAAAAATCTCTTTATCTTCCTCGTCGTTGAAATCGAATTTCCCCTTGAGTTTCTCGAAAGCGTCGTTCGCGGCTTTTTTCCAATCTTTCTCCGTAACGACCTTTTTGGCGACGATTCTTTCCGCTCCTTTCGTCAACTCGAGAAACGCCTCCAACCAAGGATCCTCTTCGACTCGTTTCTTGGAACGCGTGAAAAGACTTATAAATTTAAAGGGCAATTTAAATATCCAGCGTTTGTCGAGACGTTCGTCGGGCGTCGCGAACAAGTCGGGCAAATTCAAAACTTTTCGCCAAGGACGCGCGCCCGTGTAGAACAACAATAAAAAAGGCCAAACGAACTTCTTGTCGCTCCTTTGAAAGCGTTCCTTATGACGCAGAATATATTGTAAAACCAGTATTAACGACGTCAATAGTTGCACGACGACGTTTCGCGTTTGCGTCGATTTGTGTTCCAACGGCACGGCGACCGCTTGCGCGCCCTTCGAACGGTCTTTGAACGGAATCGTAAAGAC
>JAZUGM010000437.1:0-5625 GCA_045641205.1 Thermoguttaceae bacterium
ATTCTTCCGATAAACTCGGTTCTCCGTAAACGTGAGTTTTTGTGTTTGTCGGATAATTTCGCATTGATAACGGACGGGTTTTCGGCGGGGCCGATCCGCCCGTCGTTGCCGGGCGGCTTATCGCGCGACGGCTAGCGCCGTCGGTTCGAACGCAAACCTTGGTCGGCGTATTGCGTGAACGATTACATTCTCTTTTTTTGTAAACGTTTGACGTTTCAGCCAAGCCCAAGGAGTGAAAGCAACCCAAATCTTCCCGCAATGGACGTAATTTTTGAACCGACGTCAAGAGCGCTTCCGATTACGTCAAGGGTTGTTTGGAGTTTATTGAGCCATTCCTGTTTTTCTTTCGGTTTATTCTGATTGTCGATAAATCCTTGGATCGCGTCGTTCAAGCGTTTTTGTAACGCTTCGTTTAATGCGATTTGCTGATTCAGTTCCTTTCTAAATTCTTCAAGTTGTTTGGTAAGTTCCTGATGAGAATTGAAAGTATTTCCAGCCAAATAATCTCTTTGAACTTTCGTTACAGGAGCCTTGATCACGAGATCTCTTTGGGGTTGGTTAATTTGTGTCGGACCGTTAATGTTAATGATTTGGGGATTTTCAGTTTTTTTCACAGTATCTAATTTCTCCAAAATAGACTTAAGAAACTCATCGTTATTGACCAATTCACTTGTAATAATATTGTATTTTTCTTCGCTTAGTATCAATCGTTCAATTTGGGGTAGATTGTCAAAGACTTGTCCCAAGAGTTTTCGAATATTGTATTCAGTATATCCTCCATCTTCCATATACGGAACGGAACTCTTTCCCTTTTTCAACGCGTTTGCTAAAGAGGACAATTGAAAAGCCGCTTTGCCGTCGTCGGAACAAATCCAAATCGTCGATTTGAGATTAGACTCGTTGTTTATCCTTTCAATTTTATTCAGTAAAGAACGCAACAAATATTGCGGAGCCTGAGGCTTCAAGTTTTCGGCGTTGGGGACTTGATAAACGTCGACGTACAAAACGTCGTCGTCCTTGCCCATATCGCACACGGCAACCAAACCGTAAGGGTTTACGTTGTCAATACGAAGCCCCTTCAGCCAACATTTTTCGAATTTAAGATCTCTGGAACAATCGCACATCAAACGATGAACGACGCTGTCGGGCAAATAATCGTATCTAACTTCGCAACAAACGTGAAGCTTGTAATCTTTCGGGCGAAGATCGCCGGGCGTTTCATTGGGGCATAAAGCCGGTACAAATTCTTGATCGTCGCCGACCTTAAAGGACAATCGAAACTTGCGCATAACCTCCAAAATATAGCGCAACTCGTCTTGGCTGTATTCCAAACCTTCAATGACGCACTTTTGCGGGCGGTTCAATACCTCAAGTATCCCTTCGTGCGTAATACGTCCTTGTTGAGCAAATTTTTGACCGTTGTTGACGATAATATAAACGGCGTTCGTTAGCCATTCCGGCTTGAGAATCATATAATTAGTTAATTCAGAACCGTCTTTGGCGTCTTTATGGTAACTAAAACTGACGCCAAGATCGTTAAACCAACCCAACAACGTGACTGAATCCTTATCAACGTCCTTTAATTTGGCGTCTTTGCAGATTTTTTGGTATCGCTCCTTCGTGATATAGTTCGACGGTTTGCCTGAATCGTCGGTCATATTGCGAAGTTTTTCCATAATTTTCATCCAAGTCTTCGGGAACTTCTCTTTGACGCTAGGCAACTTGTCGACTTCTCGTTCGATGCTTTCCTTCAAATTCGAAATCCCGTTCGGGTCTCTGGCGTCGTATTCCACGACAACAAGAAGATTAGGAAACTCTTCCTTCAGATCTTTCCCGTTCAATTCCCAAGCGGAAACGCCATCCCAACAATTTACGGCGAGAACGACCTTTGAATTTGGCGCGAAGCTTTCAATATTTTTCAACCAACGCCGCGCTTGTCTCGTAACTTCAGACCAACGATTGCTTACCGTAACTACGTAACAAGTACGCTCCGTAAGAAAACAACGGTGCATCGAGTGCATAATCTCCTGACCGCCGAAATCCCAAAAATTGATCGTCGCTTTGTCGGTACGTTTATACTGGGTAATACTGACGCCAGGCGTTGTCTCTGTACTTTTTTTAGGTTTCTTTCCTTCGTGTTCGATTCGATAGATCGTGTAAGTCTTACCGACCCCTCCGTCGCCTAAGAAGATTACTTTCGCTTCATTGATGGGGACTCGTTCTTCTTCTTTATAATACGCTTCAATGAACTTGTGTGATTGGGAAAAAAGCCAGAATGGTTGCTCGGAAAGTCGAACATCCTTCATATAGACGCCCGGCTTGTCTCCATATTCACTGTTTGTATAAAAAGGAAGATTATTATCGACAAGCCTTTTGGGAATACGATCTATCGAAACTCCAGAAATATATAAATGGGTTAGTTTTTCTAACGACTCAAGTTCTTTCAAAGAATGGACAGGCATATACCTTAAGTCTAGTGATTGTAGGTTTGTTAATTTGCTAATCCCCTCCAAAGAACTGACTAACGTACCCCGTAAATTTAGTGATTGTAGGTTTGGTAACTTGCTAAGTTCCTTCAAAGAACTGACTTGCGTTTCCTGTAAATTTAGTGATTGTAGGTTTGTAAACTTGCTAATCCCCTCCAAAGAAACCGTATTCCCTAATTCTAGTGATAGTAGGTATGTTACTGCACTAAGCTCCTCCAAAGAAGTCGTACCCTCTAATTCTAGTGATTGTAGGTTTGAACTGTTTGGTTGAAAGCTCAAGTCAAGTTTTTTTACCTTGCGTAAAAGACATTGTTCCTTATTCGTCAGACTGTCGCCTTTATTCAATCGTAAAAAAAGTTCAGCGGCTCTATCGCTAGAAATAGTCATTTTCTTTTCCTTGCTTATCAGGAACGGGCGGAGAGGGGAAAATCGACGATTACTTTAAGCCCCTCTTTTAGTCATACCAGAAAGAATTTCTGGAGTCAAGTTTTTTGTAAATGTTTATGGAAAGTATTCTCGAAAAGACGCCAAAATTAACGAATTTTTCGAGTTTTTTCAAAAAATTTACCGAGGGACTGGAAAAATGCGCCACTCGACGTCACAATTAGTCGCAGTGGGTTCCGTTTTTGGCGTAATACGCGCAAAGTCGGGGGCGTTCCGCGCGCCTTGGCTAGAAACGAGGAAGTCGTGTTTTTAAAATACCTTTCCGACTATGCATACGAAGAGCGTTATTGGCGCTTCCTTTTCCGCTTTGAGACGGTCGTTTCGGGCGTGGTGAAAGAAGCGTCGAAACGG
Source organism: Thermoguttaceae bacterium (assembly GCA_045641205.1). GTDB lineage: Bacteria > Planctomycetota > Planctomycetia > Pirellulales > Thermoguttaceae > RUG369. Next base: position 3,282 of record JAZUGM010000437.1, read on the forward strand.
GACGATTTGGCGGACGACGACAAGTCGAGCGCGTTTTTTCGCGCCGTGTTCGCTAAATTGCTCGACGTCGATTCCAGGCTGATTCCGCCGAATTGGTGGGAAAACGTCGACGTTCCGTCGATTCTATGGTTCGAACGTTATCTCGTCCGCGAGATTCCGACGATGACAAGCGAAGCGCAAAGAATTAAAGAACAGTAAGCGTTCACGGAAAGCTGCGTATCAACGATACGCGGATTCGTTGAATTGCCAACAAGGCGTCGCGACCAGTGAAACGCAAGAGCTTGACGGCTTTCATACTTTCTAAGTTTAGGCGTTTTTTTTAAACGAGCGTTCTCGAACTGAACGTATCCGCGCATCGTTGATGCGCGGCTTTCCATTAATACGCGGATTCGTTGAATTATCCAAAAGGCGTCGCGAACAGTAAAAAGCTAATGCGTTGAAAGTTTTCTTACATTCGGCAATCGTTGGAAACGTAGTTTCACAAGTCGACGTTTCAGTCGCTCGCTATCGAAACAGAACTGTCGCGCTTCATATCCGCGCATTGTTGATGCGCGGCTTTCCGTGAACGCTTACGAATATTCTGAACAAGGTTTGCGTTTGAGTCGCGCCGTAAGGCGCGCGACGATTTCAATAATACAGAAATAAGGTAAACGTTCACAGAAAAGAACCTGGAAGCCGCTGAATTTAATTCGGCGGTTGGCGTTGAATAGCCAAAAAACGAACGATTTCAGAAAAGAACGTTCCACGCTCATATTTGGGCGCCGCGTTTCATTATTCAACCTCAACCGCCGCATTAAATGCGGCGGCTTACCGTGAACGACTACGAAATAAGAATCTAATGTGAACGCTACGCGCGCGTCTTGGCGGGCTTAATGACCAAAGAACTTACGAATCCATTCCCCAATGACGCTCCAAAGTTTCTTCAACGAATTCTCATTAATCGCGTTGCCGTCGCCGATGATTGTAGTATCGCCATTGTTGATTTTGGTAACGTCTTTTTGGGGGTTGAAGATCGAAAAAATGTTAATTACTATTGGCGGTTTGCTCATTTTTCCCTCCGCTAGTTTTTTAAGAGATTCATTTAGATTTTTAAGAAGTTCACTTGCATTGAGTAAACGTTCCTGTTCTTTTTTGTCTGACGTTGAAAGTTCCTCTTGTATCGGTTTGTCAAATACCTGACCTAAAAGATCCAAAATGTTGTATTCAGAGTAATCGCCGTCGCCCGTATATGAAATACATTCTTTCTTTTGAGCCAAAGCCTTAAACAGAGACGTCAGTTGAAAAGGCGCCTTACGTTCGTCGTTGGAACAAATCCAAATCGTTGATTTGAGGTTAGATCCGCTATTGATCTTCTCAATTTTATCCAGCAAAGAACGCAACAAATATTGCGGTGAAACCGAAGGCGCCGAGTTTTTAGTATTGGCGACTTGATAAACGTCGACATACAAAACGTCGTCATCCTTGCCCATATCGCACACGGCAAGCAAGCCGTATGGGTCGACGTCATTAATACAAAGACCTTTTAGCCAGCATTTTTCGAAATTAAGTTTTTTAGAACAATCGCACATCAAACGATGAACTACGCTGTCGGGCAAATAATCGTATCTAACTTCGCAACGAACGTGAAGCATATAATCTTTCGGGCGAAGATCGTCGGGTGTTTCGTTGGGGCATAAGGCGGGCACAAATTCTTGATCGTCGCCGACCTGAAAGGACAATCGAAACTTGGGCATAACCTGCAAAAGATAGCGTATCTGGTCTTGGCTGTATTCCAAACGTTTGACGAGGCATTTTTGCGGGCGATTCAATACCTCAAGTATCCCTTCATACGTAATACGCCCTTGTTGAGCGAATTTTTGACCGTTGTTGACGATAATATAAACGGCGTTTGTTAGCCATTCCGGCTTGAGAATCATATAATCGGCTAACTTCGAATTGTCTTTGGCGTTTTTATGGTAACTAAAACAAACGCCAAGATCGTGAAACAAGTTCAATACCGTAACTGAATCCTTCTCTGCGTCCTTTAATTTGGCGTTATCGCAGATTTTTTGGTATTGTTCCTTCGTGATATAGTTCGACGGTTTACCCGAATCGTCGGTCATATTGCGAAGTTTTTCCATAATTTTCATCCAAGTCTTCGGGAACTTCTCTTTGACGCAAGTCGGATCGTAGCCATGTCGTTCTGTGGGCCAAGGAGTTGGCTAAGACATTTGTCTTCCTAAGACCGCTTGGCCTCCGACTTGTTCCTTCGTGATATAGTTCGACGGTTTACCCGAATCGTCGGTCATATTGCGAAGTTTTTCCATAATTTTCATCCAAGTCTTCGGGAACTTCTCTTTGACGC
>JAZUGM010000438.1:0-4087 GCA_045641205.1 Thermoguttaceae bacterium
AAACGCAAAGACCTTCTGCGCCGCAAATTTTCTGTCGGCAATAGGTCCAACCAAAGGCGCGAAAAGAGCGCCGAGCGCAAACGCGGCATAAAGCGACCCCTGCGCGACGTGGTGCGCGCTAGCCCACGTGCCTAGCATATACGACCAAGCCCCCCAGATCGCAAATTGGAGGGCATAGGCGAGTTGAAGCCGCACGTACATTCCGGCTCCGCCTTTTCCTTCAGCCATAACCAACCTCCTTTTTAAAGAGTTTCCGCGAAAACCTAATTTACACTACGGCGCAACTCGTCTTCACCCCCCCGTCGTTTGTCCGCGTCGACTCGGGCAAATTTTTTAAACGTTGAGAATAGACTCGCGCCTATAGTTCATTTGTGTATTGTATCGCGTATGCAACTTCTTCAAGAGTATTTTTTACCAGAAAACGAGAAACGTCTGTTCTGTATACAAGCATAACCGTTATTATCCTCACGAAAACAAATGTCAATTCTCCTCTATTTATTATCTTTTTTACGAGTTGGAGGACGTTGCTCATATCCTATGCATATCAGCCAAGTTTCTCAAATTGTAACTTCAAAGTTCACCCCCTTGAAGTCGTTGGCTCGTTTTCGTAGGTCTTTCTTTATCCTAACAGTTTGCACTCTGTTAAAAAGTATCCCAGTTTCCATTCCATTTTGTCCTTCACGGTAGTATTACCACAGTTTCGGTTACGATTGTCGCCCTTAGTTTTTTCAAAATACGCCTTTAATATTAAAATCTGCAAAAAAATGAGAAAAAGTCGCGTCAGGTTATCACAAGTCTTTGAATTGTTAAAATATTCCAAATAATCTAATTATTCTGACAATACAATCCGATTACTCTAATAGGTCGCTTTATGTGAAAAGAGCGTCCACGCAACGCTTGGACGGATTTTTTTGTTCCGTCCTAGAAGTTTAGTTATTAGAAAATTGATGACGATAAAAATGTCGCGCGTTAGTTTCCCCCCCGCTATTCGTAGACGTTCATTGTGCAACGTCGTGTTTTCACGCTTCTTGACGCGTTTTAAGAGGTCGGCTTTTAAAACGTCGTCGGCTTTTGCGATAGTCGCGTGTTGTTTTGCGTTCTTCGCTTTTGCGAGCGAGGCGTTTGGTCAGACGTATTCCTCCGAAAAGGAGGCTTGGAATTCGGCGCGTCCCAAAGTCGAGCCAAGCGCGACGTCTTCTTCGGACGTCGCGTCAAAACGCGCGAGCGTTTTGCTCAGTCCGACAAAGGACGGCGTTTCGAAGTCTCGTAAAAAGTCGCGTTCGAAGGCGAAAACGTCTTCTTTGAAGACCTACCGTCCCACTCCGGCTACGTCTTCCTCGATTTCGTCTTCTTCGTTCAGCGAGAAGAAGGCGGATTTGTCTCGTTCGTCAAAGGAAGTACTTAGCGTTTTTGAAGAAAATCTGTCGAAACAACACGAATCGGCGGACAAAGAGAAGCTGTTCGGCGAAATGGCTCGTCGCGATCGCGTTAATCTGGGCAAAGAGTACGAAGAAACGCCGGGTTTAGCCTCCTTTGAACTTACGGAACCTATGAGCGAGTCCGAGTCGCGCGAGGATTTTTCTCCTGCGGTTCCTCGCTACCCTATAGATTCTCAGTCCTCTTTGTCCGTTTCGATCAACGAAGAGATCGAAAACGCACAAGACGCAAGGAAGAACCTTTACAAAAGCGAACTAGAATTGTACGGTTCGGCGTCTGAATCGGAGGACGAGGAAAACGTCGAAGAAGGCGACGAAGATTTTCAGGCGCCTACTCTTTCGACCGAAGACGACTTTCCAGAAATCGAAACGATAAACGAGCAAATCGACGAAACGCTTGCTTCCTACGAGGAAGGCTCGAACGTTCAAGAAGAAAATCTTGACGTAATCGAGAATGATTTAGAATCGACCGAAACGGAAATCGACGCGCCGACTGTAAGCGTCGGCGAACTTGAATTTGAAACGCAAGAAGAAAGCGCGAACGAAAGCGTAGATTCCGCGCTTTTAGAAGAGGTCGACGCAACGGAAACGGAGGTGCAAGAGGCGTTCCCCGATATTGATGCGAGTGCGTCCGTCGAGGAACTAGAGTCGTCTTCAGAAAACGAGGTCGCGCTCGAAGATTCCTTGCTCGAAACAGACTCGAGCGTCGTTGAATCGGAGGAGTCCGACGACGATGGAAAGGATTCGACGCAACAGGAAGAAACAGGCGAGGAAGAATCCGACGTTCCCAAGACGGGTTCCGTTTCCACCGTCCCCGACCGACCGCGACGATACGCGATTCCCGCCGAGTCTTTTCTATCGTTCGACGACGAGGAACCGAAAATTGAAAACAAGTCCTCGTCGGCAAAAGCGGTCGACGAAATTCAACGAGAAGAACAAAAGAAGTCGTCTCGATCCTTGGAGGCGCCTTCTCCCAAAACTTTCGTCGAGGAATCGGAGGATAAAGAGGAAAACGAATCTTCCGAGGCTGAAGTAAAGGATTCGATCGCTCCTAAAGAAGTCGAAACGGTCGAATCTTCGGAAAAAGAAGACGATGCGCGACAAATTGAGACGGTTCGATCGATCCGCGAAGAGTTGAACGTCGACAAAAACGCGACGGAAGAGCGCTTAACGTCGGCGCCGCAGGAAGCGCGCCCGAAATCAGACGAAGGGCTCTTTCCGAAATTGCGCGCCCTTCAGCGAAATCGTCAACGTCTTCTGTTCAACGGTCGACTTTTAGAAGCGCCGACGCCGCCGAGTATAGACGATCTCGACCCTGAAATCGTTAATCAAAAAACGGCGCCTCCGTTGTTGACGAAGGAAAACGCCAATTTGCCGTCCTTGGACGTCGACGTTGAAACGGTAAAAGCATACAAACCCGAACTCGAATCGAGTGAAACCCAAAAAATACAGGAAGAGATGAAAAAGTTCTCTTGGACCAAGGGCGCTTTTACGATCACGCCTTACGGGTTCCTCAATTTGTCCGTCGCGGCCGACACGCAACGTTCGACGCCCGGCGAATTTATCCTCTACGTCCAATCGCCGGACGTCGACGAGTCGGCGGGGTTTTCAGTCGACGCGCGCACTTCCCGCCTTGGCTTGGATATTGCCGGACCGCGCATCGAAGCGCTTTCCGCCGACGTCAACGGCAAAGTCGAATTTGACTTTCAAGGGACGGTCAACGGTTCCAAGAATAAAGGGGGTCTTCAATTACGTCGCGCTTACGTCGAACTGGTCGACAAACAGCACGAACGAAAGTTTGTTGCGGGTCAAGACTGGGAAATCATATCGCCCGTCGCGCCTCAAGTGTTGAATTACTTGCCGCTCGGTTTTGTCGGCGATATGCAGTATCGACGCGCGCAGGTACGCTTCGAGCAGGGCTGGACTTGCTCGTCCGATTTGCACGTTTTAGGACAAATCGCGGTTTGCGACAACGTTTTGGGCGATTACGTTTCAACGTCGGGAGTCAACGCCGCGACTTCCGGGTGGCCGATTCTTGAAGCTCGTATTTCGAGCGCGTTTTTCGGCGAGGCTCGCGGCGGTCTTCCAATAACGTTCGGCGTTTCAGGACATATCGGCGAACAAAACTACAAGTTTTCGGCTTTGGCGGGCGTTCCTATGACATCGACGGCGGTGAAAAGAGCGATTAAAACGTGGTCGGTGAATTTCGACCTTGACGCGCCGATTACTAAGACGCAAAAAATCCAAGGCGAGTTGTTCACAGGTTCAAACCTTAGCACTTTTTGCGGCGGCGTCAATCAGGGAATCGACTTGATCCGACGCGAAGGTATTCGTTCGACGGGCGGCTGGTTGGCTTGGCATTCCGATTGGACGGAAAAATTAGACGTCAATTTCGGTTACGGAATCGACAAACCTAATGAAAGAGACTTAGTGGGAACGTCGAGTCCGTCGAACGGATATGCGACGGCGCGAACGCAAAACCAAGTCTATTTCGTCAACGGGATTTACAACTGGACGCCCAATTTTATGACGGGCTTAGAAACTAGTTATTGGCAGACGGATTATCAAAGAGCCGACCTCAGTTCGGGAATTCCAGTTATTTCTGATATGAGAGCCGGTAAGTCGACTCGAATCGAGTTCGTAACGCGTCT
>JAZUGM010000439.1:0-25673 GCA_045641205.1 Thermoguttaceae bacterium
CCTTATTCTAAAACCGGCGGTTTGCGTCGGTTCGCAAAGCGTTGATTTCAAAAAAAACGTCGAAGCGGAACCCCGCGTCTTAAGACGCGGGCGCGACAAGCCGCCGGTTATATACCGCCGGAAAAACGCGGCGCCGCTACGATTCTAAGCGTCTACGAAAATATTTTAACAAATAACGCGCCGCCGGATTTGAAAATCAAAGCGCCGACCGCTTCAAACGTTTCCGCTCGTATGTAACGAGCGGCTTTTCGCGCCCGCCTTACGGCGGGGGTTCGCTCCAAACCTTATTCTAAAACCGGCGGTTTGCGTCGGTTCGCAAAACGTTGATTTCAAAAAAAACGTCGAAGCGGAACCCCGCGTCTTAAGACGCGGGCGCGACAAGCCGCCGGTTATATACCGGCGGAAAAACGCGGCGCCGCTACGATTCTAAGCGTCTACGAAAATATTTCAACAAAACAAAAACACGCCGACGGAATTAAAAATCAACGCGCCGACAGCTCCAAACGTTCCCTTCGGTATATAACCGGCGGCTGGCGCGCCCGCCTAACGGCGGGGTTCCGCTTCAAACATTATTCAAAAGAAGCAAGCGTTCACGGAAAAACGCCGGTTTGTTGAGGGAAACAACGCAGGCGCTCAGAGGAGCTTTTCCAACTCGTCGTCGTTTTCAACGGAAACTTCGTAATTTTCGGGCGTTTCAAGCGCGTAGGCGATTTTTCCGTCTTTTTTCTCCCAGCGCAGTTTAATAGCGCCGCCCGGAACCGGCTGAACGCCCGACGCCCAGTCTAATCCTTCGATTTTCGGAATACGAATCGCAATTTTTCGCGCGACGGCGTCGACGTCGGCAATTCCTACCACGTCGCGATAGAAAACGCGAACGACGTGCGACGCGAAACCGTGATTGCAACTCGCGTAGGCGTCGTCGTTTTCCCACAGCGTGCCGGTTCGATCCGCCATATATTCGTTGTAGGCGACCGATTCGTCAAGCAGTTGATCGCCGCGATTCGACCAAGAAAGTAATTCGAGTCTCAAGACGTTGCCGACGAAGGCGTTTGCCTTGTGAATTTCGGGATAACCGCCTTCTTTGACGCGATTCGGACCGAACTTGTCCAGCAAGGTCGCCCATAAATCCGGGTAAGTCTCGGGCGTCGCCGTCTTGAAGAAGAACGCGAAATATTGACAGACTTCGGTACGATCACGCAAAATATCAAGCGTTCCGTCTTCTTTTCTTACGGCGTGGTCGACGAAAAACTCTCCGTCGAACGACTGTTCGCGAATTTTGGCGCGCACTTTTTCCGCCTTATCGCGCCACGCGTCGACGCCGTAGACCTCGCCCGCGACGTCGAGGACATAAGCGTAAATCATATTATTCGGGTAATTTACGTCTTGAACGAAATTGTTTGCCGCCGACCATTCGACAAAGACCCAACTCGGCAACTTCTCCAACAGTCCGTCGGCGTTCTCATATTTTTCGAAGAATCGGAACAACTTTTCGACCTTCTCGCGTAATCCTTTGATCGTCGACCTGTCGGGCGAACGTCGCGCGTATTCGTCAAGTTGCGCGACAAACCACATCGCCCAGCTCGGAATAAAGATTCCGTCGTTATGGTCGCCCGGATAGCACATCGGAAGCATGCCTTCAGGCAAGAATTTGAAACTTTCGGGCAACATATAATTTTCGAAGAACGTTTGTTCGACGTCGGTTTTACCCGTCAAATCAAAAGCGGTTCGCGCGGTGAAGAAACTGTCGCAAAGCCAACCCGCGCGCTCGCGGTGAGGACAGTCGGTAAAGGCGTCGACCGAATTTTCACGGAACGTCAAAACGGCGGCTTTATAAATTTTCGTCAAGCGTTCGTCGGCGCAGTCGAAGGACGCCTCACGCGTCGGAGGATAGGCGTATTCGCGCAAGTAAAAATTCTTCAGTTGGAACGAACCTTTCAAGCAGTGAATTTTGACGTAACGTCCGACTTGCGGTTCAAAGGCGCAAATTTTAAAGATTCCCGAGCCGAGCGTCCATTTGATCGCGCTACAGGTTCCCAAACGAAGAAAATTGACGTCGCCGGAGTCGGTAAGAATTTCGTCGAACGTAAGAACGACTTCCGTTTCTTCGTCCGCTTCGAGTTCCAGCGCGAAGAAACCGCAATAATTCGCGCCAAAATCGACGACTTGCGCGTCGCCCTTGCGATAAGTCGCGCCAATTTCGAGCGGCTTGGCGTTTTCGTCAAAGGCTGTGTCGAGTCGTTGAACCTCGTCGGAAAGGACGATCGACAAATCGTCTAACTTATATCCTTTGAGTTGCGATCCAATATTGACGAGCGAACGATCGCGCCACGGATTTTCAAGCGTCGCGCGAGGCGTCGCTTTGCCGGTCTTCCCCCACGCGGCGTGCTCAATGATCGCAAATTCGGGATACGGAACGCGGCGCGGAAGATATTTGACGTCAGCCTGTCGTTCCAACGCGACCTTTGCAATCTCGTCTTGGATTCGATAATCGTAAACTTCGATAAAAGGACGCTGAAAACTGAAGCGCTGAACCTTTTGAACGCGCACGCCCGTCAAATCGAACGCTTGAAAGACGCCTTCTCCGTCGTCGGTCGAGGTCGACGCCAAAACGGCGCCGGAGCCGTCGACGACTTCCGCCTGAAGGAAGGACGGTTGGTCGAGCAGATAATAACTGTTGCAATTATATCCGGCGATTTCAATGCCAATATCGTTCTCGCCTTCCTTCAAAAAATTCGACAAATCCCATTCGTCGACGCGGAACCAACCGTGCGGTCCGCGCGCGGGACCGTATCCGACGAACCGCCCGTTGACAATAACGCGCATAATCGTCGAGCCGGTCGAACGCAAGATCGCGCCTTGAATATTTTCTTGAGCGACGTTTACGCTCGCCTTAAAACCGAGCGTAACGTTCATTTCTTCGGCGCGCCCCTTAGCCCATACGGGCGTCGCCTTAACAAATTTCGGCGCTTCGGCGCTTTCGTTTTCCAACGCGCGCGCGTCGGCGCCGTCCCAAGGTAAAAAAGACGAAGACGCCGCGATCGCGCTTAAGGCGGTTCCGGCTTTCAAAAACGTTCGACGATTTAACGCCATATCAACGACTCCTTTTGGAAAAAATTTCGACAAAACCACAACGCGCGAGGCGTTTCGGCAATGATAACGCCGCAAAAGAGAAAAGTCAAACTTTTTTCGTAAAAAAGAGAGAACGCCGCGACAAGAAAACGTCAGGCGTCACGCGAAAAAACGTCGCGCAAGAGAAATTCCTAACGCGACGGCGCCAAAACCTAAAGCGTTTTGCAAGAGAAAATCGCCGAACGCGCGCCCGAAGGCGCCCTCTTTCACGAGCGCGTGAATTTCAAACATATAGGTTGAAAAGGTCGTGAAAGCGCCAAAAAAGCCCGTCAAAATAATCGTCTTCGTTTCCGCGTCCCAATGAGAACGGGACGCGAAAAGAGAGGCGATCAAGCCGAAACAGAAACACCCCGCGACGTTGATTATCGCCGTTCCCCAAGGCGCGCCTTTGCCAAAGACGCACGAAAAAAACGTCGAAAGTCCGAAACGAGAAAGGGCGCCAAGACCGCCCGCGACAAATAACGCGCAAAGTTGAGGAAACATTAATTTTACTTCGTTAAAGAGGCAAAGAAAAGAACGCGCCTTCCGCATCGACGCGGGAGGCGCGTTCCTAAACCTAACGTCAGTCGTCTTTTTCAAGTCCCAACTTGAAACTCAGCCAACGTCCAAACCAAGCGACGGGCATAATCGTCGCGGTAAAGATCGTAATTTCAACCCATTGCATCAAATGAAGCGGCTCCGTTCTAAAGAACGCCCCGACTGCGGGAATTTGAACCAAAATAATCTGCAACGCGGTAATCGAAAACACTATCCCAAGGAACAGCTTGTTTTTACTAAGCAACGCAAATGGCGACTCGTTATGCTTCAACGTTCGGCAGTTGAATTTGTGCCAGAACTGGAACATCACCAAGACGGTGAAGAAGACCGTCAACGCTTGTAAATTGCCGTTGTTCGGCAAATTGTCTCGCGCGGCGTCCGCAACTTTGTAGACGTGTTCCGGGTCGACAAACCAACCGCAGAAAAGCGTCAGGAACATCATAACGACTTGATACAGCCCGGTAACGAGGATCGAGACGCCCATCGAACCCGTGATGAAGCCGGCGTCGCGCGGAATCGGCTTCGCGCGCATCGTTTGAGGACGAGGCGGATCGGTCGACAAGGCAAGCGCGGCGAACGTGTCCATAATAATGTTGATCCAAAGCAACTGCGTGACCGTCAACGGAAGAGGAACGCCAAAGAGCGGTCCGAGCGTCGAACAAAGCAACGCGACAAAGTTGACGGACAACTGGAACTGCAGGAATCGACGAATATTCTGGAAGAGCGTGCGCCCCCACCAAACGCCGGTCACAACGCTCTTAAAGTTGTCGTCGACAAGAATGACGTCGCTTGCTTCTTTCGCGACTTCCGTGCCCGCGACGCCCATCGACAAACCAACGTCGGCGGCTTTGAGCGCGGGCGCGTCGTTCGTACCGTCGCCCGTCATTGCGACGACTTCGCCTTTGCGATGCAACGCTTGAACGAGCCGCAACTTATCGGACGGAGTGGAACGCGCCAAAACGCGAATTTTTTCGGCGACTTCGGGCAGTTCCTCGTCGGTAATTTGCGCAAATTCTTCCGAAGTCAAGGCGAGTTCGTCGGACGCGCCGGTAAAAATGCCGACGTTCTTTGCGATCGCGACCGCAGTCGGCTTCGCGTCGCCCGTGATCATCTTCACTTGAATACCGGCCGTTCGACAACGTTCGATCGCCTCGGGCACTTCAGGACGCGCAGGGTCGGCAATGCCGACAAATCCGATCAAACAGCGATTCTTACAGGAAACGCACTCTTTTTCGTCTTGCGCGCCGCCCTTGCAATTCTCGCAACAGCCGTCCCCTTCCAAATTTCGTTCGCTGAATCCCAAAACGCGGAGCGCGGCGTCGGAAGCGTCGGTCAAGCTCTTTTGGATCGTTTCCATATACGGTTCGATCGGCTTAGGTTCGCCGTCGATTAAGATCGTCGAACAACGCGCCAAAACCCTTTCGGGCGCGCCTTTCACGAGACAACGACGCTCGCCGTCCTTCGATTCGTAAGCGGACGCGGAGAATTTTCGCTCGGAACTATGCCCAAGTTCGTAAATACGCGTCGGCGCGTTCTCGCGTTCCGTGTGATAATCGACGCCGCGTTGACGTAAGAACGTCAAGAGCGCGCATTCCGTCGGATTGCCCACGCCCGAGACTTTTTCCTTGGAAGGATCGTTTGGATCGGGCTCGACGTGCAAATTCGCTTGGCTGTTTACGGCGATACCGCGAACGAAACGCTTCCACGCGGGCGTTTTCGTCAGTTCGTCGAACGAATTCGGCTCAAAATCCTTGCCTTCGGCGAAAACGCGCACGGGCGTCATTTTGTTTTCAGTCAGCGTGCCCGTTTTGTCGGTGCAAATAACCGTCGCGGAGCCGATCGTTTCCGACGCGATCAATTTGCGCACAAGGCAGTTTTCGCGCGCCATCTTCATCGTGTTGAGCGCCAAGCTGATCGTAACCATCATCGGCAACCCTTCCGGAACGGCGACGACGATAATCGTAACGGCGACGACAAAGGCTAGCAACACGGCTTTGAGCAATTCGGCGCCGTCGTTCACGTTGCCCGCGCACATTCCGCAAACGCCCAAAATAATCGTTCCAGCCGCCGCGACGCAAGGAAGCGCGACCAACAAATGAACGCGTTTCGACGTAATCGGCGTTCCCATGCTGTCAAAGAAGGGACGCGCGGCGAAACGTTCTAACAAAACGCCGACGACAACCGCGCCGACCAAGACTCCCAAGCCTTGTCCAAGCGCGTCGCAAGCGCCTTGAAGAAGCGGCGATTTCACGACGGCGATCTGACTCATCACCGTAAAGATCAACGTGGCGGCGGAAACGCCGACGACGCTGATTTGTTTCGCAAGTTTCGCAAGTTTTTGCGTCAACGGCGTTTCTGAATCGTCGATCGCGGCGGAAGCGAGCGCGTCGGCGATCTTGCCCATCTCCGTTTTGTCCCCGACGGACGTTACAAGGAAGAAGCCTCGCCCGTCGGAAACCGTCGAGCCGCGAACGACGAAATCGTCGTTTCCAAGTTTCGTCGCCGACGCTTGTTTTTCGACGTCCCAAACGTAGGGCGTCGGCGTCTTGCGCACGGGCACGGACTCGCCGGTAAACGTCGCTTGGTCGACGTACAAATTCGTCGATTCCAACACGACGCCGTCGGCGGGCAATTTGTCGCCCGACTCAATGCGAACGACGTCGCCGACCGCGACGTCTTTAATACTGATTTTGTCAAGTTGCCCGTCGCGAACGACTTTGATCGGGACGTCTTCTTTGATTTTATTCAACGCTTCAAATTCTTTAGCGCTTTTGCGTTCGCTGAAGAATCCGACAAGCGTTGCGAGCGCGACGGCGATAAAAACGCCGATCGTGTCGATAAAATTCGCCTCTTCGTTGTGCAAAACAAACTTTTCGATCGACGTTACGATCAGCGACAGCGCCGCCGACGCAAGCAGAATTTTAATCGTCGGATCGTCAAACTTCGAAAGCAACTCGCGCCACCACGGCTCTCGCGCGGGCGGGGTCAATTCGTTGCGTCCGTGCTTCTCGCGCGATTCCGCCGCCTGACTCGACGTCAAGCCGGATTCGAGCGAATACTTGTAATCGCCCAAAAGAATTTCGTTCGTCGCGTCGTTCGACCTTAAATCGAGCGTCGACGTCGAAGCGTCGTTATTATCTTTTTCCGCCATTGGGATTTTCGTCCAATCTTATCATACTGTCAAAATTTACGCGCAACCAAAACGCGCGCCGATTATACGAAAAAAACGTTTCAAAATCAACGTCAACCGGCTGAACTCTCCAGTTCAAAATCGCCGTCGCCGACCCCGCCCAAGGACGCGCGACAAGAGGGACACGTAACTTCGGCGCCCGGCTCGTCGATGCAAAAAATCGTCCCGCATTCGCCGCAACGCGACCAGTACGGATTGCCGCAACAAGGACACGACGGCCAATAACTCACCAAGTCGTTGGAAACGCGCGACGGAGGAAGAACGCCGTCGTCAAAGAAAGAGGCGGGAACAGGAAAAGCGCGTCCGTGATGGTATGAACATTCTTCTTTGTCGTATCGAAAACGCACCAAAACCTTCTTGCGTTTCGTCGAACAAAGCGTATGAAAAAACGCAAAAGGAGGACGCGTCGCCGGTCGCGGAGCGGGACAGTCGTCGGGAACCAGTTCGACTCCTTCGGGCATATTTTCCTTCTTGGAGAAGAAATCGTCGCCGACGCCTTGACTTGCCGACTGGATACTCGCGCTTAACCAGACGAACAATTTGGCGAACGTCGAAGCGAGATCGTCTTCGTCTCCTTCAATTTTAAAGGTTTTGTCGGCAAGTTGGTTTAGGAGGCTGTAGTCTACCGCGTCTTCGTCGCCGCAACCGATCGCGTAAACGTTCGCAGGGCGAGGACGCAACGCCTTGAAACGCGCAAGGGGCGCGCGCCAGTCGTCCGTAGGAACGCCGTCGGTAAAGAAAAAAACAAGCGGTCGAAAGTCGCCTTTGTCGTCGTTCGTCGCGCGGCGAACTTCCTTTTTCATCTGACTCGACAATAAATCGATCGCCGCGCCAAGCGCCGTTCCGGGTCGAATCTCAATATTCGGCGCCTGAAATTCCACTATGTCGGTTAGCGGCGTCAAAACGCGCGCTTTCGCGTCGAAAGAGATCGTCGAAAGCCAAACGGTCTCCAACGCGTAGGGATTTTTACGCAAACTTTCAAGCGTCTTGCGAATCCCCAAATTGATCGCGGCGTTCGCGGCGCCGATCGTCGACTCCGAAGAATCGACGACCAAATAAACGGGCAGTCTTCTCATAACGGCGGCTCCTAAATATGCGCGCGACTCAAAGTCACTTTAACGATCATTAACAATTTGCACGTTGACGACGCGCCCCGTCGAACGCGTCGAAAGTTGAAGCTGAAGCCCTTGTTTCAAAACGACGCCTTGTCCGACGGGTATCGGCTTATTTTCCGACAAATTTTTCATATCTGGAACGCGTTCGTTGACAAGAACCCATTTTCCTTGATAGAAAGAAAAATACCCCATACGTTTTAACTGTTCTTCCGTAAGGCGTTCGTTTGGCGTAATCGTTCGATCAAGATGCCACTGATAAAGGGACTGACCGCTAAAAATCATCATTCGACGATTTTCAGGTCGAAACGTCTTCCCGTCGTAAGAAGAATAAAAATCTAACACGGGCAAGGCTTTAGTATACGGCGTTCCGCAATAGGGACAACAGGGCTTCGTCGAGTTGTCGAATACGAACCATTTTTTAACGCAATCGGGATTTTCGCAAGGCTGGAGCAAATCCGTCGTGCGAATAAGCGCGTCTTCCCATTCGTCGGCTGTCGGGCGCTTCGACGGCTCGTGAAGACCGTCGATAAAAGCGCGATCAAACAACGTCTTCAAGTAAGGTCCCAACGTTTTATAGGGCAATTTATCAACGTCGATCCAAGGAAGACAAACGCCGTCGTTCTTGCCAATTTTCGGACGATTGCTCTTGTCGGTCGGATGTTCGACAAAAAGCGCGTTTTCGCCCATTTCAAGACGTTCTTGAACGTCGTTGTCCGCAGAATGAACCTTCCCGCCGCGCAACGGATGCCGGTGCAACAAATAAAGATAAATCAAGACGGCTAGCGCGTGCTGGTCGGTCGTGCGACTCGGCATAACGCGCTTCGATTTGTCCTCTTGATCCGACGAAGCGACGACTTCAGGCGCGATAAAGTCGGGCGTGCCAAGGACGTCGGGCGGATACAAACCCGGAACGACCAAGCCGTCGACGTCGATAATACAGGCGTTCCCCCCTTGCGGGTCGACCAAGCAATTTTTATAAGACAAATCGCTATGCGCAAGCCCGGCGGCGTGCAAACGTCGAACGCCGCGACTTAGCTGAAGGCAAATCCGCAAAAAATTGATCAACGTTCCTTTTTCTTCGGGCGGAACGAATCGATTAAAATTCTTTGCCGACGCGAACCATTTGCCCTCTTTCTCCGCGCCTTCCAACGTGCCGCTTTGAAAGAAAAAACATTTCTGATACGCTGGCACGACTATGCCCGTCTTGCCGTCGTATTCGACGATCTTTTCCGGCCAACAAAAAACGTTGCGCCAATAGTCGCCGCCCGCCTGATTGAAAATACGATCGCGGTAGTCCCCCACGATTTTTTCGACGCGCTCGCGTCCCGGAACGTCGAGAGGCTTACGAAAAAACGCGACGACGTAACTTTTGTCGGGCGCAAAATAAACGTCTTTAACAGCCCCTTGCATCGGGTCTTGATAATCAAATTCTACGTTCGTACCGTCTTTTGCACGAACGCTTACGACGTTGGACATTGTGTTTCCTTTATTATTCGTTGATCGAGACTTCGAAACGATCAAATTTCAATTCAGACGATAATTAAAAGGGCGATCGCGACGTTTCGTCGTTCGTTGGTTCCGCCGACTCGGAAAGTACGATTTCGGAAGGGGGCGGATCCAATTCTTCAGCCTGTTTTTCGACAGGAGAAACGGGCGGTTCGACGGCTTGCGTTTCCGAATCGCCCTCGGACGCGTCGACTTTATTCAAATCGAAAGACGCCGACGTTTCATCTGATTTTGCCGTTTTTCGCGCCTCCTCGACTTCAGTCGCGCTTTCCTCGACGCAAGAAACAAACGGCGCGACGCTTGCTTCGGGCGCCGATTTAGCGTTTTCCGTTGCGCCGCAAGCGGAATCGAAACACTGAGACGTCGCCGCTTCGTCGGAAACGCAAGGCGACAAAGCAAGTTCTTCTTCCTCGCTCGCCAAAACGAAGTCTGTTTCTCCGTCGTCTGTCGCGCCGCATCGTTCGTCGGGGAGTTCGTCGGGACGAGTTATTTCTAAGGCGACGTCGGAATCGTGATCGACGCCTATATTTTCGTTGATCGACGACGCTTCGTCTTTAACGTCCATTTTCTGCCCGAAAGCGTCGTTAAGAACAAGAACAAGGGTTCGATCGTCGTGATTCCCCTTCGACTTAAATTTCAAGCCGTCAAGAAGCGCTTTGCCGCGATCTTCAAGCGATTTTGTAGCGTCCAACGCGCCGGGAAATTCTTTCGGAAGCGTTTCGTTCCAAAATTTCTCCCAATAAGCATAGTTGGACAAATTCGCTTCCGCCGG
The DNA here is from genome assembly GCA_045641205.1 of Thermoguttaceae bacterium. Lineage (GTDB taxonomy): Bacteria > Planctomycetota > Planctomycetia > Pirellulales > Thermoguttaceae > RUG369. The sequence continues at coordinate 10,250 of JAZUGM010000439.1, forward strand.
AAAAAACGGATCCGTAATCCCGTCCGAAGCCAAAACCAACGCTTGAAAATCCTCGACGACGGCAAGACGCAACCTCTTGCAAATCGCCTCTTGAGCTAATTCCGACGGCATTGTTAAAAAACGCGTTTGTCCGGCAAATTCACCCCCGTCGGGCGTTCCCAACGCTAAAACGCTTTGAGTTCCATTCGGTCGATAAATCGCCAACCCGCCGTCGCCGACCCAATAGGAAAGAACGATCCAACGCGCGAGCGTTTGTTCCGTCTTTGGAATCCTCTTAAACGCCGCGCAAAGCAACGTGGTATTAAAATCGCCTAATTTAGCGTTCGCGTCCTTACTCGCATTTGCAATAGCGATTCCAGCGTAGTAAACGGAAGTGCAAAAGATTTTTTCAAAAAGCGTTTGAGGTAATTTGGCGCTAATGTCGACTTCGGAAGTCCCAGACGCGGCGTCAAGAAACGAATTTATTTCGTCGTCTAACTCTTCTCGACGCGATTGAAAAAGCGCCGCCAAACCTGATTGCGGATCATTAATACACGTTTCGCAAGCGAGCCGCGAGCCTTCGCGCGAAAAACGAGCGGAGCCCGCGCCGTCGGCAACTGCGACAAAATGCCAGTCGTCGGGATTCGCGCCTAATCGTATCGTGAAATGATCGTCGCGAAAAGAACCAATTTGCGCATGCGAGCGTCCGCGTTGACTCGCGCCTAAAACGGTCAACGAAGGATCGGTTGGAGTCGTCTCGCTTTGAACGGCTTCGTTGGTTTTTTGGAAAGGCGCGTCTTTCGGAGTCGGATTGTCTTCCCAAAGCGTGTCGGGATCGGGATTGAGAACAAATTTACGTTCGCACTTAATTTCAAAAGCCGATTTGACGGGAAAACTGTAATTTTCCAACGTTTTCACGTCGTAAAATTCGCCTTTGAGTATAAAACGAACGATCCCGTCAAAACCTTGGGGATTCTTCGGCGTTCCGCTAATCGACAAAACGCCGTTTTCATAACGACAAGTCAATCCGTTCGCTTCAAATTCCTTTGACGACGACAATAAAGCGATTTTAACGACGTCCTCTTTATTATTGGAGGCAAATTCGTCAAAGCCAAGTTCAAAGTTGTACGGAGCTTCAAATTTGCCCGTTGGAAAAATAATCCTATTGATTTTTCGAAGGAACTGATAAACGAGGGCGGCGCATCGCTTCGCTTTGTCAATATCGACGACGCGCCTAGTCTTTTCCGGCGCGTCGACAAGAAACGACAAAGTTAATTCCAGTCGTTCCGAGGCGCTCGATATTACATTAAGCGAAGTCTCGGCGCTTGATAAATTTGCGTCGTAAGATTCAGGCATTGCGTCTCCCCAATAAATTTCATTTCCTAGTTTCAACAAGACTAATCGATCTAAATCAAACGTTTATCGATACTGTTGGCTACAAAATAAGTCGTCATATCCAGAAAGTTCATACCAAGTAATGGCGTTATTAAAAAACATCTTCGAATGAATATTAAATGTTACCTCCAAAAATAATGAGCGCACACAAACAACAAAACCACGCAAGCGACAACTCCACAAACTATTATCAAAGCAAAAACAACGGCTTTAACGTCGTTCTCGATCGACGTCTGTTTTTCCAATTCTTCCAAACGTGTCTCTATGGAACACTGCTTGGATAGTACTTGTTCAACAGTGTTAGTGATTTTAGAATCAATGGAAGCAAATAAATTTCGTGACGCTTTAATGGAACTCTCTAACGTTTGAAAACTGTTTTGAATCTCTTCCAATCTCCGCGTCAAAATAGAAATTTCAGACTGATTCCGCGAGCGTTCTAATACGTTCTTTCTTTGTTCTTCGCTCAATTCCTCAAGTGTTTTAGCAAAATTCTGGAAACTTGCGTCTAACCTTACGTTCCATTCTTGAATATTATCCAACGTCGAATTAATTTGCCCAACGTCTTTACGAACGTCGGCAACGTCGTTTTCTTGCTCGGCAACGTTACTCCTTACAAACTCTATCTCTTGCGTCATTGAACGTTGTTCCTGAACGTTGTTGCCCGCCAAACGTTTTAAATCGTTTAATAATTCTTCCAGTTCTCCTAATCTCGCCGCCTCCAAGAGTAATTGTCTTTTTTGAGCGTCAAAATTCTTTTCCAATGAAGCGACGTTCTCAAAAACGGAATCAACCCTTACGGAAAGTTTTTGACTTACTTGTTCCAGTACGTATCGTTTTTGTTCCTCGCGCAATGACTCAAGAGAATCGGAATAGTTCCGAACACTCGCTTCCAATCCTTGAAGTTTGTTTTGCGTCTCTTCAACTTTACCAGTCAAACCGACAACTTGCAAATTAAACGCTTCAGACGTTCTATTTGTCTGTTCCAATAAATACTGTTTTTGTTCTTCAAGCGACGTTGCAAAATTCTCTAAATTTGTTTCTATTTTTTTGATACGCGTTTCCGACGGGTAACGTTTGTTCTGTAATTTAGCAACGGATTCCCCTAAATTATCGTTCGATTTATTGATCGCGTCAAATCGTAAATTCGTCGACGTAACAATCGAATCTAATCCTTGGGAAACGTTCGACAATTCACTTTCTAAATTCCCAACGTTTATTTCAACATTCCCTAAGGAACCAGAAACGGTCGATAATTCACTTTTGAAATTATTAACGTTTACTTCAACATTCCTTAAGGAATCCGATAGGTTCTCAAAATCGAACTTCTTTAACTCTTTTTCAAAGTCTTCTAATTTTTCGACTCGTCCTACAACGTCGTCAAAATCTTCCTCTGAAGGAGAATTCTTATCTTGAAGTTCCTCCGCAACCGTCTCTAAATCTTGAACGGAAGTCTCCAAAGAATCAACGCGCGTCGCAACGTCCTGAGAAACTTGTTCACAATCCCTTATTTTTTCATTCAAGCCGCCTAGCTGAATATTCCTATTTCTAACCTCACGCTCTATCTTATTGTTAACCCCCGTAATTTTCTCGCGAGTTATTGCCAAACCTTCAGCTTGGTCGTTAAAACGAGAATTCCAATCGTTTGTAATACAACTGGAAACTTTAATTGAAAGGGATTGAAAGTCGGCGCCAAGTTTTTCACAATTCTCGCTAAAGGCGACAGTTTTCTCCTCCAAAGCGCCCAGCCTGTTATTACTTTCCGCTGAAAAAACGTCCAACTCCAGACAAACTTTTTCGAGTTTGGCTTCTATTCCCTTGAAACGTTTCGTCTGATCCTCGAAACAATATTTCCCGTCTTTTTTTTCGTCGGATCGATTCAATTCATTCGACGCAGCCGAATCGTCGACGGCAAGAATGTCTTCATTCTCCCTGCTGTCGTCTTCAACGTTCCAATTCGGCAGAACTGCAAGCTCGTCGAAATCTTCCTCCGAACTTTCAACGTTTGAAATATCAGCAAGATCAAAGAAACTATCGTCCGAGGCAACGGCTAGGACGTCTTCTTCGGCTGAACCCTCGTCTTCCTCGTCCCAATCCTCTTCGTCTGTTATTTCCAAATCTTCGTCCATTTCGTCATCGTCCCTATTTTTTTCGTCTCTCTTCCAATTATCCTCCTTCTCTACATATCCTATGCGATATCTTTGAGTTTCAGAAACATCTCTTCTTCCACTAAATTCAGGAAATAGTTCTTCTTCGTCGTGCGGATGGACGCCCCATTTTATCAATTCCATTTTTTCTTCGTCGGTTATCGGTCCAATCCAACTACCTCTTTCTAAATAATACCAATTCATTAAATATTCGTTCATAGAAAAGAACCTTTTCATATACGCTTGACAACCGTTCAAATCGGTCAAAAGCCGTGTCGTCAAATAAAAAATCACGAAAACGCTACGTTCGTATACTCGTAGGACGGACGCGAACACACGGCGTGATTAATATTCTACCACAAGAAAAAGATTCTTTCCTTCTTCGATTTACTCGCCTGAAAGAACGTCAATAAGAACGTTTTAAATTCTTTAGCGTCTTTTACGAGCCTAGTCTAAAAGTCGCCTGTTCATAAAAACGCCGTTTCGGCGTTAATTCCGCTTCGAAAGTAGACTAAAATTGAAATCAACGCCTAATTGCACGTCGCGTCTAATCCCCCAATTTATCGTTAAGAATCAGCGCCAAGGTCCGATCGTCGTGATTTCCTTTGACCCAAAATTCCATTCCCTTCAGTAACGCTTCCGCGCGTTCGTCGGGCGTTTTCGATTTGTCCAAGACGCCGGGAAATTCTTTGGGTAACGTTTCTTTCCAGAAATTGCGCCAGCGTTCGAAATTTTTCAAACTGGAATCAGACGGAAAAAAGGGATCGGAAATTCCGTCGGTCGCCATAACGATCCCGCGAAAATTACGCACGAACGCAAGACGTAATCGACGCCGAATCGGCGCGGCGTCAATTTCTTCTTTCGTCGTCAAAAATTGGGTCTGTCCGGCAAATTCTCCGCCGTCCGGTTCGCCTAGCAATAGAACTTTGTCTTTGTCGTTCGGGCGATAAATCGCCAAGGCGCCGTCGCCTATCCAATAGGAAACGATCGCCCAAATCGGCGGTCGAAATTTTTTGTCGTCTTTATCAAACCCGTCTTGTCCTTTAAATCGTCTCATTGCGACGCACAACGCGGTCGTGCTAAAATCGCGCATCGAGACTTTTTTGTCCGACGCGTCGCAAGAGGCGTTAAAACGCTTCGCCTCTTGATCAATCGCTTCATAAGCGCGAAACACGGCTTGATGAAACGCGGCGGCAAGTTGCGTTCTTTCTAAAACGTCGGCGCTTTGCAGATAATCCGACGCCAAGAAGCCCGACCGATGCGCAAGATTCATTTCGTTTAGAAGCGCGGCGATAATCGTTTTGAACGTTTGAGGATCGTTCAGTTTTTTCGCCAGTTCGCTTGTCAGCGTCTCGCAGGCAAGTTTAGAACCTGTTCTTGAAAACCGCGCGGAACCGGCGCCGTCGGCGACGGCGAACACGTGCCAACCGTAGGAATCGTTCGACGGTTTGAGTTCAAAATAATCGTCGCGAAACGCCCCTACGTGTTCGTGCGAACGTCCGCGTCGACTAGCGGCTAGAACGGTTATCGGCGTTTTGAGCGGAATTACGAGCGAATCTTTTTGTTCGTTGGGCGTTTGGTAGGGCGCGTCTTTAGGCGGCTCGTGTTTTTCCCAAAGGGATTGCGAAACGACTGGAGAACCGACGCTCAAAGAGCGTCTTACCTCGAAATCGTCGGCGTAAATCTCTCTACCTTGCGACAAAGAGACGTAACGTCCCGCAATCACGAAGTCGACCTTAAAGGCAAATCGAGGCGTTCCGAAAATAGTCAAACGCCCCAAGTCGTCTATTTGAACGCTTAATCCCAACGCCTCAAATCCCGACGCTTCGTCTATACGAATAGACAAAACGTTTCGACCGGGCTTAAGCGCGTCCCGAAAATCAACGACGCGTTCCAGTTTATCGCCGACTTGTCCGTCTTCAAAAGACGCCTCCTGAAGTCGACTCGTAAAGACGGAATAAAAGGAACGATACTGTTGATTCGGCGTTTTGTCGACAAAGGAAAGCGTCAATTTCAATTCGCTTGGAACGTTTCTTCTTTCTTTTGAAACATAGAGCGAATTCAAAGAATTGGCGCCGACGTTTTTGGGGAATCTCATAAGAACGACTCGACTCTTGACGCGTTAAAAAACAAGTTGAATTTCCGGGGGCGGAGGCGGCAATTCGAAGGGTTCGAAAGCGACCGAACGACTTTGACGCTCGACAGTCGTCGAAACCCAGCTCCAGAATTTTCCAAACGTGGAACTGTCCATCGTATCGAGCGAATAGACGTCTTGCGTCAGTTGTTTGAGCGGCTCGACCTTCGCCTTTGGACCGGCGGCGCAACAGATAATTCGCGCGAATTTGTATCCTTTAATAGCCGCCGTCGCTTGTTTATAAAGGTACGTGTCGGAAGGCGTTCCGTCCGTCATCACGACGAGCGTGGGAAGCCAGTCGCCTTTTTCCGTCGCGGTCGACAGTCGCACTTCTTGCTTGTAACGCTCCATTAGCAACTCAAGCGCTTCGCCCAGATTAGTCGGCGACGTCTCGGGGACGGGTATTTCAGGCACGACAAAAGACTCAAGTTCCGTCAACGGAACAAGAACTTCCGCTTCTAAATCAAAAGTAATCAAGCTCAACCATACCGTTTCAAGCGCGTAAGGATCCTTGCGAAGACTCGAAAGCAACGCTTCAAGTCCGACTTTCACCGCTTCGATCGGCTCGCCGCGCATTGAACCCGACGTGTCCAGCAAAATATAAATAGGCAGTCTGCACATCGTTTGTCCTAATGAAAAAACAGGTTCAGGACACGAAAATCTAATCTCAGGAGGAGACTCTTCAAAATAATCATAAGTATAAGAAGTCTGCCATTCTAATTCCCAAATTCGACCTATCGAACGGCATATTTTGCACAATTTGTCCCCGTTCTCAATTCTACCAATACGACTAGTAATTCTTTGCAAGGCAATTTCGTCAACGTTAAATCCAACCGTACAAGCGTAAACGGTACTCCACTTATATGTTTTGAACACGTCCAGACCGCGTTGCAAATCGTCTGTCGAACAGCCGTCTGTAATTAGAATGACGCTCGGTTCCCAATCGCCTTTTTCTTCGGCGGTCGTCTTTTGAACTTCGTTTCGCGCGCATTCGGTTACCTTTTCAAGCGCGCCGCCCAAATGCGTGGCTCCGCCGACGGAAACGGCGGGCGGTTGGAAAAGCATAATCTCGGTAAGGGGAACAACCTGCTTGACCTCGCTACCAAAAGTAATAACGCTAATATAAGTACACTCCAACGCGTATAGGTCTTTACGCAAAGCCGAGAATATCGCTTGCATACCCTCCTTTGCCGCTTCCATTTTCTCGCCGCGCATTGAACCCGACGTGTCGAGCAAAATATAAATAGGCTGTCTGCGCATCGTTATTACCTAACGAACGTTCCAAGCCAACCGCCGAATTTCATTCGGCGGCTTACCGCGAACGTTTACAAAAAATATTACGGCTTGACCAACACGATCTCGGGCGGCGGAGGCGGCAACTCGCTCAATCCGTCGACTTCGGAACCCGAATCGACTTTTTCACTTCCGTACGAGATACTCGCGGAAACCCACTTAAAGTAGGCGCCGATCGTGGCGGCGTCCGCGACGTCGAGTCTAACGACGTTCTCGGTGATCTTTTGCAGGGCGCTTTCGTCGGCGTCGGAACCGGCGGCGCAAGCGACGACCGTGCCCCACTTATACGTTTTGAAGACGTCCAAGCCGCGTTGTAAATCGTCGGTCGGATAGCCGTCGGTCATCAAAAAGACAAGAGGCTTCCAATCGCCCTTTTCTTCGGCGGTCGTGTTTTGAACTTCGTTTTGCGCGCATTCCGTGACTTTTTTCAGGACGCCGCCCAGCGACGTGCCCCCTCTCGCCGCAACAGTGGGCGGTTGGAAAAGCGCGACTTCGGTAAGAGGAACGACCTGCTTGACGTCGCTGCCGAAGGTAAGAACGCTAATGTAAGCGGACTCCAACGCGTAAGGATTTTTGCGTAACGCCGAATGCAAGACTTGCATGCCGTTCTTCACGGCTTCGATTTTTTCGCCGCACATCGAGCCTGAAACGTCGACGAGCAAATAGACGGGCAATCTTCTCATTTTTCTTTATGTCGTTGGTTAAATTAAAAAAAGACCAAATAAGCGGCGTCAAACATTAACGCCGTATTTTTTCGCAAAATCGCCGATTTCATAATCGAACCCTTGCCCCAACGCGCGGAATTTCCACGCGCCGTTGCGTCGGTAAAGTTCGCCAAAGACGAGCGCTTCGCTAATGCAAGCGTCTTCAGAAAGTTCGAATCGCGCCAACTCGACGTCTTGCTCGGCGTCGACGATACGAATAAACGCGTTTTCGACCATTCCAAAATTCTGATTGCGTTCTTTAACTTTGTAAATCGTAACGACGAAAACAATTTTCTCGACGTCGCTAGGAACGTTTGGCAAGTCGACGACGATTTGTTCGTCGTCTCCTTCGCCGCCGCCCGTAAGGTTGTCGCCCATATGTTCGACGGAGCCGCATTGCGATTTGAGCTGGTTGAAGAAAACAAAATCGCCGTCGCTCCGTACTTTGCCGTTGGCGCCGAGCATAAACGCGCTGGCGTCGAGATCGAATTCCGCTCCGGCGTCTTGACGCGGATCCCAACCTAAGCCGACGACGACTTTCTTCAAATTAGAATCCAGAGCCGTGTTTTGTCCTTTAATGAGAGAAATCACCGTTATAGTCTCCTGTAAGTCGTCGCTACGACTTGTCGCTAATTTACGAAGAACCGACCTCAAACGTGAACGCCAAAATTCCTTGCGGCGTCGCCAATTTCCCAATCGTAACCTTGTCCCATAGCGCGGAACTTCCAAGCGCCGTTGCGACGGTAGAGTTCGCCGAAAACGAGCGCCTTGTTGACGCAAGCGTCTTCAGAAAGATCAAAGCGCACCATCTCTTCGTCGTTGGAAGAATCGACGATTCGAATAAACGCGTTGACGACCATCCCGAAATTCTGCTTGCGTTCGTTCGCTTTAAAAATGGTAACGACAAAGACGAGCCGTTCGACGTCGACGGGAACTTTCTCCAAATCGACGAAAATCTTTTCGTCGTCCCCGTCGCCTTCGCCGGTTAGATTGTCGCCCATATGTTCGACGGAACCGCACGCCGATTTGCGCTGGTTGAAGAAAATAAAATCAGCGTCGCTACGAACCTTGCCGTTTGCCCCAAGCATAAACACGCTGGCGTCCAAATCGAAAGCGGAACCAATATCTTGTCGCGGATCCCAACCAAGCCCGACAACGACTTTTTTTAACCCTGAATCAAGCGTCGTGTTTTGTCCTTTAACGAGAGAAATAGCCATAAAACGCCTCCGCCTTCTACGCTGTCCAAAGGAAATCGACCATACTACGAACCGTTTCGCAAGAACGCGTCGACGTCGACGAAACGGCTCTTCGATTGTACGCGCGTTTTGTTAGAAAGTCAAATATTTTTTTGTTTTTCCGCAAATTATGCGCAAAAACTTCACACAGACACGGAATCGATAAGATCTACGACGTATTCCGCCATCTGACGACGTCCTGAAATAACTTCTTCAAGAGGCGTCAATACGATTTTTATATTGACTTCCCCGATCATTACGCCCTTTTGACCGTTGTGTAATTCTTCCACGGCGCGAACGCCAAGTCGCGTCGCCAACACGCGATCCCCCGGAACGGGAATTCCGCCGCGCTGAATATGCCCCAAGACGACCGAACGCATTTCATATGGCGCGCCGTTTTCTTTGAGCGCCTTCATTATGTCTTGCGCGTTTCCAAAATCGTCTCCTTCGGCGACGACCATAATAATCGACCGTTTGCCCAATTCTTTAAATCGCTTGAGTTTTTCGACCAACTCGGCAATATCGGTTCGCTTTTCGGGCACGGCGACAAGCTCGCAACCGCCAGCAAGAGCGGATACCGCCGCCAAATCGCCGCAATGGCGCCCCATCGTCTCGACGACGAACATCATATCGTGACTGCCGGCGGTGTCGCGTAATTTATCGATCGCGTCGACGACTGTGTAAACGGCGGTGGCAAATCCGATCGTAAAGTCGGTTCCGCACAAATCGTTGTCGATCGTGCCGGGCAGACCGATTACTTGTCCGTCCCAAATTTTGGCGATTTCATTTGCGCCGGTCAACGTGCCGTTGCCGCCGATCGCAATAAGGGCGTCGAACTTGTGTTTCGTTAAAATTTCCGCCGCGCGTCGCGGACCATCCGGCTCCAGCATCTCTTTACATCGACTACTGTTGAGTACGGAACCGCCTCGATTCGTCATACCGGAGACGTCTCGCGCGCCGATGCAACCGTCGGAATCGCCCCAAAATTCTTCGTTAAAAATTCCTTGGTATCCGTGTTTGATCCCCACAACGACGTCGTCGTGTCGTTTACCGGCGCGAACGATCGCGCGTAAACAAGGATTCATACCGGGCGCGTCGCCTCCGCTGCACAAAACGCCTATTTTCATCATTTCATCCTTATTAAAAATATGGTTCCACAAAACCAAACAAATTTGTCATATTATAACGCATCGTTTACGCAAGTCGCTTTTTTTAAATTATTCTAAGCGTATAAGCAAAACAAGGGGACGTTTGAACAAGTTCCCCTCCTCAAACGTCCCCGCGATTACAACTTATAAAACGTCGACGCGTTTGTCTACTTTTCAACGCGCAAAACGCGGAACCCGACGTCGCGCAAGTTATATTGAGGCGGATACGCGCGGATCGAATCAAGCGTCGCGCGCCGCGCGGGCGTAATCCACGAGCCTCCTCCGACAATTTTCTTCAGCGTTTCCGACTCGCTAATAGTCACGCCCGAAGCGTCGACGACCGCGCGCGTTTCCACAAGTTCCGAACTCGTCCACTCGGCGACGTTTCCTTGAACGTCGTAAAGTCCCAACGGATTCGGCGCGTATGATCCAACCGGCGCGGAAACGCGACTATGATCGTCGACCTTCCAATCGACCGGGCGCCACGCGGGCAACGTGTCGACGCGTCCCGTCCACCCAAAGGGCGAAATCAGCGCGTGAGTCGAATCCGCCAAATTTTCGAACGACGAATAATCCGCGCCGTCAAACCAGAAGTTGCCCGCGCTACCGGCGGAAGCGAAGAAGCGCTGTTCCTCGCGCGTCGGCAAACGATACTCGTCCCCCGTCTTTTCCGAAAGCCACTCGCAGAATTTTTGCGCGTCGTTCCACGTTACTCGCGCTACCGGCTGATTCTTGCGTGAAAGCAGCCAACCCCTTTCGCCGGGACTGAACTGAATAAAATCGCCGTATTCGATCCCGGCATCAAAGTTCGGCTCAAACGCGCGGAATTGTTCGTTCGTAACTTCAAATCGCCCGACGCTAAAATTCGCGCCCGGTATCGTTACCAATTCCAACGAAACGTTTTCGTCGAGAGCGACGCGCGTAATTTCGCCGTCCTTTTTAGACGCTTCGCGAGGCTCGGTCGACATAGCTAAATCGGCGTTTCTCTTATAAGAAACGCGAACGCGTTCTTTTGAACTCGGAAGCGGATTCGCTTCGATCGCTTCGTTTGGGTCGTCGTCCAGCGGCGCGACGCTCGGAGCGTATAATTTTCGCAACTCTTCGCGACGCGACCATTGGCTCTTGACCAGCGCTTGATTTCCGCGCAAAATTTCGCCCCAGTTGCCGTTATAGGGGGCGTTCAAATCGATCCACGCGATTAATTTGTCCCAAGATTCCGGGTCAAGTTCGACGCCGTAATGTCCTCGACCGTTTTGTCCGTAAGTCAACAACTGAACCAAATCGGTCGCGTCGGCGTGGAACTCGTAAGGACGATGCGTCGGCATTTGGCTTTCTTTCGTCCACGTGCGAACAAAACGGCGCAACTGATAATACGAGTTGGAAAAAGGCGACGCTTGAGCGATATATCCGCCCTTCTCAAGCGCGGGCTTCGGCTCCGTCTTTCTGAAGTCGGGAAATCGCGAAGTTTCAAACGTCTCGCCCGCGCGCTTTTCAACTTGAAGAACGTCTTCCGAAACGACGCCATTGGCGATTAATTCTTTAATCGCGGCGCCGTCCCTCTGGTGGCAGTCGACGCAATATCGGTCAAGAATCGGCTGAATCTCGCGTTCGAAACTAAATCCGCGCGTCGCGCCGTAAAAAGGCTCGACGTCCAAGGGCTTAATTTGCGCGGCTTGAGCGCGAGGATTCGTCGGCGAAGTCGAATTTTGCGTTTCGTGGCAACCGACGCACGAAACCGATTCGCCCGGCACGGCGGTAACCCAACTACGCATTATTTGCAACGCTTTGCCGTCTTTGTCGAGCGGCTGGAACGCGACGGGAACCAACGCGGGTATCTTAAAGGAGGCGGAACCGTCTTCCAAAACGGGAACCGTTCCGATAATACGTCGCGGATCCCAAGGACCGTCGAGTCCGACGCTGTAGGGTTCGGCGCCCATTCCTTGATACGCGAATTCATAGCTGAAAATACGCAACGCTTTGACTTCGCCGCGTGGAACGCCCTTGAGCCCTTCGCCTTCATAGACGTCCGCAATGAAGACGTCGGCGGTCGGCGACTTCGTGTCGACGCGATCCGGAAGAATCGGCTGGCGTTCCGTCTCGCGCAACGGAATCGGCTCAAGCGCCGCGACGCCCGGTTCGCTAACGATCGGCACAATGTTGTCGAAAACGTCGACTAAGCAAATTTCCCAAGGAGCGCTTGCCGAACGTTTGCAAGACGTCAGAAACGTCGTTTCAGAAACGGGGAACGGATGCAGGAATTTAGGCCAATTTTGCGCGATAGGCAAGTCGCACGCGATCGGCTCGACTTTTTTGCCCCAGCCGGGGATTCGTTGAACGGCGCCCGACGCTTCTTTACGACCTTTCATAGGATCGAAAATCACAAGATCGCCGACGCGATTTTGTTCGTGGTGTCCGCCGACTACCCCGACAAATTTCGAGCCTTCGCCCGGCAAAGGTCGCGCGTAAAAAACAGAGTTCGGCCAATAGGAACCGCTCCCGTACAATTCGGATTGATTCGTTCCGTCGGGATTCATATGGAACATAATGCGCGAGAAAGCGTGCGGCAAGTCGACGTATTCCCAACGCAAATACATCACGCGCCCGTTGTTCATTACGACCGGGTTCCAGTCGTGGTCTTGTTCCAACGTCAGCTGTCGAATAGCGCCGTCTCGTTCTTTTAAGTAAAGATTGCAAACGTGTCCGCTACCGTTGATGCAAGGAACGCCCGACTGACACGCCGTCGAACAGAAAACGACGCGATCGTCCGGCAAATAACAGCCGTCGTAATTGTCGACGTCGGCGTCGTTAATCAGCGGACTGACGACGGGCGCCGCAGACGCCGTTTCTTCCGATTCGGGATCGATTTGCAGTTCCCAAAGGCGCCAACGATTTCCGGCGGAAACGTCGGGCGACGAAAACATTACTTTCGTCGCGTCGTAATAAAGTTCCAAATCGCCGACAAACTCGCCGTGTTCCGGCTTGTAAACGACGTTCGACTTGCCCGTTCGGAAATTAAAACGACAAAGCGCGTCGTCGTAGCCCGTCGCGGGAATTACCGAGTTGCTGTTGTAATTTTCGGGAAGCCCCATTTGTTTCGGATCGCGTCGCACAAAAAGAAACGCGTCAAAATCCAGCTCGGGCGAAGCTAACAACGCTTCTTTTTGCAACGCGCTAAAATCGGCGAATATCGCGTTTTTCTCGTCGTCGGAGATCGTCGCTTGCTCAAACAACTTATCCGAACGTTCGCGCAACGCGTCGAGACGCGCGGCGTATTCGGCGCCCTGCGGATATTCTTCTTCGTCGAATTGTTCGGCAAAATAATCAAGGGCGCGTTGAAGCGCGTCAAAATCGGGCGCGACGTAACGAGGCGCCGTAAATTCGGATTCGTCGATCGGCTCGCCGACTTGAACAAGCAGATTCTTCAAGAACGTTTTAAAATTCTCGCGATAGGTCTCCGGCGCGGCGTCGAACAACGGCGAAACGCGCCAGCCAAACGCGACGACCTTCGCGCGACGCGACGCGTCTCCGTCCTTGCCGTCAAGACCGACCAAAAGCGGATTCGGCTGTCCGCCTTCCGCCGAAGTGGCGAGCGTTTTCACGTTGGGCGCGTCCGTTCCGAAATTTGCAAAAGCGGGAAACGCGGCGTTCGTAATCCAATCGATCCCGCGATCCGACGACAAGCCGGAAAAAACGCGCGCGTCGGGATTAATCGGAACCACGCCCGCCTGATTGCGGTCTTCGCCAAAAGTCAGAGCGTCGATTCTAAAATTTCCTTCATATCCCAGCGAATTGAGCAACGCGACCGCTCCGCCGGTAAGAAGGACGCCCCGTTCCGACTTCCCGTTCGTAAAACCGTTCAAAGCGGCTTTGACGTTCTCGTTAAAAAGCGCAGAATTCTGAACGATAACGTCCCCTTGGAAAATCCAGAGCGCGTCGAACGCGTCAAGGTCGACTTTCGCGCCCGATCTGTCGACGATGCCCGATTCGATCGGAGCAAGAAGCGTGAGAGAAATATCAAGTTCGGCGGCTATTTCTTCCGCAAGTTCGGCGATAATATCCGATTCGACGCGCATCGGCGCTACTGGAATCTCGTCGAATATCAACCCGACGCGTCGCTGATCCGACGCGTTCAAACACGGAGTCAACGTCGCAAGGATTAACGCAAAAGCGCCGACGATTTGTTTTATCGACGTCATTGAAAACCTCGTTTTGAAAAAGTATTGCCGGACGATCCCTTTGACGCGATCGTCGAAATCTTATCTTGTTTGCCACAACGCGCGCGGACGGCGTAATCGCTTTACGTCAAGTTTGCGACAAATTCTTCAAACGTTCCCATAGTCGGAACGTCAAAAGAAAAATCAAGTATTTTTTCCAGTAGTTGCGGATCGTCGATTTGCCTCAATTTCTCCGACGCCTCGTCCGAAATCTTTGAATCTGGCAAACGTTTGTTAAGACAAGAAAAAATCGAACGCAACACGACCTCGCATCGCGACGCCGCCTCGCGTTCCGCCCACGCCGCCTCGCGTTCCGCGTCCCATCGGGCTCCGTGTATCCTGCAAGCCTCCGCGTAATATTCTTGATCCATCAAACCTATCATCGCGCTTCCACTCCTTTTGTCGTTTATTGATTCGCATAATCTTTGAAAGTCGTGAAAAGAAGGCTCGCGTCCCCAAAATCGGCAGGCTTTTCCCCAATACCCCGCCAGCGCCGTCAGAACGCTAAAAGAGCCCTCGTCAAATTGATAATCGCGCAACGCGCCGAAAACGTCGAGAATATCGACGTCCTTTAATTTCGGGTTGCGCCCAAATTGCAAATCCTTTAAAAACGCTTTCGTCAAAGGACTTACGTCCAACGCGTCGACGTCGACCGCTTGAACGTCGAAAAACAAAATATCAAAGTCGGCGACGTATCGTTCCAAACCTTTCGGAAAAACGCATACGTCCGAAATTTTCTTAGGCGCCGACGCCGCGCCGTCGTAACAACCCAACACGACGGGTATCGGATAGGATAATTTTTTTCGCCCTTCGCTTTCGCGACGCGCGTTAATAATCTGATATTTTAAGCATAACGCGACGTATTCCAACAGCTGAATCGATAGAAAATAATAATCGTTCGACTTATGTTCAAAAATGAAAAAATACGAAACGCGCTCGTTTTCTTCTTCTAATGATCGAACGCGGTAGATCAAATCGGCAATATGCGCGACTCCGTTCTTATCGACCTGCGACTGCTGGAACGGTTCGAGCGTGTTCCAGTCGACGTCGGAAGCGCGCGTTACGACGCGTAATAAATCCGTCGCTATTTCAAGATTCGTAAGCGCGGCGACGACGACGTTGTTATGCCAGTCGCCAAGTTGAACGTCGTACTCTTGAAGGTCGCGCGACAAAATCGA
>JAZUGM010000440.1:0-1984 GCA_045641205.1 Thermoguttaceae bacterium
CAACGATGCGATCAACGCGTTGACGCCTTATTACGTTCGCGATATTCCAAACGTCGAATTTCTTGACCTTGGAAGCGTTTTTCTCAACGACGAGGGCGTCTTGACGAAGGATATTATGCCCGACCTGCTTCATCCGAACGCCGTCGGTTACGAACGCTGGGGCGCCGCGCTCGCGCCGAAGTTGGAGCCGATTTTTAAATAGTCGAACGACAAAGACGCGGTTTCTTTTGGTTTACTCGCGTTTGGCGGTTTCAATAAACTTTACAAAACGCGAGTTTTGTCGACGCTTTCTCAAAACGCCGCGACGTTGGGGCAATTTTTAACGTCGCGGCGCGCTTGCGCGATCAAAAAATCAGAATAAAATTCTTGTCGTCGGCGTATTATTGGCGGTCGAGCCGTATGGGAACGATGAAACGATGAAACCTAAAACCTCTTTGAAGACTGCGCGAGCGCGCAAGCTAGCCAAAAAAGTCGGCGCGTCCGATCCTCGAGAAATCCAAAATCTTTTGAGGATGATAGACAAGGCGTTGCGTTTGCGTTTTCGCGAGTATTCGCCCGACGTCGAGGCGCTCGCTCCGTTAAGTTTGATAACGGACGCCCAAACGCTTGACGAGGCGTTTTCTAAAGCGTGTTGCGATAAAACGTTTGACGATTTTTGTCGCTCGGTCGCGCGAATTTGCGACAAATACAAGGAGTTGACGGAATCGTTAAACGTCGAGCCTTCGCTTGTAATCGCGAATGTTTTTAACAATCACGTCGCGACGGTTCTTGGCAAGCCGGGTGAAATCACGGCGCAATTCCTAGAAACGAGCGTGCGTAGCGTTTCGCCCGAACTTGCCGATCGACTCGATTTTAAACGCGCCAAGTCGGAACCTACCGTCTTTGTTTTCGGAAACAACGTTTCGCGCATATGCGACTTGCTCTTTACAATTCCTTATAAAGACGGTAGGAAAGAGGAATTTCCGATCATTGTGTTAATGGAACACAAGTCGGCGCCCGATAGAAACGTCGTGAAGCAAATGCTGACGAGTTTAGTTGCGACCCTTGATTTTGCGGAACGCTACCCCGAGCGATTCAAAACGCCGGACGGCAAGATTATTTGGCCTTTTGTCGTTTTGTTTTATACCGGCGCGCAACAATGGAACGAAGTTCAGAATCTGCCCGACCTGTTTACGACGTCTTTAAAGGAACTTGACGAGGAGTGGATTTTCAAATTGAGATTCCTGTTGGTTTCCTTGGTCGATAAGAGAATCGACGTCCTTCCGACGACGTCGGGCAAAGCGAAGAAGAAGCCGCCGAAAACTTTTGACGAAGCGTTGCAAAACGCCGACTGGCTTAAATTTTTCTTTGATTTGTTGCGCAAAGCGGAAATACTGACGAGCAATCCGCGCGCGACGCGCGAAGAATGGCTGAAGGACGTCGGCGAGTCGTTGCGTATCGTCAAAGACGCGCGCGTCCAGACCGACGAATACGCCAACGTAATTCTTGACGACGCGCTTAGTTTCGTCAATACGATGTGCGCAAAAAAGAACTTCGCTTTGCCGACTCGCGACGAGTTGGTGGGCGTTATGAAAAGAGAGGAGATGCAAGAAATGGTTCGTAGAACTTGGCTTTTAAGCGACGAGGAGTGGGAAGCCGCCGAAGCTAAAGGAAGACGCGACGAAGAACGCGAGGGAATACGCGAGGGAGAACGCAAAGGCAAATTAGAACTCCTTGCCCAAATGATCGGCTTGCGTTTTCCGAAGGCGACGCCGACTTTCATCCAAAAGACGTTGAAACCTTTTGTCGATTCCGATCCGACGGAGCTTATGTCCGTCGTAATGGGAACAGACACTCTTGAAGAATTCAAGAAGCGCGTGAAAACCTTGATTCCAGCCGGTTGTTAGGCGTTTTGTAAAGCGACGATTATTCGCAAAAAAATCGCAAGGAACGCGAAGCGATCAAACGAGCGCAAATTGCTTGAGTTATGCGATCAGACGTCGGC
>JAZUGM010000441.1:0-14129 GCA_045641205.1 Thermoguttaceae bacterium
GAATCGTCAAAGTCGACCGCTTTCCAATCGCCGTCGTAATCGTATTGCGCGTTGAATCGGACGTTCCATTCGCCCAGACGACGATTCGGCTGCGGATCGGCGGTCGTCATTTCGTAGGCGCCTGTCGTCTTTTCGCGCCAATTCGCGTCGACTTTGGAGACGTCGAACGCGCAATGCGTTTCTTTGGCGTTGCGCGCGGTAATGTTCGGAGCGGTAATTCCTTCTGGAACGGCGGAATAAACGGAAGTTTTCCACGTGGCGTCGCTCAACAAATAAAGTCCTTTTTCGCCGTTGGTCGAGGCGTCGAAGAGGAAGCCGGGAAAGCCGCTGTTGACGTGCGAGAAACCTTGCTTGCCGAAGAACCAATGCAGAACCGCGATCGTATTCTTACCCGGCTTCAAGTAAGGCTTCAAATCGACGACGTCGTAATAGGAATCGAAAGGACTCGGACCGCGCTTGAGTCCGCCTTCGAAGACGACGTTGACGCCGTTGACGTAGAGCCAGTATTTCGAATCGCAACTAATACGACAAATCGCGGCTTCGGGCGTCTCTTTCAAATTGATCGTCTTGCGATAGGTCAGCCATAAGTTCGGCAAAACGGGATCGGGCAGATCGTCGGCGGCGATCCAGTTTGCTTTAAAGTCGGTCGTCGGGGCAAATTGTTCGCCCAAAGGAATTTCGCCCGGCTTTTTGAGGACGAGCGGGTCGGAAACGTCGTATTTTGCGCTATTGTCCGCGCTCAAGAGGTTTGACGCACTCGCTAAAACTAACGCGACGCATAAAAATGGAAGAGTCGTTATTTTTTTCACTTGAAACCTCGTCTCCTGAAAAGTTTGAGGAACGCTGAATTAACGTTGAGGACTCGAAAGTCTTGAAACGATTATTTTTCGATTTTATTCGGCGCCGGGTTGAACGCGGCGACTTTGCGGGAGACGCCCGCCTTGGCAAATTCTTGGATTTCCGACTGCATCGGCGATTCCGTTAAGACGGGCATATCGAGCCTCCAAGGCAAATAGACGGTGAAGACGCTTCCGAATCCCGGCTGACTTTCCAGCGCAATCTCGCCTTCCAACAATTTGCAAAGCTCTTTGACGATCGACAATCCTAGCCCGCTCCCGGAATGTTCGCGAGTCATCGTGTCTCCTTCCGTCGCGCTCTTGCCCTGACGGAACTTTTCGAAGATGATTTGTCGATCTTCTTCGGCGACGCCGACGCCCGAATCGATTACTTTTAATTCCAAGAACGGGATGGCGTCTTGCGCGGCGACGCCCGCCAACGCTCGAGGATAGAACGGGGCGCGCATAATTTGTGCGACTTCGATTTGAATTCGTCCGCCCTCGGGGGTGAATTTTATCGCGTTTGAAAGCAAATTATTCAAGATTTGTTGAATCCGGGGTTCGTCTTGACGCAACTGCGGCATATTGGGCTGGAATTTCGTCGTCAAATCGAGATTTTTTTTGTCGACGAGCGGCTTTGCCATATCGCATTGCGCTAAGACGACGGGCTCGATTTTAAAAGCGGAGAGTTGCGGTTCGACTCGTCCGGCGTCGATTCTCGCCATATCGAGAATATTGTTGATCATATTCAGGAGCGAACGCCCCGACTTATTAATATTGTTGACGTATCGTCTTTGTCGATCGTCGAGCGTTTGAATAGAACTTAAGACGTCGCTGAACCCTAAGATACTGTTGAGAGGCGTGCGCAGCTCGTGACTCATCGTCGCCATAAAGTCGGACTTTACGCGGTTCGATTCGAAAAGTTGCAGGTTTGTTTGCGCCAATTCGTCGACTTTGCGTTCGAGTTCCGAGTTAAGCGCTTTTAATTTTTCTTGCGTCGCCACAAGATATTTTAACATTTTGTTGAACGCGAAACCGAGCGCTTCAAATTCGTCGCCCGTCTGGAGTTCGGCGCGTTTCGAAACGTCGCCTCGTCCGATCGCTTCGCTGACGTCGCGCAGACTGCGAAGAGGACGCACGACGACGGCGCGAATGACGACGTAAAAAGCGATCACGCCTAAGAAAGAAGTAATGATCGCTCCTCCAAGTAGAAGCGTCCATAATCTCGCGCTTTCCTTTTGCGCGGGCGGTTCCGGGATCGTCACTTGAACGACGCCCAGCGTCGACCCTAGGTCTAAAGTCGAATCGCCCATAATCTCTCGATGACAGTTCCAGCACGAACGTTCGAGCTTTAACGGCTGATAAAATCGGTATCTTCCGTCTTCGTCGTAATACTGAAAGGGTGCGCTTTTAGCGTTTTCGCCTTTGCTTTTCGTCTCTTCTAATTTGAGCGTTTCGAGCATATTTTCTTCGAATTCGTCCCTAGGGTCGTCGCTTTCGTCGTCTTCGCGATCATTCCTCACGCGAATAAGTCTCGTTTCGATACGCGCGCGCTCTCCTTCGCCCCCGATTTTTTCGCTCAACGACGCCATAGAGTCGATGAAGTCGTTTAAATCGTCGGACGCGGAGGAGGAACGCGATCCTTCGCCGACGGCGCTTTCGGAAGCCAATCCTTTGATGTGCATTAACAAGAACTCGCGTTCGGCGACAAGTTTGCCCATGAGCGGATTTTGAGCTTCCACTTGCGTTTTTGTCGCTTTGTAGAAGAGCAGAACGCTAATCAAGACGACGACGGCAAGCGCGACTCCGAAAAAGAAGAGGCACTTGATTTCAAGACTCGATTCGAAAAGCGATTTTCCAGGTCGTTTCAAATCCGGCATAACGACGTTCCAAGGATTTAGGACTTGCGCAGGGGCGCGTTTTGTTACGAAATAAGACGCGCCGACGTTTAGGCTAACGCTCGCATATAAGTATAAAGCGTATCGAGGCAAACGTCAAGTTTAATAGAAGCGTCGTTTTGTCGAGACGCTAATATTTTGAAAAATAACAATATTGCGACGTTCTAAGACTTGATTCTTTAGTACGTTTATTATAGAATAGGGACGCCGGGGACTTTGGAATCCGATTTAACGCGAAGGAAAGGAGGAAATTCCGTTTTGACCGTCCTTTTGGGGGTCGAGCGTTTTGGTTATGACGTCGCTTGCTATTTTTATTTTGAGTTTTTCCGTCGCTCTCATCGTGTCGACCGCTTGTTCTGTCGCGGAATCCGTATTGTTGAGTCTTTCGACGCCTCAAATCGTCGAGATCAGTAAGAGGAATCCGCGCGTCGGGGCGATTTGGGAGTCCTTTAAGAAGGATATGAACCCTCCGATCACGTCTATTCTGACGTTGAACACGACCGCTCATACGATCGGCGCTTCTTTTGCCGGCGCGTCGTTCGCCCAGTTGTTCGGCGACAACTGGGTGGGAATCTTTTCGATCGGGTTTACCTTTTTGATGTTGCAGTACACGGAGATTTTACCCAAGACGTTAGGAATTCGTTTCAATAAGCGTCTGGCGTTCTTCATCGCGCGACCGCTTTGTTGGGCGACGATTATTTGCGACCCTCTCGTTCGTCTCCTTCGACTTTTCAACCGCCCCTTTGAACCCAACGAAGAACTCAAAGAGGGCGTCAACGCCGTGAAAGAGATCACGTTGTTGACTTCGCTGGCGCGCAGTCGAAGTCAAATCGATCCGGAACAAGAAAAAATTATTCTTGCGACGTTGAAATTGTCGAAGACCGCCGTTAGCGACGTGATGGTTCCGATGGTCGAATCTTCCGTCTTGTCGGACAATATGTCGTTGCAAGAAGCCTACGAAGCGGCGCAAAACGATTCCCATACGCGTTTTCCCGTCTGTTATGGAAACAATCGTGAAATAATCGTCGGTTACGTTAATTTTAAGGAGCTTGTCGGTCCTTTGCGTTCCGACGAAGAGACGCGCGGATCCGAAGAGGCGTCCCATAATTGCCTCGCTAATTACGTTCGTAAGATCGTTCACGTCGAGCCGACGGCGAAAGCGTCGGACGTGTTGAATTTGCTTGTGAAGAACCACGACCACATCGCGCTTGTCGTCAATTCTCAGGAAAAGCAAAATTTAGGTCTTTTGACGTTGGAAGATTTAGTCGAAGAGTTAGTCGGCGAAATCGAAGACGAATTTGACCGTTTACCGACGACTTTGCGCGAACAGAACGACGGCGTGCGCGTAGGCGGCGGCGCGTTAATGGTCGACCTTTGCGAAAGCGTCAGGCGCGTTTTTCCAGAGGAAGCGGAATCTTTTTTATCGGAATTGGGCGACTTCGGCGACAAGAAACGTCTGTCGGATTGGATCGAATCGAAAATACCCGACGCGCTTATACGAAATACGCGCGTCGATTGCGGCGAATTGACGATAACCGTTCGACGCGTTCGGCGCGGTCAAGTGTTTGACGCCGAGATTCAACGCAAACGCGTCAAGGAAGAAACGCCGACGCCTTCGACTAAGGGCGTTTGACGAACGCTCTTTTGACGAACGCTCTTTTGTCGTCGCTTTCGTCAAACGAGCAAGTAAATCGACGAATTAAGGGAGTTTTAGCGTTGGAAACGATACTGGACGCGAGTCTTTGGGGGCTCGCGCCGATTATTGGATTTATTGGAATGTACGCCGGCGGTTTTTGGGGCGTCGGTTGCGGTTGGCTTATTGTGCCGTCGGCGCTCTTCTTTTTCGATTGCACGCCGATGCAAGCCGCTGGAATCGGATTGCTTCAGATGGTTCCGTCTATTATTTTTCCGACCCTTCGCGAAGCGCCGCGCATCGGTTGGGGGCGTAATTCCGTCGGTCGAAATCTCGTTTTGCCAATGGCTTTCGCATCCTTTTTTACCTCTCTTTGCGGTTTGCCGATCAACTCTTTCTTTCATCGTCTTTGCGGGTCGACGGCGATTTTTATCGGTTTTGGCGTCCTTATGTTCTTTATCGGATTGCAGACGATTTTCGGCAAAGCGCGACGTTACGGAGACGAAACGCCGTTGCATTTTTCGAGACGTTCCCTTGGGTACGCGACGCTTGGCGGTTTAGTCGCGGGCGTCTTTAGTTCCGTTTTGGGCGTCGGCGGCGCGATGGTCTTTCGACCCGTCTTGGCGAATGGGTTCAAGACGACGGAAACGGAAACGGCGCGTTGCGTTCGATTTCTCTTGTTGACGACGACCTTGACCGGCGGGGGTAATTATCTTTTTGCGCAAGGGAACGTCGATTTCAAGATATTGTTTCTTTCCGCCGCGATCGCTCTTGGCGGTGCGATCGGGTTTCCTATGGGTATGCGCGCGCATCGAATCGTGATCGCCGTCGGCTACGAATCGACGGCGAGGCGTAGTTTTGCGATTATTTGCGGAATCGTGTTTTGCAACGTGGCGTTGACGCTTGTCGGTTTTTACGAACTTAGTCGATATTTAATGTTCGGCGCCGCCATAGGACTTTTTGTCTATCTTGTCTTGCTTTGCCAATATGCGAAAAAGCGCGCCGATCTGTCGACGCCGAATCGACCGTAGAAATCACTCAATTAAATTGTTAATTTTGTTGATTTTGTCGATTTAGACGGAAGTTAACTCTTTCGAGTTAAGAAAAACAGGTCGTTATTTATTTCTATGAACTTGCAGTTTTGCCCTATTAATTAATATAATTGAAAATCTTGACTTTTCCATTATTTTAGTTGAAACCGGCTCTTTTTCAAAAACAGCTCTTGATTGTTTTCGGTCTTTTTCGTATGATAGTAGGGGACGCGACATTAATTAGTGTTGTCGCGTTCGTTTTGACTATTATGTTTTTGATAATTGTAAGGACGACGTTCCTTGGGAACGCGTTTCGCGGATAGGCGCTCTTGGAAGGATTAGCGAAGTCAACGGGGGTTGATTTCGAAATCGTTTCATCGAGTTTAGTTGGGCTTCGTTTCAGGGATTAAGCGAAGATTATGTTAATTGGATTGACGACGTTGTTTGCAAACGCGTTTGGTTCTAGCGCGAATCGATTCTCAGGAACCGAAGCCTCGACGACTGAATTTTACGTTCTTGTCGCCGTCTTGGCGTTTCTGATGCTTTGGGTTCTGTGTCAGAGCGCTTATTGGATGCGTTTAAAGCTCGCCTCTCGTCGACTCGCCCAACAATCCTGCATACGGAGCCGTAAAAGACGAATCGAGCGCGAATTCCAAAAGCGCGAATTCAAAAAGGCGACTTTCCAACTGAAAGTTTGCTTGTTAATCTTTCTTTTTGGTTCCGTTTACTCCGTTCTTTGTTTAACTAATTTGTTTTCGAACAACGGCGAATTTTTTAGAAGTTTGGTCGATTCGGAACGAGTTTCCGTTCTCATAGAGAACACGAAGGCGAATCTTTTTGTCGAAACGCCCGAAGACGCCCCTAAGCGTAAGGCTTCCGTTGCGTCCGACGAGACGTTCGACGAATTGAAGCGGATCGTCGATCGACAAGCGACGGAGATCGAGTCTCTTTCAAACGGCGCGCCTTTGACTTCTGAGAAAAATCTAGTTGAAAACAAATCGGAAGTTTCTACCGTCGAGCCGAAAGAAGAAAACGACTATGGTTTTTTGCCCGGCGGGATTTATTGGATTCCGAACGTCGACGCCGACGAAATTCAACGGGAACTTGTTTCAGGTTCCGAATCGGAAGTCGCGCGTCTTTCCGAAGCCGTTTCGCCCGGTTCCGTTAGAGCGCGCGACCTTCAAGCTCCAAGTCGTCTTCCGTCTTCTGTTGCGAACAACGGAACGCCCGTTCGTGATTTGCGAAATCAGGACGAAGGGGTCGGCGCTCCTATGCAAGTAAGAGCCGTTTCCGCCGCGCAGTTGGATCGCGCTTTCTTTGAGGCGCGCGAAGATCGCGAAGCGCAACGTCGTTTAGCCGAATTTTTTACGCCGAAGACTCCTCTTGCGCCCTTTCCTTTGACCTTAGAGGCGTCCTATTCGAAAAATCGTTTGGTCAACTATGAGGAGAAGATAGACGACGGAACGTCGATCGGTCTGGACGAGGGACTGTGGTCGAAGAAAGATTCGAAACACGACGAGGAAAACGGCGAAAAATCGATTCTTGTCAGAATCGACGAAGAATCGAATCGTATAAGTTCTCTTGTGCGCGCTTGCGTTTTGCCGATTGAAACGCGCAAGACGGCTCCCGGCTCGCGCGTCGTTGAAGAGGAGACGGGTTGCGGCTTTCTGACTCAATATAACGGCAAAACCTACGTGGTGACGAACAATCACGTCGTCGATCGCGCTCTTTCGAGCGACGCGATCAAGATTTTTTTGCCGAACAATCAGACGATTTCGCCGTCGAAAGTTTTTCCTTGCGACGATTTTGACCTTGCCGCGTTGGAAGTTTCCGCCGACAGTTTGCCGAAGGACGGCAGCGTGACGCTTTGTCGATTTGGCGACAGCGATTCCGTCCGCGTCGCAAATTCGGTTTTCGCGATCGGCAATCCCTTTGGTTTGGAGAAGAGCCTTTCCTACGGGCACGTCAGTTCGCTTCGTCGTAGTAATCGCGACCTTGTCAATACGAATCAAAATCTTTTGCCCGAATATATCCAGATCGACGCGGCGATCAATCCGGGCAATTCGGGCGGTCCCCTTTACGACTCTCGCGGCGACGTCGTTGGGATCGTGACGGCGATCGCGACGACTAGCGGTAAAAACGAGGGCGTCGCTTTCGCTATTCCGATTAACGTCGCGTTGCGCGTCGTCAAGACTACTATCGACGGCGGAACTTGGAGACGCTCGCGTTTGGGCGTCGAATTGGAGTCCGCGACGCGCGCCGATTTGACGACGACGAATCTGCCGTATGTTTTCGGCGCGAAAATCGTGGAGATTTCGTCGCAGTCGCCCGCGCAGACCGCAGGATTGAAACCGGGCGACGTCGTGTTGACTTTCAACGGCAAGCAAGTGGAAAACGACGTTCATCTTGCGCGTTTAATCGCGTTGGCGGACGCCTCCGAGACGGCAAGGATCGGCGTTTTGCGCGGTTCGAATTATTTTGAAGTCGGCGCGAAATTAGAACGCGATTCGACGAAATGAGCGCCGTCGTCGTCGAGACGTTTTACGGACGTCGCAAGGTTGCGGCGTCCTTTTCCGTTTTTGAGTCGGGGCGGAGTTTGAATGATTAGTTCGAGCGTCGGAACCTCTTTTCTTTTGACGTCCGTTTTTATTGCGACTTTCGCACGTCTTTTGGGGACGTCGTTGTTTCTTCCTCTTTTGGGCGGCGCCGAAACGTCGAAATTTACGCGGACGTTGCTGGCGTTTGCGCTGACGGCGTTCGTTTTTCCAACCGTTCTTTCTCTTTCCGAGGAATCTTTAGCGTTCGATTCCCTTTCGACTTATAGCTGTTTGGTCGTAGCGACGCGCGCGTGCGTCGAATTTTTTTTGGGCGTTTCGACCGCGTTAATTTTGCAGTTGTTTTTTAACGGCGTTTATTTAGCGGGCGAACTCGTCGGACGTATCGGCGGCGTATCGGTCGCGGGTTGTTTCGATCCGACTTTTGGGGATGAAGTTTCTCCCGTTTCGCGATTGATTTTCTGGTGCGTTTGGGCTTGTTTCCTCGCGTTTGGAGGGTTGGAACTATTTATCGACGGCTACCTCAAAAGCATCGTCGCAATTGTTCCGGGCGCGCCTTTTTCGCTCGAGGAAACGGTCGTTAAAATTGTTAATTTTGTCGCATCTGGCTTTGAATTAGGCTTCAAAGTCGCCGCGCCGCTGATCGCGTCTTCAGCGACCGTTTTTTTTGCCGTCGGCGTTTTGGGGAGGATCGCGCCAGGCATTAATTTAACGACGATCGGATTCAATTTGAATTCTCTCGTTACGCTTGCCGTCCTTGCCGTTGTTTTTGGCGGAATTTGTCGTTTTCTACAATCTCGTTTTGTCGAGTTATTAGACGTAATGTTTTTGACGGGTTGAGACGATTGAAGAGTATAGGACGCGCTCGTCGGACGTTTCGACGTTTTTTCAATTCGTCGTCGGTCGAAGAAAAGAGCGCAGTCGTCGTTAATATCGGCGCGGACTTTGTTTTACAGGTAAAAGTACGCGCGGGCTTGGCGAACGGCGTCAATCCCTTATAATAGTAGGGGGCGCGTTTTTGTCGCGCGGATAAAAAGCCAAGGATAGAGCGTTATATGGCGGATGCAATTTTGACGACGATTCACGTTTCTGTTTTGCTTGACGAGACGGTCGAGGGACTGAATTTGGCGCCCGGTAAGATCGTCGTGGACGGCACCCTTGGCGGCGGAGGTCATGCGATCGAGATAGCGCGTCGAGTCGGCGCGTCGGGTATGGTCGTCGGAATCGATCGCGATTCGCGCGCTCTTGACCGCGTGGATCGACGCGTCGCCGATTTGAACGAAAATTTGCAAGTGAAAACTTTTTTTGCAAATTATTGCGATTTTGACGCCGCGTTGGAACGCGTTGGGGTCGAACAAGTCGACGGTTTTGTCCTCGATTTGGGGTTGTCGAGCGACCAGCTGGCGGATCGTTCGCGCGGATTCAGCTTTGACTCCGACGGCGATCTCGATTTGCGTTTCGATACGACGGAAGGCGTTCCCGCGTTCGAACTTTTGAACCGTTGGAAAGTCGAGCAGATTGCCGACGTAATTTACAAATACGGCGAAGAACGTATGAGTCGTCGTATCGCGCGCGAAATCGTCGAACGGCGCGCGGAAAAGCCTTTGAGAAGCGCGAAAGAAGTCGCGGAAATATGCCGACGTTGCGATCCGACTCCCCCTTGGAATCGGAGAATCGACCCCGCGACGCGTACATTTCAGGCGTTGCGTATCGCCGTCAACGACGAACTGGGTTCGCTCGAAACTTTTTTAAAGAAATTTTCGAAATACCTTCGGCCGGGCGGACGCGCGGCGATTATTAGTTTTCACTCGTTGGAAGATCGTCTCGTGAAGAATTATTTTCGAGACGCGGAAGATTTAAAGGTCGTTACGAGAAAACCTATCGTAGCGACTGAAAACGAATTGGCGCGCAATCCGAGGTCGCGAAGCGCTAAGTTAAGAATTGCCGAGAAAGTTCTCGTTTAAATTGGAGTCGGACTGCTATGGGTAAGAAAAAAGGAAAGAAAGGCAAGCTGTCTTATCTTGACGAAGACGATTTTGACGCCCCGCAAAC
Organism: Thermoguttaceae bacterium; assembly: GCA_045641205.1. Classification (GTDB taxonomy): domain Bacteria; phylum Planctomycetota; class Planctomycetia; order Pirellulales; family Thermoguttaceae; genus RUG369. The sequence continues at coordinate 10,006 of JAZUGM010000441.1, forward strand.
ATACGATCCCGACGACGATTACCAAGATTACGGTTCGCAAAAGGGAAAGAATAAGAAGAGGAAGCGCGATTCTTACGACGACGTATATGATTCCTACGGCGGCGGGTACGAACAGTACGACGATTCGTCATACGATAATTCAGACGATTCGAACGATTGGAATGAGAACGACTCTTCCGACGAATGGAACGAATCTGAAGACGACGAGCAAAACGACGGCGAACAAAACGACGAGAATTGGGAAGAAGAGGAACCGACGACAAATTCGGGTTGGAACGCTTCGAACGCAGATTTAGCCTCTTCGGCTTCGAACGGGCGGTTTTCCTCGTCCAGTTCCGCATCGGCGAGTTCTTTTTCGTCAAATTCCGCCTCGACAAGTTCCGCCTCGACCAGTTCCGTTTCGGCAAGTTCCGTTTCTACCCCGAGTTCTTATGGAAACGCTTCGAAGAGCGTCGGCGACGCGAACGAGCGTTCCGGGTTTGTCTCGAGAACGCCTGTCGCGTCTAGTTCTACGACCGATTCGACCGTCGTAGGATCGAGTAGAGAACGCGTTCAGGATTCTCATTCTGGAACGTCGAGCGGCGGTCTGGTCAATTCCGCCGTTTTTCGACAGGCGACGCCTTCGCCTTACGCGTCTTCAAGCGAATTAAAGCCGAAGTCGACCGTCGTCGGCACTGCGGCAAGTTCGGTAAAGAGCAACGTTTCTTCCGTCGTCGGTTCTGCGGCGAGTTCCGTTAAGAGCGCCGTTTCGACGCCCGAGTCGCATAACGACGCGTCAGCGAAGGTCGACGAAATCGACGAGAACGATTCTTCGACGAGTTCGCATAAGTTCTCTTTCAAGTCGTTATGGGGCGGTTCTCGAAAAAAAGACGACGCAGAGTTCGAAGAGACGAACGAGGGCAAAGAATCCGAAGACGTCGACGAAACGAGAAACGATCGAAAATCGTCGAAGAAAAAGGGCGCCGCGTCGAAGAGCGTAAAAGACGAAAGCGAAGAAGCGACCAATTTGGACGAAAATTTAGAAGACGGCGAAGAGACCGGGAAATCCGGCGGATTTTTCAAAAGAATCTTTGGAAAGAAAGAGAAGTCTGAAGAAGAGCTTTTAGAAGAAGACGTCGCGCGTGAAAACGCCGAGAAGGAGGAAGCGGAAAAGCTCCAAGAAATCGAAGATTTACAGAAAGAGCTGGACGACCTCTTAAAGTTGCGCGAAGAATCGGACGCCTCCGGCGACGAGGAAACCGTCGCTCAGTGCGACGAGGAGATCGCCGATTTAAAAGCTCGTTTGCGCGAGTTAAAGGGCGGACGCGGCGGTTTCCTGCGTTTATTGTCGCCCGTCCTTTGGTTTGGCGCGCTAGGGCGCGGTTGCAAGGGCGCCGCGTCTCGTTTAGGGGCTCTTATGAAACGACGCAAAAGGGACGAGGACGAATCGGAAGCCGACGCCGCCGAGGAAGCGTTTGAAACGCGAGACGACGAGCGTTCCAATAAAAAGAACAAAAAACGCGTTTCCGAAGACGTCGACGAAGAAACGTCGGAATTGGACGAAAGCGAGGAAGACGACGAAGAGAATGCGATCGGCGCGCGTCGTTGGATTCGCGTCGTCAAGCGAACCGGCGGCGTCGTGATCGCCGCGTCGTTGCTTTTGACGACGGGTTACGTCGGCTATCAGTTTTGGGTGGAAAAGAAGGCGGAGACTTCGGAAGGTCAAGCGACCGCCGAAGCCGCGTCCGAACCAGGCGCTAAAAAGAACGACGGCTTTCTTGGGAAAGTCAAGGCGAAAGTCGCTTCGCTTATGCCCAAAAAAGACGCGAAAAAAGACGCTTCCGGCAAAGACGCTTCCGAAAAAGAAGAAACAGTCGCAAAGACCGATTCTAAAGAGTCGGCATTGGGTAAGATTGTCGGAGAAACTAAGGAAAAACTCGAGAAAGCGGGAGATTCGCTCCTTGCCCAAAGCGACGAGCTTAAAAATGAAATCGAAGATTTGGGAACGGATTTTTCCAATTCGATAGAAGATTCCGCGTCTTCCGCTAAGGACGCTTTCGCAAACTTCAGCAGTACTGTGGAACAGGGGCTAAAGGAAGCGTCGAGCAGTATTTCCGAGTCTATAGACGCGACTGTTTCCGCCGCGAGCGACGCCGTTGATTCCTTGCAAGACATTGGCGACGAACTTGGCGACGAACTTGTTGGCGAGGCGACCGCTTTGGCGAATTCGCAGGCTGACGAATTGGAGAGTTTAGGCGACGATTTAGAAGATGATTTAGGCGGCGAATTGCTTGTCGACGACGAGTTGAGTTCCGATACCGCCGTCGGTTCCGTTGGAACTGAAGCCGAATCGGCGAACGAAACGGGTAGTTCGTTTTCGTCTTCGTCTTATTCGCCTTCGACGGATTTTGACGATCCGCTTCTCGCAGACAAAGAGGAGACGGGTACGGTTCAAACGACCGGGTCGAATTCTTTTGTTAGTTCAAATTCAGACGACAGTCTTTACGGGGCGTCGATCAACGAGGAGAGCCAAATCGAGCCGTTGGACGATCCGAACGTCAGCGTCGGTTCCGACGGCGCCGATTGGAACGACGCGGAGACGATCGGACAAGCCGATTCGACTTCAAACGACGTTGCGAGTATGACGCTCGACGACCAAGAAGGACTGGCGTCGGACGACGAAGCCGGAGCCGGAGCCTCTTGGGGAACCGACGACGTCCCCCAAACGGGTAGTTTGCAGGAAGACGACGCGTTCGCATTGGCGCCAAACGGCTTGACAAACAAGCCCGTCGAATCCGTGAATTTGTCTGCCGATATGTTGGATGATCCGACTGATTCCCTGTCGACTCCGAACGATTTATCGAGCGATTCGACGGGTTCCTTGTCGGCGTCGAATAGTTTGTCGAACGGCGCGACGAATTCCCTGTCGATTCCGAACGATTTGTCGAGCGATTCGACGGGCTCTTTGTCGACGTCGAATAGTTTGTCAAGCGGCGCTTCGAATTCTTTGTCGATTCCGAACGATTCGTCGAGCGATTCGACCGATTCTTTGTCGGCGTCGAATAGTTTGTCGAACGGCGCGACGAATTCCCTGTCGATTCCGAACGATTTGTCGAGCAATTCGACCGATTCTTTATCGACGTCGAATAGTTTGTCAAACGGCGCGTCTAATTCTTTGTCGGCGTCGAATAGTTTGTCGAACGATTCGGGTAGTTCCTCGTCAAATTCGGAAAGTCTGTCGGACGTTACGGCTGGTTCCGCTACTTTGGCGAGCGCGGCGACTGGTCTGAATATGGCTTTAGATTCTTCCGACGATTCGATCGCGCCTGATAATTCGCTCAATTTGTCCAGCTTAAAGGTCGACGATTCGACGAGCGCAAACGAAGATTTAACGACTTCGTTGGGAACCGGCGCCGGAGGTTCTAGTTTGTCAAACAAATTGAACGACTATGGCGCGAAATTGTCGGGCGCCGTCGACGATATTAATGAAAAAGCTAATTCTCTTAGTTCAAACATAGCGAGTTCCGTTCAGAATTTGCAACAGAACGTGGAGTCGGGTTTAAATTCGTTCAACGAGAAGACGTCGAACGTAGTTGCAAACGTTCAAGATTTGTCGAACCAAGTTCAGACAAACCTTTCTTCCGCCGCAAATAATTTATCCGAAGGGTTGAATTCAAGTTACAATACTGTGACCGACTCGCTTTCCAGCGCTTACGACTCTACCGCGCAAGCCATTAATAACGCGGGCGAGTCTTTGCGAAGTAACTTGAACGAATTAAGCGCCGGATTTTCAAACGCGGCGTCTTCTAATACGAGGACGTCAAACTTAACGAATAGCTCGAATTCCCTACAAACAAGTTCCTTCGACGGCGCGAGTTTAGCGAGCGATTCCGAGCCTGTTTTAGACAATTTGGCGACCCCGACGACTTCAGGAAGCGGACTTGGAACTTCGACGGCGGCGTCAATGGACGTCGGCACGGACTTGGCTCCGAATTCGTCAAATTTGAACGCCGATTCCTCCAATTTGGGGACGATGGCGTCGACGGGAGCCGGAACGTTAGGCGTTGGCGCCAATGCGTCCGCATCTCCTAACCTCGCGCAAAACTCTTCGTTGGGAAGCGGTTCGAATCAAGGTTTAACGAGCG
>JAZUGM010000442.1:0-11729 GCA_045641205.1 Thermoguttaceae bacterium
CTCCGTTCGAAATTTGGTCAAAACGCCGTTTCGGACAAACTGAAAAAAAAGCTCGACGACATAAATTATTATCCCGCGCTTGAAGAAATTCAATTAGCGATTTGGACGACGCCCTCCCTTGACGCGTTCAAAAGGAAGGTTACGAAAATCGTAAATAAGCACAAGGTCGAGATTCAAGAACTTCAACGTTAGACGAAACGCAATATTTCAGTCGTTTGGAGAAAGACGCCGCTGGTAGCGTCGCGCGATAAGCCGCGCGTTGAAAATATACGGCTCGGATCGATCGAGCGCGCTTGGGGAACCAAAAGAAAGGAAGACGGGGGAATTCCTCCGACGTCAACTAGCATGGACAAGATGAAAATGGAAACGGTCGACGGAATCGCCCGAAATATTGAAAAGCTCGAAGAACTCTTCCCTAATTGCGTTACCGAAACAAGAGGCGAAGACGGCGCCCTGAAAAAAGCGATTAATTTCGACGTTCTACGTCAAATCTTGTCCGGCGAAATTGCCGACGGCGCCGAATCTTACGATTTCACGTGGGTCGGAAAAAAAGCCGCGCTTGCGGAAAATAACGCGTCGTGTTAAACGCAAAATGCGTAAGATAATGACTTCGACTAAATAGTTAAAACGCTTATCGGAACAAATCTCGAGAATATTCAAAACGAAAGTAAGCGTTCACGGAAAGCCGCGTATCAACGATACGCGGATTCCTTGAATTACCAAAAACGCGGCGCGAACAGGGAAAAGCTAATACTTTCCCCCGCGTCGTAAGACGCGGGCGCGAAAAGCCGCCGGTTATATACCGACGGAAAAGCGCGGCGTCGCTACGGTTCTAAGCGTCGACAATATTTTTCAACAAACCAAACGCCGCCGGGCTTGAAAATCAACGCGCCGACCGCTTCAAACGTTTCCGCTCGTATGTAACGAGCGGCTTTTCGCGCCCGCCTAACGGCGGGGGTTTTCGCTCCATATCCTATCTGTGAACGCTTACAAAAGAATTCATCGGTCGGCGCGTCTACTGGGACTCCGCCGTTTGAAAAAAACGAGGAACGCGCGGGTTTAAATTATCGGTCAAAAAACGTCGTGGGAAAAGTCGCAGGCGATTCTCGTTCCGACGTTTTGGAGAAGCCGTCGGTTGAGGAGGGACGTCAGTCTACGCGTCGACGAAGCGCGGACGGAACGATCGCTTTTTCTGCCGTTGGGAATCTGCCAATTTGACGCCGGCGAACGCCGTTGGGACATTGTTTTTTGATGAATTAAACTGATTTTACTATTTTACTTCTTTTAACGCTGACTAAAAAGCTCTTTTTTTTAAAAAAGACCGTGATTTAGGAATAATATCTGATTTAATACAAAAGAAAATTGATTTGGCGCCTTGTCTGCTTGTAAATAAAACGTCTCAAACGAAAGTCGGACGTCTTGGTTTCCGGCGGACGTTGACGACGCTTAAAAGCCAATTAAAGCAATCGGTTTCTTGTGCGCGACGTTTCTTTTTGACGTCGGGCGGTTAGAAATCGGGTAGAAACTTAAGATATAGGAGTATTCCGCAGTGGCAAAGAAATTGTCGTTCGATGACGCCGCTCGCCGTCCGATCGCCGAGGGCGTGTCTAAATTGGCGCGCGCCGTAAAAAGCACGTTGGGACCCCGCGGTCGAAACGTTGTTCTGGACAAAGGCTGGGGCTCTCCCAAAGTTACTAAAGACGGCGTTACCGTCGCGGAAGACGTCGTGTTAGAAGACCCCGAAGAGAATCTTGGCGCGCTTCTGGTCAAACAAGCCGCCTCTAAAACGAATCAAGCGGCCGGCGACGGCACTACGACCGCCACGGTTCTTGCCGAAGCCATTTATCTCGAAGGCTTGAAGATGGTCGCGTCGGGCGCCGATCCGATGGCTCTTTCGCGCGGCGTTCAAAAAGCCGCCGCCGCCGTCGGAGAATATATCGACAAGCAAGCGACGCCGATCGACGACAAGAGCAAGAAAGAGATCGCGCAAGTCGCCTCTATCGCGGGCAACAACGACGCGACGATCGGTCAAATCCTTGCCGACGCGTTTGTCAAAGTCGGGAAGAACGGCGTTATTACCGTCGAAGAAGGCAAGCAGTTCAACACTTACGTCGACGTCGTCGAAGGAATGCAATTCGACCGCGGCTATCTGTCTCCTCACTTCGTTACGAACGTCGACGATCAGAAAGTCGAATTGGAAGACGCGCTCGTTCTCGTCTTTGAAGAAAAAATTTCGACCGCGAAATCCTTGGTTCCCCTTCTTGAAGCGATCACCAAGCAAAGCAAGCCGCTCTTCATCGTCGCCGAAGATATTGAAGGCGAAGCGCTCGCCACGTTGGTCGTCAACAAGTTGCGCGGCATTCTTCAAGTTTGCGCCGTCAAGGCGCCCGGCTACGGCGATCGTCGCAAGGCGATGCTTGGCGATATTGCGATTTTGACCGGCGCGACCGCCGTCTATAAAGACCTCGGCGTTCAACTTGACGCCGTTCAAATTTCCGACCTTGGTCGTGCGAAGCGCATCGTCGTTTCCGGCGATTCGACCACGATCGTCGGCGGCGCCGGAAAGAAAGAAGACATTGACGCGCGCGTCGCTCAAATCAGAGCGGAAATCGAAACGACGACCAGCTCCTACGATAAAGAAAAGCTTCAAGAACGCCTTGCCAAGTTGGCGGGCGGCGTCGCGCGCATCAACGTCGGCGCGGCTACCGAGTCCGAGCTGAAAGAACGCAAATATCTGTACGAAGACGCCCAAGCCGCGACGAAAGCCGCTCTTGAAGAGGGCGTCGTGCCCGGCGGCGGAGTCGCGTTGTTGCGCGCCGCCGACGCGTTAACCGACGTCGGCGCTACCGGCGACGAAGTTTACGGCGTTCAAATCGTCAAACGCGCTCTTGAAGCGCCTATTCGTGAAATCGCGAAAAACGCGGGCGTCGAAGGCGCCGTCGTCGTCAATCGCGTTCGTAAAGAATCCGATAAGAACTTCGGATACGACGCCGATAAAGACGTTTACGGCGATATGCTCAAAGCGGGCGTTATCGATCCGGCGAAAGTCGTTCGTACTTCGTTGCAAAACGCCGCGAGCGTTTCCGCGTTGCTTCTGACGACCTCCTGCTTGATGACGGAAATTCCGAAAGACGAACCCGCCGCGCCGGATCCGAACGCGATGGGCGGAATGGGCGGTATGGGCGGCGGAATGCCCGGTATGGGCGGCTTCTGAGCCTGATTTAACGCGGGCAATTTTAGCGCGTAGTTTTAAAACATAAAACGTCGGCGACGCGTCGAACGCCGATCGACGAGGACGTCGCGCGACGTTGAACGATGAAAAACTGACAAATTGGATTTCGTCTTGAAACAGAGTCGACTGCAGTCCAATTTGATAACATAAAATATAAGAATACGTTGACATATATTGCGAAAGGATCACAAAATGGCTAAGAAAGCCCTGAATCTGAAACCTTTGGACGATCGTATTGTCGTTGAACCTTTGGAAGCCGAAGAAAAGACCGCCGGCGGCATTCTCCTGCCCGATAGCGCCAAGGAAAAGCCGCAACGCGGAACCGTCGTCGCCGCCGGAGCCGGTCGTTTGCTTGACAACGGCAAGTTGGCCGAGATGAGCGTCGCGGTCGGCGACGAGGTTATCTACGGTAAATATTCCGGTTCCGACGTCGAAGTCGACGGCGTGAAATACAAGATTTTGCGTGAAAGCGACGTTTTGGCGAAAGTCGTCAAGGCGTGATCGATCAAGGACGCGCGGCGTCGCTTGACTGCGACGCCGCCCCTTTGCGGAGTCTGCGGAATTCATAGCCGCGCGGATTTATTTCAGATATAAGGACATTGATCTATGGCAAAACAACTGATCTTCGACGACGCGGCGCGACGCAAGATGCTCGACGGCGTTAATAAATTAGCCGACGTGGTCGCCGTAACGTTAGGACCGACCGGGCGCAACGTTGTTTTAAGCAAAGCGTACGGCGCGCCGAAAGTCACCAAAGACGGCGTTTCCGTCAGTAAAGAAGTCGAACTTGACGATCCGTTTGAAAATATGGGCGCCAAGTTGGTCAACGAAGTCGCTTCGAAAACGAACGATATCGTCGGCGACGGCACCACGACCGCGACCGTTTTGGCGCGTGAAATCTTCCGCGAAGGTCTGCGCAACGTTACCGCCGGAAGCAATCCGACGGCGATTCGTCGCGGAATCGATCGCGCGACCGACGCCGCGATCGGAAAACTTCAAAGTATGGCGAAAGCCGTTACGACGAAAGCGGAAATCGCGAACGTCGGCGCCATTAGCGCGAATAACGACCGCGAAATCGGCGATCTGTTGGCGGACGCGATGGAAGCGGTCGGCAACGACGGCGTCATCACCGTCGAAGAAGGCAAGACTTCCGAAACGACTTACGAGGTCGTCGAAGGCATGCAGTTCGACAAGGGCTATTTGTCTCCGTATTTCATCAACGATATGACGGAAATGAAAGTCGCTCTTGAAGACGCTTACGTCTTGCTTCACGAAAAGAAAATTTCGAACGTTCGCGATCTTGTTCCGTTGCTTGAAAAAGTCGCGCAAAAGGGCAAGCCGCTCTTCATTATCGCGGAAGACGTCGACAACGAAGCGTTGACGATGTTGGTCGTGAACCGCTTGCGCGGTATTCTCGACGTTTGCGCCGTCAAAGCGCCCGGCTTCGGCGATCGTCGCAAGGCGATGTTGCAGGACATTGCGATTTTGACCGGCGGGCAAGTCATTAGCGAAGACCTTGGCATTAAGCTCGAGAACGTCGAATTGAGCCAACTTGGGCAAGCGAAACAAATTAACGTCGACAAAGACACGACGATCATTATCGACGGCAAAGGCAAAAAAGCCGACATTAAATCGCGAACCGATCTGTTGCGTCGTATGATCGCCGAAAGCGAAAGCGACTACGACAAAGAAAAGTTCCAAGAACGCCTTGCGAAATTGAGCGGCGGCGTCGCGATCGTCAAGGTCGGCGCGCACACCGAAGCGGAAATGAAGCAGAAGAAAGACCGCGTCGACGACGCCTTGCACGCCACGAGAGCGGCCGCGCAAGAAGGCGTTTTGCCCGGCGGCGGCGTCGCGCTTCTGCGTTGCCGCGAAGCGGTTGAAAAAGCGCGTAAAGACGCGCGCGGCGACGAAAAAATCGGCGTCGATATTCTGTTGCGCGCTTTGTCCGCGCCTTTGCGTCAGATCGTCGACAACAGCGGCGCCGACGGAACCGTCGTCGTCGACGAAGTCGCGAGTAAAGACGAGAACGTCGGATACGACGCTTCGACCGGCAAATACGTCGATATGTTCGAAGCGGGCGTTATCGACCCCGTGAAGGTCGTTCGCGCCGCGTTGTCGCACGCCGCGAGCGTCGCCGGCTTGATGTTGACGACCGAAACTCTTGTGACCGACGTCAAGAAAGACAAGGAAGTCGGCGGCGCGATCCGTTGAGTCGAGCCGTTGAGTCGTTCTCTTGACGCGTCGAGTTGCGCGAACTCGACAGACGGTCGTTTCTCGCCCGGTTCGACGCCGGGCGCGCGTCAGATTCGTTCGAACTTCGGGCGAATCTGATTTGTTTAATAGAAACATATTTTTCGACGCGCGATTTGCGAGAGCGGATCGCGCGCCTTTAACGGCGCCGTCAAACGAGACGTCGCGCGTTTTTATCGTCGAACAAGCGAGGCAGTTCGGCGACGAGTGTTTAACGTTGGGTGGAAACGCGTTGTTATGACCGAAGAAATCGATTATTATCAACTGTTGGGAATTGAACGCACGGCGACGGAAGACGAAATTCGTTCCGCGTATCGTAAAGCGGCGTTGAAATACCATCCTGATCGCAATCCGGGCGACGAAGAAGCGGCCGCTAAGTTTAAGCAGTGCGCGGAAGCGTTCGAAGTATTGAGCGACAAGGACAAGCGCGATATTTACGACCATTACGGCAAGGCTGGGCTCGAGCGCAACGGCGGTTTTAGCGGGTTCCAAGACGTCGGCGACATTTTCGGCGCGTTTGGCGATATTTTTGGCGGTTCGGTTTTCGGCGACCTTTTCGGCGGAGGCGGAGGGCGCGGAAGAGGCGTTCAGCCGGGCGCCGACGTTCGTTGCGGCGTAACGCTCGATTTGCACGAAGCCGCCAAGGGCGTTTCGAAAGAGATTCGTTTCAAAAGACGCGAAAAATGTCCCAAGTGCGGCGGCTCCGGCGCCAAGCCCGGCACGAAGCCGGAAACCTGCCGTTACTGCGGCGGTCGAGGGCGTATTCAGCAGTCGACCGGGATGTTTTCCATTCAAACGACCTGTCCGAAATGCGGGGGACGCGGTTCGGTGATCGTCGATCCTTGTCCCGATTGTCGTGGAACAGGATTAGTCGCGCGCGAAGTTGTTCGTGAAGTTCGTATTCCGGCGGGCGTCGACGTCGGCGCTCGGTTGCGTATGACCGGCGAAGGAGATCACAGTCCTAACGGAGGTCCGGCGGGCGACTGCTACGTCTTCATTCAGATCAAAAAACACCCGCTCTTCAGACGCGAAGGACAAGATTTAATTTGTCAGATTCCGATCGGATACGCGCAAGCCGCGCTTGGCGCCGAAATTGAAGTTCCGACTCTCGACGGCGTTGAAAAAATTAAAATTGCCGCCGGAACGCAAAACGGCGACGTCGTGCGTTTACGCGGTCGAGGCGTTCCGACGCCTCGTCGCAACGTCGCGGGCGACTTGCTCATTCAGTTGTTTATCGAAGTGCCGACGAAGATCAAGCCGGAACACGAAAAGATTTTACGCCAGCTTGCGGAATACGAGGGCGATTCCGTCCTCACCGAGCGTAAATCGTTCTGCGGAAAATTGAAAGATTTTGTTAAGGAATATTTCCCAAACGCCTCTAAAAAAGGCGCGAAATCCGAAGATTCCAAGTAAGAACAACTGGAAACGTTGATTCTTTAAACGCTGTTTCTTTAAACGCCGACAACCTGTGAAATCAACGACTCCGACCCGTCGGAGTTGAAGGAGACGTAATGTTTAAAAAAACGAACGACGATCAGAACGCGCAAAACGCCGACGTCGATCAAGAGAAGGTCGACGAACTCGTCGAAGCGACTTTAAAAGCGGCGCAGGAAGACGCCGACGCCGACGCCTCCGAGCCCGATACGATTACCGTTTCGCGCGCGGAATACGAAAAATTAAAGAGCGATTTGGAAGAGGCGAAGGATCGCGGCTTGCGCGCGTTGGCGGAATTGGAGAATTTTCGCGCAAGAACGAACCGTTTGGCGCAAGAAGAGCGAAAGTACGCTTCGATGAATTTAGCTCGCGACGTCTTGTCCGTCTGGGATAATTTGGGATTGGCGCTAAATATCGCCGAGCCCGAAAAGAACGTCGCGGCGGTCGTCGAAGGCGTAAAAATGGTGCGTCAAGAACTGCTCAATATTTTCACGAAAAACAATATTGAAAAAATCGACGCGCTTCATAAGCCTTTCGATCCTAATTTTCACGAGTCCGTCGCTTTTGTTCCGAACGACGAATTCGCGCCGAATACGGTCGTCGTCGAATTGAAAGACGGATTCAAATTACACGAGCGCGTTGTGCGCGCTTCGCAAGTCGTCCTTGCCGCGCCTGTTCCGAAAAAGGAAGAGACGAAGGACGAAACGAAACAAGAACAATAGAGCTTTACTAACAAACGCGAGTAATCGCGCGACTTTTCCGGCGTTTCGTTTGCTTGTTTGCTTGCGAAACGTCGGATAGAATCGTCAATAATGCCGACTTACGATTATCATTGCGCCGCGTGCGACAAAACCGTTGAAATTTTCCAATCGATGACGGCCGAGCCCGTCGAAATCTGCCCGAATTGCGGCGAAAAGGCGTTGCATCGCCTAATTAGCGGCGGAACGGGTATTATTTTTAAGGGAAGCGGGTTTTATTGCACCGACTACAAGTCGAGTCCGTCGAAGGCTTCGACGACCCCTTGCGACTCTTCCTCCTCCTCTTCTTCGTCAAGCGAGAAGAAAACGGAAACCGCCTCTAAACCAAAAGAATCCGCGCCCGCAAAAGATTCTACGCCCAAGAAAGAAGGGAAGTAGAATGCGTTGTCCCGTTTGCGGCAAACAATTTGCGCTCGACGCGCCAAACGTCGCCTTGCCCTTTTGTTCCGATCGTTGTAAATCGATCGATTTGAATCGTTGGCTTAACGAAGAATATTCGGTCGACTCGGTCAATATTGATCGATTAGAAAAAGCGATTGCGGAAGGGGAAGGGACTGAAGGCGCCGAGTCTGAAGAATAACGCGTTTTTTCTTTCCAATTTGATCGCGTATGAGTTCTAATACCCAACCTGAAATATCGTCGCCGACGTTTCCCTATATTCCGCGCCAAGCGTTAAAAGTAATCGAGCTTCTCGAAAACGGGGGCGCTAGCGACGTCCTTATCGTGGGAGGTTTCGTTCGCGACGCCTTGCTTGGCGTTCCTTCTAAAGACGTCGACGTCGAGGTCTACGGGCTGAGTTATTCTCAAATTCGCGATATTCTCGCGCCCTGTTTTCACGTCGATCTTGTCGGTCAGGCGTTTGGCGTCTTGAAAGTCGGGCGAAATATCGACGTCGCTTTGCCGCGCGCGGAATCCAAAAACGGAATAGGGCACAAAGGGTTCGACGTTAAGACGCCAAGCTCTATTTCATACCGCGAAGCGTTTGCGCGACGCGATTTCACGATCAACGCGATCGGATTGAGGCGCGACGGTTCGTTCTGCGATCCTTACGACGGCGTCGGCGACCTCAAACGCAAAATATTGCGCGCTACGAGTCCCGCCTTCAAAGACGATCCGTTGCGCGTTTTGCGCGGAATGCAATTTGCCTCTCGTTTGGGGTTTCCTATGGATTCGCAGACGATTCAATATTGTCGCGAAGTCTTCTCCGAATTTTCAACCCTTTCCGCCGAACGAATTTACGAAGAGTGGAAGAAGTGGGCGCTCAAAGGCGTCTATCCGCGCTTAGGATTAGAAATTCTGCGCGAGTCGGGCTGGATCAAAGGATTTCCCGAACTTGACGCGCTCGTCGGCTGTCCGCAAAATCCTATGTGGCACCCCGAAGGCGACGTCTGGACTCATACCCTCGCCGTTTGCGAAGAGGCCGCGCGCGCGATTCGAGACTATAAGCCCGAACTTAGCGAAGACGAACGCGTCGTTCTGATGTTCGCCGCCTTGACGCACGATTTCGGGAAACCGTCGACGACGAAAAGGGACGAGCAGGGCGTCTTGCGCTCGCGCGGACACGCGGAGGCGGGCGCGCCCCTTGCAAGCGCGTTCCTTGAACGAATGAAGGCGCCGAATCGTATTCAAGAGACCGTTCCGCCCCTAGTCGCCGCGCATATGGCGACGCAAAACGTCGACGATCCGCCCTCCGATCGAATGGTGAGACGACTCGCCAATAAACTTGCGCCCGCGAATATCAAACTCTGGGCTTTGCTATGTCGTTCAGACGCCTACGGTTGCTTTAAAACTTCGGAAAACGTCGCGTCGACTATGCCCGAATGCCGAAATAAAATCCGTTTTCAAGCGGATATGTGGCTGGAAATTGCCGAACGGCAGAACGTCGCGGAATCCGCGCCCGTTCCGATTTTGCAAGGGCGCGACCTTATCGCTTTGGGAGTCAAGCCGGGTCCGAAAATGGGAAAGATTCTCAAAGAGGCGTTTGAAGCGCAACTTGACGGCGTTTTTGCGACGTGCGAGGAGGGCGTCGAGTACTTGAAAACGTCGGGACTTCTAAACGAATGAGTTTTACGAATCGGTCAAAACGTAATTTTTGCCGATTCGCTTTTTTTTCTATTTTTTTCTCGCGTTCGAGTTCTTTTAACGTTATAATACTCTGCGTTAACTGTGAAACTTCGATTTGTCAAGTTTTACTTAAGCGATCATATTACGAGGTTGTTGCAATGCGTTTTTTTAATCGTTTACTTTGGGGCGCCGCGTTTACGTCTCTTGCCTTTATTTTTACGCCCGCGATATTTGCCGAGGACGGCGCTTCGGAGACGCCGAAACGACTGACGCGCGCGGAATCCTTCTTTGGCGCGCACTTCGATTTTCACGCGTCGAACGAAACTCCGAACATTGGCGCGAACACCACGCCCGAAATGGTTCAGGCGATTATCGACGCGTTTCATCCCGACTATTTGCAAGTCGATTGCAAGGGGCATCCGGGGTTCAGTAGTTATCCGACGAAGGTCGGCAATCCCGCTTCTGGAATCGTCGTCGACGCGCTGAAAATTTGGCGCGAAGTAACCGCGAAAAACGGCGTCGCGCTTTACGTGCATTATTCGGGCGTCTGGGATAGTTGCGCCGTTGCGAAGCATCCCGAATGGGCGGTTCAAAATTCCGACGGTTCCCGTTCTCCTAACGCGACGTCCGTCTTTGGTCCGTATAAAGATAATTTGCTCGTTCCGCAACTAGTCGAGCTTTCGCGCGATTACGGAATTGACGGAGTCTGGATCGACGGCGATTGTTGGGCGACGCAGATCGATTATTCCGACGCCGCAAAAGAAGCGTTCCGTAAGGCGACGAGTATTGAGACGATTCCGACCGATCCGAGCCAAGAAGGTTGGAAAGAATGGTTCCTGTTCCATCAAAACGCGTATCGTCAATATCTGCGAACCTACGTTTCCGACGTCAAAAAGCAAGCGCCGAATTTCCAAGTCGCGAGCAACTGGGCGTTTTCGGAAATTATGCCCGAGCCCGTCTCCGCCAGCGTCGATTTTATTTCGGGCGATTATTCCCCGAATAATTCCGTCAACGCGGCGCGTTATACTTCGCGACTTATGGAAAACCAAGGCGTCGCGTGGGATCTAATGGCGTGGAGTTTCGGAACGCTCGACGGACATTGGGCTCAGAAACCCGGATTTCAACTCTGTCGCGAAGCCGCCGTCGTCCTCGCGCAAGGCGGAGGTTTCCAAGGATATATTACGCAAAATCCCGACGGAAGCGTCAATCTTGAAAAATTGCCGGGTATGGCGGAAACAAGCGTTTTTTGTCGCGCGCGTCAAGCGCTTTGCCAAGGTTCCGTTTCCGTTCCTCAAATCGCCCTTTTTTGCCCGACGGAAGAATACTATCAAAACATACGCGCCAAGGGGACGACGCTCTTCACTAATATTTCTTTCCAACGTCCGTTCTTAAATCGTATGCTTGAAAAGAATTATTCCGTCGACGTTCTGTTTGACAAGGGACTTGTCGAGCGCGCCGACGAGTTCCCCGTCGTCGTCTTCTATCGCGGAGGACTTTGGACCGACGATTTGCGCGCTAAAATCGAATCTTACGTGAGCAAGGGCGGCGCCGTCGTCGCGATCGGAAACGAACCCCTTGAGGAATTGCGCGATATTTTAAAAGACGCCGAAAAAATCGACTCCGAAAAAGTCGAAGACGCGTGGTTTTTAGACTTCTATAAATTGGGAAAAGGAAAGATCGTCGCGTTTCCGACTCCCGTTGGATCGCCCGAAGAATTTGTCAACGCGAACGGCGAACGATTTAACGCGTTCCTGACCAAAGCGCTCGATTTTGCGTTCGAATCTCCGATTATCGCCTTTGACGAACCGCAAAAACTCGACGTCTCCGTCCGAAAAACCGCCGACGGAAAATTGTCGATTCACTTGGTCAACGTGTCCGGCGACCACGAAAGCGCGGGCATACTCGAAAAAATCGATCCTGTCGAAAACGCGCGCGCTACGTTGAAACTTGACAAAGCGCCGAAAGCGATTCGACTCGAGCCGACCGGC
>JAZUGM010000443.1:0-47573 GCA_045641205.1 Thermoguttaceae bacterium
TTTATTCTAAAATTCAAGCGTCGTTGGGAAATTTACGCAACTTTCTATGAACGCTTACAAGAAATTTGATCGGGTCAAATTTGCGTGAAACGATCGCAAAAAAAAGACTCCGAAACGAATTTCTCGTCTCGGAGTCCTTATAATCGATCGCTGTTTTACGAAGAAGTTTTTGCTTGGCGCGTCCTAGGTCGACTTGGCGATTTGTCGACCTAGGCTTTGATTAGCGTCGCAACGGTTCCGTTTGCATCGTCGCTACGTTTGACGTTCGGTTTTGTCGAGGAATAGTCAACGGCGGTTGGAAGGTTCCGTTGGCGTTTTGCGCTTGAGGCGTCGTCGTTTCCAGCGTCGCGACGTTTTCCGTCGGGGCTTGCAACATTAGCGGCGCTTCCGCTTCCGTTTCTTGGACTTGCGCGGTTCCTCCGACGTTTTGCGCGTACGGCGCCGTCGTTTGCGCGGGCGTGTAGCCCGTCAACTCGTCAAGCGTTTGAACAGCGGCGCCTCGCGATTCGTCGGTAAGGGCTTCGATCGGCGCTTCGGCTTCCATTCGTCGCACTTCTTCGACCGACCGTCCGCCCGAGAGTTGCTCGAAACTGGGAAGACGATCGACGCCGGCGAGGGAATCTTGCGAACGTTCGACTGACGCCAAGTAGGTCTGCAGGAGATCCGCGTCGATATTGCCCGGATCGATCCAACGCCCCGTCTCGTCAAGATCGAAGACGCCCATCATTAACATTAGGTTCATACGTCGCGATTGGTATTGCAACCACGTTTGCATAATCGTGTTTTGCGAATTAAGCAACGTTTCCAGCGCGTTGGTCAACGCTTCCGCGCTTGTGCTAACCGCGCCGATACGAGATTGACCAGTAGGCGGTTTCGTGAGGTCTAACTGGGCGGAATGAACGCGTTTAATGGACGTCAAAACGCTGTCTCTTTCCAACTCGAAACTGATTTGCGCTAATTCGATCGCGCGCACCGCGCTCCGAATCTGTTGTTGAACGCCGTCGACGTAGGCGTAATATCTACGACGCGCTTGGTCGTAAGTAATTAACTGACGACGATAGCTATTGCGCTCAAGGAATCGATCAAGCGGAGCGTCAAACTGAACGCCCGTGCTGAAGGACGAGTTTTTAGCGCTGAAATTCAACGGATTCGAACCTTCGTTTTCGATTCTTCCTCCAACGGAGACTTTCAAATCGCTACGGAGTTGGTCGGCGACAATTCCGATATTTCGCCATTCGTCTACTAAACTAGCTCGCGCGTTCATCCAGTCGAGTCGTCGTTCCCTTGCGACGGCGAAAGCGAGCGTCGGATCGACGGCGACGGTGGACAATTCGATAGTTTCCAATCTTGCGCGAGCTTGAATTAGGCGCAACGTCATTAATTGTTCCGACAACTTCGTTAAGCACGTGCTAAACCAGTATCGGTAGACGTCGCGACGAACCAACGTGCCCGAATGCAGATTCGAAACTGTTTTCTCCAAGGCGGCGCGTCTTTGCATATATTCTCGACGGTTTTCGTCGGTTAGATTTTCCGCCATTTTGTCGAGTTCCGCAAGTTCCGCTTCGATCGCGTCGGCGTTAAACTGAATAGGATCGATCAAATCCGACGTCATATGCAAATCGGAAACAAGTTGCATTACGTTCGACGGAAAAACGGCGACGTCAGGATGTTCGCGTTGGTACGCTATCATCTGCGCCAAATCGTCGGGCGTATAGGTCAAAATCGTCAGACGGATCAAATCGAGCATTTTGGCGATGTTGTATTTCGCGCCGCGTTCTTTCAGCACCGTGCCAGTTTCGCTCAGTTCTTCTTGTTGCCGATCAAGATCGTCCCGGATTGCGGCGACTCTCGCGTCAAATTGCGCGTAATCGGCAAAAGAACTGTCCAAAGTCGGATTGTCTAATTCAAATCTGGCGCGAATCGCCTCTAACGCCGCGCGACGACGAGGACTAACCTCCGTTTCAAGGCGAACGACGTCTTCGTTTGTTTCTTGCAAACCAAGCGCGTACTGGCGGTCAAAATCTCCAAATATTTGGCGCAAATCGGCAAGGGAGAGATTATTGACGGCGCTTTGCCCCGACGTTTGTTTGATCGATTCGACGAATCGTTGCGCTTCGTCGCCGACTACAACGTTGTTTTTATTACGCAACCACGCCAACAACGTCGAAATATCCGACTGAAAATCTTCCAACGTTCCGGGCATTAAGTTGAATTGTTCCGTCAACGCGTCTTTGACGACGATATTGTCGATATCCGGCGGGAGTCCTAAATCGATTAAATAGGACTCGATAGAATCTCGATAATTGTTCTTTAATTCAATCAAATTCTTTTGCGACGACAACCAGTTCTGACGCATACGATCGACTTCCGTACGATTGGTGACGCGGCTCGTTGCGAAGTATTCTTCATAACGTTGATAGTTGTCTGCTGAAGACGCGACGTTTGATTCTTGGTTGGTGATTTTTACTTGACTGGATAAAAGCCCGTAAAAACCGCTGACCGACGTGTTGCCGACGCCCTGACCTGGATAACCGCCGCTCGTAGGCGCGCTGACCGGGGACGAACCCGTTAAGACGCCAACGTAAAAACCTTGCTGATAGAACGCCAACTGGCGAACGTTCGCAAGCAAGCGTCTTTCACTACGCGTTAAGTCTTCCAAAACGATAGCGCGTCCGGCGCCGCGAAGGAACGGTTGCGTGAACGAATACGAAAGGGACGTCGTAGGCGTCATACTTTGATCGCCCGGATTAAACGTCCAGACTAAAGAATTTGCCAAGGAGACGACGGCGTCGGCGCCCGTTGCAAATTTACGGTTAAACCCACCGGAAAACGTCTCGGCGCTAAGCCTTGAAGAACCGTCCTTGAAACGACCGGAATGGTCGTAGAACAACGAACTTCCTCCGTAAAACTTGACGTCGAAAGCGTACCGTTCCGCCGTAACCGCCAACGCGCAGTTGTACACGTTTTCTAGCGCGGTTCTGTAATCGGGCGAATGCAACAACGCAAGATCAAACGCGGTCTTCTGATCAAGAACTATTTCGCCGTTCTCATTTGGTTCCGGCAACGTTTTACGCCAGTTTTCGTTCTCAACCGTGTTCGTGAAACCGTTTTCAGACCATTTCTTACGTCCCTTAGGACCTTCGACGTCGCCGAGTAATTTTGCCGAAACTTGGTCGTCTATAGGAGAAGGTTGGTTGTCCAAATCGTAACGATTCGCGTAACGCGAGTTACAGGATTCTTGCAACGTGAAACCGTCCATTTCCCAGTATTTTTCAGACGTTTTGTCGACGGTGTTCAACAAATTGTAGACTTCCGCGTCCGCGTCTTTGCGGTACTTTTGACGAGTACAACCTATTCCCGTCAAGAGAAACGTCGCGCCGACTAGGGATAGGGTCAAGGCTGTTTTTGCCGTTGACGCCCCCAAAAAACGCGACGATTCGCCGGTCGCGCGTCGTTCGTTTAGGTGTCGAGGAGTTTTCATAATGGAACCTTGCGCCGGGGTCAAAGCTCGGCTTCTTACGTGAAACAGGGGGAAAAGACTTCTTCTATGGTCGTAAAACACGTAGAAGACGACTTGTCGTAAAACAAACGTTTACGCGGAGGCGCGTCAAATTCAACCGACGCGATGAATCTTGGGACAACTTCGCCTAACTATCCCGGCGATCTAATTACTTCGCGCAAACACAATCTTACATAACGGGATTTGTAAGATTTTTGTACGTGATGTATTGATTGTATCGGTTGAATCAGTTATGACGTTTGACGTTTTTTAAAAAAATCCCGCAAAAACGTTAGAGTCAACCTGTTTTGTATTTTCCTTTGACGCTTAATATAAGATATATTCAAACATATGATAACGATCTGTTTGAAAACGACAGATTAAACGAAGACGACGATAAGTCTGATAAAACAAGAAAGAAAATTTGAATAAAGTTTTTTTTCTTGAGAAAGAAGAGAAAAAACTTGACAAAATCTTTATGTGACGATACTATCGTTATGGCGACTTGTTTAGGCTGTTTAGTTTGTCTTTTCTGAACCGTCCGTTGAGGTTGGTTCGTCGACGCCCTAGGCGAGAGCTTTTTTGGCAAATTTTTTTGATAAGATAGAAAAAATAAACAATACAGCTAAACATAAACGTCGGCAAGGACGATAAAGAGAATCGCGACGGTCGTGTTTTGCGCGTCGCTAAGAGCGCGCAGAGTTTACTAGAACGTCGCGCGAAGACCTTGGTTGCGGCGGAGAGGCGAGAAAATGAACGTTTGGAATAAAGTATTGATGGCGTTGACGACGATTACTTGCATTGCTTTTGCTGTTTTCGCCGCGAACAAATACGCGCTGACGAAATCAGAAGAGAGTAAGTTGGCGAAGTTGGAACAGGAACTTGCCGACGTGCAAAAGTCCGTTCAAGATTTGAAGTATGAAATTTACGGTTCGCCGGAGAAAAAAATCGAGAGTTGGCGCGATTGCGGATTGGACGCGCAACTTGATCGAATTCGCGGGTTGCAGAACGGCGAAGCCTACTCGAATTGTCGTCCGTTGCAAGCGCGAACCGACGAGGACGCTTTGTCTTCTACCGTTGGATTTAGCGTGTCGCCCAAATATCAAACGTCGTCCTTCCGCGAGGGCGCGGTCGCGTTTGTCTTTGACTCCGGCGTCGCTTACGTCGACGACGCGTCGACGGGCGACGAGGGCGCAAACGTCGCGGTCGCAAACGTTGCGGGCGAGGACGCGGAAAACGCCGTTGCGTCTACGAACGTCCCCTTCAGCTTTTTGGGCGCGTTTAAGGTTTCCGGAGTTTCCGGGTCGCAGGTTAATTTGGAATCGATCGGCGTCGCGTCCGTCGCCGAATTGAAGGGGTTGGAAGAATCGGCGAAAAGCGGACGATCTTGGGTTGTTTACGTGGATCGTCTTCCTTACGATTCTCCAGCTGATCTCGCTTATTTCTACAGCCAGTCTCCCGAAAAATACGCGGGTTTCGGCGCCTCTTTCAACGCTATGGCGCCCAAGTCTTGCGTAGCCTTTGCCGATACGCTTGAGGCGACCGCCGAGTCTCGTTACCCGATCGATTTTCAGGGCAAACTTGAAAGAGAATGGACGACGAGAGACGAACAAAACGTTATGCTGGAGCGCAATAAGCTGGCTTTAAACGATTTGACCAACGTTGTCGCCGATCAGATCGTTTCTCTTGGCGGCGAGATTCCTAGCGACGTCAAAGCCGACGTCGAAGGATTTGAAAATTGGGCGATCGCGCTTCAAAACGCGCAGGGACGTAAGAACGTCGATTCGTATGCGGAAGTGAACGAAAAGACGCGAAAAGCTCTTGCTAAAATGGTCGAGTATCGCGATTTAGTCGCGTCGGTCTTGAAAGAAGCGCAAGAGAACGTGGAAGAATGCGAGAAAGCCGTCGACGAAACGATCGCCGAGAACGCGCGGTTGGCTTCTGAAATTGCTCGAGTTTTGTATATTGCCGCTGAAAAGGTTCAAGAGAACGAAACGCGAACCGCGTCCGTCGAATTGAACGACTCTTACGATATGATGTAGTCTTCCGAGCGCGTCTGAAATTTCTTCTTGCCTTGAAGCCGCGATTCAACGAGTCGCGGCTCTTTTTATATTCGACGCGTCAATTACGTAGGGAAACGATCAAGGAGTCGGGTAACCTTCGTCCGCGTCTTCAAATACGTTTTCGTCTGAATCGAACCTGTCAAAATCTTCGTAGTCGGAAGACGCGTCCGAGTCCATATCGTCGTCCGAATACGCAAACGAATCGTCTCCTTCTTCGTAAGAATCGTCCAAAGTCTCGTTGAATTCCATATCGTCCAACTGAATGAAATCTTCGTCGAAGTCGTCGTCGAAGTCGTCTAAGACGTCTTCGCCAAATTTGTTGAGATAAAACTTCTCGTCGGAACAGAAAAAACGATCCGAGCTTGGTTGCTCGTTAAAAGGAACGTCGCAATAGACGTTCGGTTCCGACGCGTTGAATTGCGTTTCGTTAGGAAAAGGAACGGCGTCGGGAGCTTGGACGTCTTGCGGATCGATCGTTTGAACGTCGTCGGTCTTGTCGGCGCTAAAAAGGTCGGCGCTAAAAAGGTCGACGTCGGCTACGTCTTCGAAATCGTCCCGTTCGAGCGTCGCGGTCGGTTTTGGTTTGCTTGCTTTTTTGTTAGAAACTCGCTTTTGCGACGCCTTGTTCTTGGACGATTCGTCCGTAATTTCTTCGCTCGTTCTATCGGCTTCCGTATGGCGAATTCTCTTACGTCGCGAAGTTGGGGAATTGGCTTCGCGCGCGCTTAGAGTCGAATCGATCGACGATTCGCTTTGAGTCGCGACGTCAACTTGCGCTTTTTTCATTACTGTTCCTTTTCTATATCGACGTAAAAAATTTTTTACGCGTATTTGCGTAACCAACGAACTCGAGTTGCAAAAATCGAGCGCGTTATTATAGCGCCCTCGTCCTAGCTAGAAAAGAGGTCTTTTTTATTCGACTTCAAGAAGATTGTTTTTTTTTTAGCAAGGAACGTCTTCATAGACTTTTTATTTGTGAAAATCGTCAGAAACAATGTTAGGGGCTAGTCGAACGTCGAAATATGTTCTAAAATATAGGGGGCGTCTGGAACGTTTCTTGTCGTTTTTAGCGCTTGTCCTTGGGGAACGCTTAAAAACGACGTTTTTCACGCGATACTGAATTTGTTTCATTGCATCGCGGAGACTATTAGTTTTTATGAGGAATTACGGTGTTTCGAACTAAAACATGCGGCGAATTACGTCGCGCGAACGTCGGCGAGACGGTTACTCTGTGCGGCTGGGTCGACTCTGCGCGCGATCACAGCGGCGTTTTTTTTGTCAATATTCGCGACCGTTACGGTAAAACGCAGACTGTGTTTGACGTTGCCGCCGACGCGACTCTTTTTGAACTTGTCAAATCGCTTCATAACGAGGACGTCGTTCAAATTACCGGCGAAGTGTCCGCTCGACCCGACGGGTTGGTCAATCCGTCGATGGCGACTGGAGAAATCGAGCTTCGCGCGCAGAAACTTGTCGTGTTGAATCGTTCGGAAGTCGTTCCGTTTTTACCCTCCGCGCCGGAAATTCCTTCGGACGAAACGCGTTTGAAGTATCGTTATATTGATTTGCGACGTCCTGAAATGCAACGCGTTTTGACGTTGAGACATCGCATCACGAAGACGTTGCGCGATTTCTTTGACGAGAACGATTTTCTAGAAATTGAAACGCCGATTTTGGGCAAAAGCACGCCGGAAGGCGCGCGCGACTATCTTGTTCCGAGTCGCGTTACGCAAGGCGCGTTCTACGCGTTGCCGCAGTCGCCCCAGTTGTATAAGCAACTCTTGATGATCGCCGGATACGATCGTTACGTTCAAGTCGCTCGTTGTTTTCGCGACGAAGACTTGCGCGCCGATCGACAGCCGGAATTTACGCAACTTGACGTCGAAATGTCCTTCATCGAAATGGAGGATATTATCGGTCTGATTAGCAATTTAGTCGCGCGTTTGATGAAGGAAATCAAGGGTAAGGAAATTACCCTGCCGATTCCGCGAATCACTTACGACGAAGCGATGGAACGTTTCGGACACGACGCTCCAGACCTCCGTTTCGGTATGGAATTGAAAGACGTTACGGAAATTGCGAAAAACGTCGATTTCAAAGTTTTCCGTTCTGTCGCGGAATCCGGCGGACGCGTGAGAGGCATTAACGTCAAGAATGCCGCCGACAAATATAGTCGACGCGATATCGACGGCTTGACCGCTTGGATCGGCGATCAATTCGGCGCCAAAGGAATGGTTTGGTTTAAGGTCGACGCGGAAGGCAAGTTGACGGGAACGAGCGCGAAGAATTTTTCCGCCGAGTCGCTTGAAGCGATCGGCGCTAAATTAGAAGCCGAGCCCAACGACTTGCTTTTGTTCTCGTGCGGCGATTTCAATCTGACGTGTCGCGTTTTGAACGGTTTGCGACGTCGCTTGGCCGCCGAATTGAAGTTGTACGACCCTGAAGAGATGAATTTCTGCTGGGTTGTCAAATTCCCAATGTTCGACTGGGACGAGGAAGAAAATCGTTGGGTTGCGATGCATCATCCCTTTACGGCTCCGCTTGTCGAAGATTTGCCGAAATTGGAAGGGGACGCCGACGCGATTCGTTCGATTCGCGCTCAAGCCTACGACCTTGTTTTGAACGGATTTGAAGCCGGCGGCGGAACGATTCGTATTCACGATTCGGACGTCCAAAACAAAGTCTTCGGATTGCTTGGTATGACGCGCGAACAAGCTAAAGAGCAATTTGGGTTCCTCGTCGACGCTTTGCAGTTTGGCGCTCCTCCTCACGGAGGACTTGCGCTTGGACTTGATCGCGTCGTAATGTTGTTTGCCGGAGTCGACAATATTCGCGAGTGCATTGCGTTCCCGAAGACGACGAAAGCGTCTGATTTGATGACCGGCGCCCCCGCTGAAGTCGCGCCAAAACAACTCGCGGAACTAGCGATTAAAACGCTTGCTTCCGAGAAAAAGGAACAGTGATCCTTAAAAACGTTTGGATCGAGAGCCGCGCCGACGTTCCAGCCCGTTTACGACGTTATGAAATAAAAGGCTAGGAACGACGCGGTTTTGTCGCGCCTGTCCGCGCGTCTTTTCTAAGACGCGTTTTCTCCAAAATACTGAGAAGTTGAAACTACGATATAATGCAAGAATACGACAAAATACAAGAAGCGGTCGCCGCCATTCGCGCCCGCTGGACGAAAAAAGCGGACGTCGGAATTGTTTTGGGCACCGGTTTAGGCGGGTTGGCCGAACGTATCGAAGCCGACGTCGTAATTCCTTACGAAGAATTGCCCTATTTTGCAAAATCAACGGTCGAGACGCACGCGGGGAAATTGATTCTTGGAACGCTCGAAGGTAAAGCCGTCGTAGCAATGCAGGGACGTTTCCATTATTATGAAGGATATTCTCCTAAAGAAATAACCTTTCCGATACGCGTAATGAAGGCTCTTGGCGCCGAAGTTTTGATCGTTTCCAACGCGTGCGGCGGTCTGAATCCTCAGTTCCGCGCCGGCGACGTTATGCTGATTGAAGACCACATTAATCTACTTGGTTGCAATCCTTTGATCGGCGTTAACGACGAACGCTTGGGACCTCGTTTTCCAGACATGTGCGAGCCCTATTCGAAAGATTTGATCGCGCGCGCTCGTCAAACGGCGTTGGAGTTGGGAATTTCCACGCAACAAGGCGTGTACGTCGCTCTTGCCGGTCCCAATCTTGAGACGCGCGCCGAATATCGTTTTTTACGAGCGATCGGCGCCGACGTCGTAGGAATGTCGACCGTGCCCGAGGTGATTGTCGCCGTTCATAGCGGAATGAAAGTCCTTGGTTTTTCGATTATTACCGACATGGGACTTGCCGACGCGCTTGAACCCGCAAATATTGCAAGGATTTTGCAGAACGCTGCGGACGCCGAGCCGAAAATGAATCAAATCATCTGCGGCGTGTTGAAGACGCTGTAGAGATTTACGTTTGATTATTGGAACGCGTCGACGATTCCAAGAACGTCGGCGCAGATCGATTTGTAATTATTGAAGGAAACGACTATGTTGAATCTGACAAGACGGAATTTTTTAACTTCAAGCGCGGCGGCGCTAGCCGCGTATCCCTTGGCTTCCGCTTGGGGAAATGACGGCAAAGTCGCTAAAAATCCTATGATTTGGGGACTTCTGCTCCATTTGGGGGCAAATATGTGGGGCGATTCGCCGACGGCGTATACTCCCCCGTTTGACCATATGACTTGGGAAGACGACTTTTGGAAAAAAGTTATGGAACGAACCGCCGAATCTGGTCTGAATATGGTCGTGATCGATCTTGGCGAAGGCGTTCAATACGAGTCGCATCCTGAAATTGCGACAAAAGGCGCTTGGAGCGTTGAAAAATTGAGAGCCGAGCTTAGTCGTATGCGCAAACTTGGCTTGGAACCGATTCCGAAGTTGAATTTTTCCTCGTGCCACGACTTCTGGATGGGCGATTACGCTCGTATGGTTTCTACGCCGACTTATTATCGCGTTTGCGCCGATCTAATCAAAGAAACGATCGAAATTTTCGACCATCCGCGATTCTTCCATCTTGGATACGACGAAGAAACGTATTGGCATCAAGAGACTTACGATTACGTCGTTATTCGTCAAGGCGAATTGTGGAAGCACGATTTCCTCTTCTTTATCAACGAAGTGGAAAAGAACGGCGTTCGACCTTGGATTTGGGCCGACTACTGCTGGCGTCATAAGGATTTCCTCGAATGGGCGCCTAAGTCGATCGTGATGAGCAACTGGTATTACGACGAAGAATTTGATCTTGAAAAGTGCGATCCCGATCAAAGCGTTTACGTCAAGGCGTTTCTGGAATTGGACGCCGCAGGTTACGACCAAATTCCAACCGGCTCGAATTGGTCGCACGACGGAAACTTTGCCAATTTAGTGAAGTATTGCCGCGACAACGTCGGTCCCGACAGAATTTTGGGATATTTGCAGTCGAATTGGCATTTCGAACACGTCGAACCGCGCGAACATATTATGCGATCGATACAACTGGCAAAAGAGGCCAAAGAAACGTATTATTAATAAAAAGGAAGCGCCGAAGGGGGAACGTTAGTTTGACCTTCGGCGCTTGGCGCAACGAAGCGCCGTTGATATTTAGGACTTATTCGAAAATAGCGATTGACTTTTTTACAAATATTCGTTATTCCTTTTTTACCCACGCATTACTTTTAGTAGGAGTAACGAACAATGCGAACGCATCCTTGGACAGTATCGGACGAGCTTTGGAATCTTGTTGAACCGTTGATTCCGAGTACGGCGGAATTACGTAACAAATCCAAAACGTACCAACGCAAGCCCGGCGCTGGACGCAAATCGAAGTATGATGCGCGAACATATTTTTCAGCAATAGTTTACGTTTTGCGAAACGGAATAATATGGAACGCGCTTCCACGTGAAATGTTTGGTGGTCTTGGTTCGTCGGCGTTGCATTATAAATTTTCACTCTGGGCGAAAAACGGATTATTTGATCGCATTTGGGAGGCGGGACTCCTCAAATACGCTGAACTCAAAGGAATCAAATGGGAATGGCAGGCAGCCGACGGTTGTCAAATCAAAGCTCCTCTTGCCCAAGAATCCGTCGGACCCAATCCTACGGATCGGGGGAAAAAATGGGCGCAAAGTGATGGTTCTTGTCGAGGAGAATGGAGTCCCGCTGTCGTTCGTCGTCGACGGAGCAAATCGGCATGACTCCAAACTTTTGGAACCTTTGTTGATCCAACGAATTCGTCCGACAAAAAAACTTCGACGCAAACAGAATCTTTGTTTAGACGCAGGTTTTGTCGGAAAAGAACAAGTTGTTAAAGACAACGGTTTTATACCTCATATACGACCGCGTGGCGAAGAAAAAAAAGAATTGAAAAACAATCCTAAATTTCGAGCCAAGCGTTGGATTGTGGAAGCGTTCAATTCGTGGTTTAAACGCTTTCGAAAATTGAGTCCGACCTATGAAAAGTCAACAACTTCCTTCGAGGCGTTATTGAAATTGGCGGCTGCTATGATCACTCTTAACAAAGTTGTGGATATTTACTCATAAAGTTATTTTCGGATAAGCCCTTAATCCCGCCCCGGATAATAAGGGGATTGATACGTTTACCACTAAAGGATATAACAGTTCTTTCTTTATCATTTAATCCCGCCCCGGATAATAAGGGGATTGATACGCTTTAATCGCGTCGACGGCTTGTTTAGCAAGACGTCGATTTAATCCCGCCCCGGATAATAAGGGGATTGATACTTAGTATCATTATCAAAATTGATACCGCTGAAAGAGTATTTAATCCCGCCCCCGATAATAAGGGGATTGATACTTTTTCAATAGTAAAAATAATCAAACCTGTGTTTCTAATTTAATCCCGCCCCGGATAATAAGGGGATTGATACTTTTTCCAACCAGAAGAATTGAGTAGCTTCATTATTTATTTAATCCCGCCCCGGATAATAAGGGGATTGATACTATGCACGGCGCGGGTTTTGAGGTGTTCGAGACTAACATTTAATCCCGCCCCGGATAATAAGGGGATTGATACTTGCGAACGGCGCTCAAATTTTCAATCGAAGTAACTTTCATTTAATCCCGCCCCGGATAATAAGGGGATTGATACCGTTGAAATACGCCTGTTATCGACGTCGAAGGGCTCGAAAATTTAATCCCGCCCCGGATAATAAGGGGATTGATACCCAAACCTAGGTTATATTCTACCCCAGCATATACTTGGATTTAATCCCGCCCCGGATAATAAGGGGATTGATACAACAAGTCCGCGAGACGTCGACAGACAACGGAGATGTGCGCATTTAATCCCGCCCCGGATAATAAGGGGATTGATACTAGAATAGCTAGTCATAGTACACTTCTTTTTTCTAGGCTAAATTTAATCCCGCCCCGGATAATAAGGGGATTGATACGATCCTGCGTCGACGAAAGCCGCCCCGACCAAAACTCATTTAATCCCGCCCCGGATAATAAGGGGATTGATACACGTTTGCAGGTCGGGGATATAGTTGAGCAGGTTTTCAAGACATTTAGACCCGCCCCGGATAATAGATAATAAGGGGATTGACGCCTTGTTCTCCCTACCTTTTTTGT
This sequence comes from Thermoguttaceae bacterium, assembly GCA_045641205.1. Classification (GTDB taxonomy): domain Bacteria; phylum Planctomycetota; class Planctomycetia; order Pirellulales; family Thermoguttaceae; genus RUG369. The sequence continues at coordinate 12,675 of JAZUGM010000443.1, forward strand.
CTAACGACTCTTTCCTCAGCTTCTTTTGGAGTAAGCGTTCACGAAAAGTATTCCCGAAAAGCTCCCAAATGCAATTCAGCGATTTGACGGATAAAGACGACGTACAAGGATTCGTTTTTCGTGAAAGCGAAAAACGTACGAAAGCCAAAGCCGCCGCGCGTTGAAGCGGATGGAGTCGCTCCGTGAACGCACGCCTTTATTCTAAATCCGGCAGTTGACTCGGCAATTCCAACGTCCGCAACGAAACGGCGGATAGCGTCGGCTCGCAAAACGTTGATCGCGCGACGAGGGAAAATTAAAAACGTTTCAACGGCGTGGTAAAAACGTAACGATCAGTTACTGCGACGTTCGTTTAAAATCGAAGTTTTTTGGTTATGAAGGCGTCCGCCGATATGTAATCGGCGGCTTCCACGCCCGCCTAACGGCGGGGTTCCGTTCCAAACTTTATCAGTGAACGCTTATCTTTTGAACAATAATAGAATTAAAAAACAAATAAACCGACTTTAAAAACCCGAATTAAACACATATTGTTCTTTTCCCGATTCTTATCTATGCGCCGTTCTCCTAACAAACGTTTTTTGGGTTCGTTTGCGCGGAGTTTCATATTAACGTAATTTGACTTCTCGTGCCGATAGATCGGGCGGTATCGGCAAATTATTAACCCGTTGCGTTTGTCGTCGTCTTTTGACAGAATTTTAGTTCGCGTTTTTTTGACGCGACGTTTGACGCCTAGCCAACTTTCAATCATTAAGGAATCAAATGTCCGAAACAGTATCTCGCGCTTTGTATATTCAAACACAAGGTTCGACGCTCGCCCATAGCGGGGGTCGTTTCGTCGTTCGCAAAAGTTCGCAAACGCTTTTCGAACTCCCTTTTGTCGACGTCGATCTTATTTTCGTCTTCGGGGCGGTTCAGATCACGACGCAAACTCTCGGTCTTTGCCTTGAAAAAGAGATTCCTATTTGTCTTTTTTCTCAGAAGGGCAAATATTACGGAGTACTCCGCCCGCCGGCGAAATCGAACTGGGCGCTTCGTCGTCGCCAATACGCGCTTTACGAAGACGAAAACGCGCGCCTTCTCTTCGCGCGCCGCGTCGTGTCCGCTAAAATTCGCAACTCTCGCGCCTTTATTATGCAACGCTTGCGCAATCGCCCGGACGACGACGAACGCGTCGGTCTGCTTTTGAGTCGTTTGAAGCATTACGAGAAAGAAGTCGCTTCGGTCGATTCTTTGGCGAGTCTTTTGGGCGTCGAAGGTTCGGCGGCACGGGAGTATTTCGAGCTTTTGGGTCGTTGCGTCTTTCCCGAATCCTTTCAATTTACGAAACGTTCCAAACGTCCTCCAACCGACCCAATCAACAGTATGCTAAGTTTCGGGTACTCGCTCGTCTTGTATCGAATCGACTCCTGTATGGCGGCGCGCGGTCTCGATTCGACGATCGGTCTTATGCACGAAAGTCGGGGCTATCCCGCGCTCGCTTACGACTTGCTCGAAGAATTTCGGGCGCCGATCATAGACGCTTTAGTACTCAAATGCGTCAACGAAGGAATCGTTTCTCCGCACGATTTTTATTACGGGGAAGAATCTCCGCCCGCTTGTTATTTGCAGGACGACTGTCGCGCTCGCTTCCTTCGCGCTTTCGAACGAAAACTCGACGACGAACGAACTTTGCCCGGCGTCGAACGGAAAGTCGACTGGCGTAAAACGATCGACGTTCAAGTCGCTCGTCTTTGCCAGTATATTAACGGCGATTTCGACGCCTACGCTCCTCTTGAGATTCGCTAAGGAAAGGGGGCGCCAATGGAACGCTACTGGTTGATCTGTTACGACGTCGCCGATCCGAAACGATTGCGCAAGATCGCTAAAATAATGCAAAGTTACGGCGTTCGCGCGCAAAAGAGCGTTTTCGAATGTTGGCTTTCCGACGCTCGACTTGTCGAACTGAAGGATCAAACGGACAAAATCATCGAAACGGACGACGACGTTCGTTATTACACGCTTTGCGAAACTTGCCGTCGTTTGACGCATTCGAAGACGGAAACGGAATTGAGGACGAACGAACGGTTTTATATCGTTTGAATTATTCGGGACGCTCGCTCGTTTTTAACAAAACGCGCGCCCCCCTTTCGACGCATCGCTTTAGACGTATAATAGACGGAATAGATTACGCGCGGCGTCGTCTTGAAAGTCGGCGTCGACTTGTTCACGAAGCATATGAGAGTTGGAAAGCGGCATAATGAACGCGTTAAAGATTTTCTCCGGCACGGCGAATCGCCCTTTGTTCGAAAAAGTTTGCGATTATATGGGCGAGCCAATGGGACAAATGACCGTCGAAAAGTTTCCCGACGGCGAGTCCTTCTGCCGCATTGAAGAAGACGTCCGCGGCAAAGACGTCTATATCGTGCAACCGACTTGCCGCCCCGTCAACGACACGCTGATGGAACTGCTCGTTATGATCGACAGCTGCCGACGCGCAAGCGCCGCCCAAATTACCGCCGTCGTTCCTTATTTCGGGTACGCGCGCCAAGACCGCAAAGACGAAGGGCGAGTTCCGATTTCCGCGAAATTGGCGGCGAATCTTCTCGAATGCGCGGGCGCGAGCCGAGTCGTGGCGCTCGATCTTCACTCCGCTCAAATTCAAGGCTTCTTCGATATTCCTCTCGACCATCTTTCCGCTTCTCCTATTATCGACGAATATATCGGAACGCTTGGCTACGACGCCAATGATCGCGTTATCGTCAGTCCCGATGCCGGTAGTATTAAACGCGCGGTGAAGCACGTCGACGCGCTCGGCGGCAGTCTTGCGATTATCGACAAGCGTCGTCTCAGCGGCTCCGAAGTCGAACAGTCGCACTTGATCGGCGGACCGATCGAAGGTCGCGTCGCGTTCCTTTTCGACGATATGATCAGCACGGCCGGTTCGATTTGCGGCGCGGCGAAAGTCGTCAAGGAAATGGGCGCGGAAAAAGTCTTCGTGGCGGCGACGCACGGCGTCCTTTGCGGTCCGGCGATCCAACGCTTGCAAGACGCTCCGATCGAACAAGTCGTCGTCTCCGACACGATCCCGCTTCTGCCCGAACATAATATCCCGAAGATGAAGGTCGTTTCCGTCGCGCCGATAATCGGCGAGGCGCTCAAGCGGATTCACAATCACGAGTCGATCAGTCAAATGTTCAAAACGCTCAGTTTCGGACAATATTATTAATCGTTTTCTTTAACGCCGTTCCAACCGACGCCAACGACGTTTCCTTCGGGCTCGTCTTTGGCGTCTTTTTACGATAGGAATATTCGATGACTTGCGAATCTCAAAATTCCGGCGTCTTTCCCGTCGCGCGTTTGCGACGTCTTCGTTATCACCCCGGCGTTCGTCGCCTGACTCGCGACACGATTTTGTCGCCCGACCGATTTATTTTGCCTCTGTTCGTTCGACCGGGACAAGGCGTTCGCGTTCCGATTTCGGCAATGCCCGGTCAATATCAGCTTTCGATCGACGAGCTTGTCAAGGAAGTTAAGGAAATCGAAGCGCTTGGGATCGGCGGCGTAATGTTGTTCGGCATACCCGACGCTAAAGACGCGACGGGCAGCGACGCGATGAGCGACGACGGTATTGTCGCGCAAGCGATTCGCGCGTTAAAAGACGTCGTCGGCAAGGACTTTCTTGTAATTTCCGACGTTTGTTTCTGCGAATACACCGATCACGGTCATTGCGGCGTCTTGAAAAAATGCGGCAAAGAAGAGGACGCTTGGGACGTCGACAACGACGCGACGCTTGCGAATCTCGTCAAACAGACGTTGGTTCAAGCGCGCGCGGGCGTCGATATGGTCGCGCCAAGCGGCATGATGGACGGCATGATCGCGGCAATTCGCCAAGGATTCGACGAGAACGGCTTCGAACGCCTTCCTATTATGAGCTATTCCGCAAAATATGCGAGCGCTTTTTACGGGCCGTTCCGCGAAGCGGCCGAGAGCGCGCCTCAATTTGGGGATCGTCGCTCGTATCAGATGGCGCCCGACGCCGCGCCGGGTCAGGCGATGCGCGAAATCGAACTCGACGTCGCGGAAGGCGCCGATATTATTATGGTCAAGCCGGCGCTTCCTTATCTTGATATTATTCGTATGGCGAAGGATCGATTTCCAGGTCTTCCCCTTGCCGCTTACAACGTTTCCGGCGAATACAGTATGACGAAAGCGGCGGCGCAAAACTGTTGGATCGACGAAAAACGGGTCGTTCTCGAAACGCTGACGTCGATTCAACGCGCGGGCGCGACGATTATTATCACGTACTGGGCAAAAGACGTCGCCAAATGGCTGTGATCTTGCGTTTTCAGACGCGTTAGTTTGTTGTTTGTTTCGATTTTCCGTCGGCGCGTCGTGCGAAAAACGCGCGCGTCGACGTTCTTTTTTCGTCCGCCCCTTGTTTTTTTTCTCTTTTTTGGGTATATTCTTATCGGAAGGCGGATTGCGTAGTCGTTCGTTCTACGTTCGTTCCTTCTTACGACGCACGACGTTATTTTACGGGAAACGCGCCAACGATGAAAAAACAACACGATTCTAAAGACGCCCAAAAAAGCGCTTCGTCTTCGTCTTCGTCTAATCGCAAAAAGAAGGTCAAGCGCGTAACGCACGACCAATTTGTCTATTTGTTTTGGTCGAACCTTGTTTTTGCGCGATCATTTTTTAGGATCGTTCTTGATCCCGCCGTTCTCAACGAGATCGATTTCGATTCGCTAGAACTCGCGCCGACGCGCAAGCCGAGTTTGGACGGAGTCGATTCGATCGGGGACGTTTTTTATAAATTTCGTTTCAAGTCGGGTAAAATAGGCGCGTTTGTCGTAACAATGGAACATAAAGCCTGGTACGACCGCTATGTTTCGATTCAAATGTTGCGCTACGAAGTCGACGTTCTTGAGTATATGAAGGAAAACGCCAAGGATTTTGCCGACGAAGAGGGACGTTTGCCCGCGCCCTATTCGATTTTGTTATGTCAAAAGGATTGTCCGCAACTTGACGAAGTGTTGATTCGTTGCGAGGGCGTGGATCACGGACCTCATATGCGCTTTCAGAAAGTCAATTTCAACGACGTTCCGTTTGAGAAATTGGAAGGGGAACCGTTCTTACAAACGGCGTTCGCTCTTTCGCGGTTTGCCAATTACGTCGACAAAGAAAAGCACAAATCGGAACTTCTCGATATTTTCAGTCCTATCGTCAAACTGAATCCCGAAAAGACGAAGAACTGGCGGTATTTCTTCACAGCGGCGTTGAATTATACGACTTGGCTGATGCGTGGAACCAAGTTTAACGCGCGAAAATTTAAATACGAGTTGTTGGAAATTAGCGAGGATTTTATGAATTGCGTGATGAATAAAAAACTTTTCAGCGAGTTCTTTTACGACGAGTTGGCGCCGTACCGCGAGAAAATTGCGGAAAGTAAAAAGAAAATTGCGAAAAGTAAAAAGGAAGCTGCGGAAAGCAAAAAGGAAGCTGCGGAAAGTAAAAAGGAAGCCGCAGAAAGTAAAAAGGAAGCTGCGGAAAGTAAAAAACAAGTTGCGGAAAGTGAACGAAAAAATCAAGAAATTCTTGATAACCTTAGGACGGCAATTCACGACAGACTTGTTAAAAAATACGGTTTATCTACGGTTCCGAACGACGTCAAACATAAATTGAATACAATTTGTAATTCGAAAACGTTGTTGAACGTTTTATTCTTTATTACGAGTCAACCTATCGACGACTATGAAGAATTTCGGAAGACGCTTGAGGAAGAAAGCGTCAAGTCGTAATCAACGACGCTCGTCCTTTCCATATGGAATCTCTCCTATCGCCGATCTGAATCCCGCAAAAGACGGAGAACCGGCGGTATTTCCTCACAGCGACGTTGAATTATATGACTTGGCTGTTGCGTAGAACCAAGTTTAACGCGCGAAATTTAAGTACGAGTTGTTGGAAATTAACGGGAATTTTATGAAATGCGTTATGAATAAAAAACTCTTCCGCGAGTTCTTTTACGACGAGCTGGCGCCGTACCGCGAGGAAATTGCGGAATGTAAAAAGGAACTTGCGGAAAGTAAAAAGGAACTTGCAGAAATTAATAAAGAACTTGCAGGAATTAAACGAGAAGAACAAGAAATTCTTGATAATTTTAGGACGGCAATTCACGACGTACTTGTTAAAAAATACGGTTTCTCCGCAGTTCCTAACGACGTCAAACGTAAATTGAAAACGATTTGTAATCCCCAAACGTTGTTGAAAGTTTTGCTTTTTATCATTAATCAACCTATCGGCGACTATGAAGAATTTCAGAAGACGCTCGAAGAGGAAAGCGCCAAGCTGTAACCAACGACGTTTGAAGCGGCAAACGTCTCTTCAAAATTAAACAAAAACAATCCTCAAGCTATCGGTAAAACATTATGCAAACGACCAATCCATTTGTCTCCCTCTTCTTAGCGTCGAGCCTTTTCTTTTGCGTCGCGCCGCTTTTTGCCGAAACGCACGACGCGCCCTTAAAACTTGGCGACCGTCGCGAATTGTTTATCGACGATTATCTCGTCGAGTCGCTCGACGGCGTGGAACGTCTGACGCATCGTCCCGAAAGAAAGAATCTTGTCGCAATTTTCGACAAGCCGTGGGAAGGCGAGAGCGAAGGATATTGCACGGTTCTTTTCGACGGAACGAAATACCGAATGTTCTATCGCGCGTGGGGTATTGAACAAAAAATTCCGATGTCGATCGCTTGTCTTGAAAGCGACGACGGCGTTAATTGGACGCGCCCCGAATATGGACTTTGCGAGTATGAAGGAAGCAAAAAAAACAATATTCTTCTTCAAGAATTCGTTCCAGGCTCCGGCTTGGGAACGCACGACTTCACGCCCTTTTTGGACGAACGTCCCGGCGTTCCTGCCGACGAGAAATATAAGACGGTCTGTCACGGAGAATATGCAAACGCGAAAAATCACGGTCTTTACGCGTTTAAGTCGTCAGACGCTATCCATTGGAGTCTGATGCAAGAGACGCCGGTCTATACCGACGGAAGATTCGACACGCAAAACGTCGCGTTCTGGTCGACGAGGGAACAGAAGTACGTCCTCTATTATCGTGAATTTCGCAGGAATACGCGAGTCGTGTTTCGCGCAGTTTCCGACGATTTTCTGCATTGGAAGAACGAAGGGGAAATTCGCTTTCCCGAGGGACAAGAGCCGACGCCGCGCGAACAACTCTATACGAATCAGATTCAGCCTTATTATCGCGCGCCTCATATTTACGTCGGTTTTCCGGCGCGATACGTCGACAACGGTCTTACCGTGTCGACGTCGCTCCTGCCCGAATGGGAGGAACGTCAAGCGCGTATGAAGCTACCCGAGGGCGGCGAACGTCTTGGGACGGCGGTAACGGACTCCGTACTGATTGCGAGTCGCGACGGTTTGAACTTTACGAAGGCGAACGACGTTTTTATTGCGCCCGGCTTGCGAACGAAGCACAACTGGTTCTATGGCGACAATTATCTCGCGTGGAATATGGTTGAGACGAAATCGCTCGACGACGACTCGCCCAACGAGATTTCAATCTATTCGCTGGAATCGTCCGCCACGAACAACGACGCGCGCTTGCGACGTTACGCGCTTAGAATCGACGGATTCGTTTCAATTCACGCGAAATCACAAGAGGGCGTCGCGACGACCAAGCCGCTGACGTTCGACGGAGCAGAACTCTCGCTTAACGTCGCGACGTCGGCAGCCGGATTCGTTCGGGTCGAGGTTCTCGACGAAGAAGGAAACGTCCTACCCGGTTTTTCCGCCGACGACTGCGATTTGATTTACGGCGACTCGCTTGATCGTCGCGTCTCGTGGAAGGGCTCGCGCGATATGTCGAACTTGGCGGGTAAAACGATCAAGTTGCGTTTCCTAATGAAAGAAGCCGATCTCTATTCGTTGAAGTGGGAACGCTAATCGATCGAGTTCGAAGAGTCGATTCGGCGTCTTTTTAAGTAAAAATCGAGTCCGACGGCGGCAATTAAAAGCGCGTAAAGCGCGCGTTTCAAACACGATAAATCATAAACGACGTCGTTTTCAACCGTCGCTAGTTCCGACGTCGCAAACTCAAGCGATTTTTCGACAAGCGTCTGAAAGCAGGGCGCCGACGCCAAGCCACCAAAGTCCGGCTCGAGACTCGACGCAAACCAAAACCAGCCGGGCGCAAGACGCGAGAAAATCGGCGCGCCCGTCGTATGATCGCGTAAAATCGGCGTCGCGTCTTCTCCGAAGCAACAAATTGCGCGAGTCGTCGGCAAATTGGAAGCGCCCGAGGAATCAAAGTCGGGAAAATTAGCGGCAAACACGCGTTCTTCGCGCGTCGGCGCGTAATTGAACGCGCGCGGCGTCGTCGAATCGAACGCGACGTCTTGAACCTCGAGCGCGCGTCCACTACGTCTCCAGTGTTCGTTCCAGTCTTTCGCGCTTGTTCTTCCTCCAGCCCAAACGACGACCGCGCGCCCTTTTTTTGCGACGAATCGATCGAGTTTTTTCATTTCGACGTCCAGAAGCGCCGAAATATCCGCCAAAACGACGACGTCGTAATCTTCGAGCGCGTCGGCGCGCAATTCGGAAAATTCGGCGGAAGAAAGAGTCGACGTTCGGGCGATCGCGTTCTTTTCCGCGTAGTCGTCCCCAAAGGGATTCAACGCCAATTCAAGCAAACGCGCGGTCGAGAACGAAGAAACGCTTGACGGAAAACGAGTCGCGCCGGAATCGGAGCCGTCGACGAGCAAAACGCGCAACGGCGCCGAACGCGTCGCGACGAACGTAAGTTCGGTCGAAGTTCTTTCGAATCGAAAATCGTCGCCAAACCATAAAAGCGAAAGCGCGACAAGAGCAAGCGACCGCGTCGTCGCAAGAATAACGCGTCGTCGAGAACGTCGAGCGCGCTCCCTCGCGGTCGTCAAAAACCGAACCGCTCCGAATCGAACGCGTCGAGCTGGAGTCGACGCGCGATTAAAGAAGGAGAGCCAAGGAAGCGCCGCCAAAGGAAGCGCCAAAAGCGCGTAAAAACGAAACGTGGCGCGCCTCGTCGCTTAACGCGCAAGAATTTTAATCTTAACGCTCTTGAAATCGACCGGGAAGCCGTGCGCCTGCAATAGAATCGGGCTAGAATCGACCAGACCGAAATTCTTTTGGTTCTTGAATTTGCTTTGCGCCTTGCCCTCGTTCCAAGCGTCGGATCCGATTTCAAATTCAAGAACTTTTTCGTCGTCGATCCAATGTTCGACGCGCTTGCCGACGACGACGATTTTTCCTCGTCGGAAATTTCCGTCGGGCTCGTCGGTCGTCGGCGCGGGATATTCGTCGTTTTTCGTCGACGCGCGCGCCGCTAAGACGTCGAACAAGGACGCGATTTTGCGATCGTCGACTTTGCCGTCTTCGACGTTGGCGTCGTCTTGAATTTGATATTCCAAACCGACCCAGCCGCGATCGTTCGGCTGTTCGATCTTATATTTAACGCCCGAATTACACGCGCGTCCGAACCGCCATTCGAATTCTAGGATATAGTCGGCGAAGGAATCCTTTGTCAGCAAGTCCTTTCCTTGCGCGGGATCGGTCAAGCGTAACAATCCGTCCTCAACCGTCCAGCCGACCGGCGCGCCCCCGGACTCGTTCGTCCAGCCGGTCAAATCTTTGCCGTTAAACAAGTCGCGTTCTTCGGCGACGGCGTATCCGTCTTTTTCAGTCGCTTGCGCGTCCGACTTGGAATCCTTCGGCGCTTCGGTAGGTTCGGAGGTCTTAGAATCGACGGTCGACGCTTGTTCGTCGTCCAAATCGATCACGATTACGTCGTCGATTTTATGACTGCAGGCAGAAAGACAGAGACACAACGCTACTAGTGAAAGAACGCTTGACGTTTTCTTGAGAAGTTTCATTTTCTTCTTGTAATTCGCATATTGTTGAAAACCAATGAATAGAAGCGGCGATTCGGCGTAAAAACCAAACGGAAAACGCCGCCCCAAACGCGACGACTCGTTCAAAATTACGGGCGCGAACAAATCTCGACGAACGCCTCGACCGCCTTCGCGCGTCCCGCCTCGTCCGTCAGGAAGGCGCGACGTTTGCCTTTGGGATTGGGCGCGCATATCGTCGCGCCGTCGTCGTCAAAAGCGACGTCCAACGGTTCCGAAAGAGAATATAACCCGGCGTCCGCTTCGGGTCGAACGACGTAATAAACGCTCGTCAAATCCCAAGTCGGTCGGCAATGATTGACGCCTTCGTTAGGCGCGTTCTTTTCGCCCCAATGTTTGAACGCGTCGTACAAGAATTTCACCTTAGGCGACGCGTCGACGTTGGAAAGACGCGTCGCGGACATTGTCGCGCGCATTCCGACTTCATACCCGGAAAAGACGATCTCGCCCGGCCATCCTTCCGCAAATTTTTGCGCGGCGGGTACGTCGACGATAATATTCCACTCGCGATAGTTCGTATAATCGTCTTTAACCGACTCGTCGATTACGAACGCGCCGCCCATTACGGAAACGAGCCGAACTTTTTTTTCCGCCAATTCTCGACCCGTATAAGGACTGATATTGTCGGGCGGCGAGTCAAGCAACGCGGCAAGATTCGTCGAGCCGCCGACTTGTACGATCACAATCTCGCCGTTCTTTGCATTCGCAAGGAGCCGACGCAACATCGGGACGGGCTCTTCCGTCTTGAAATCCTTCGGAACGGGAAATTCCGGGGTTCCGTCGGCGTTTTGTTGTTCCAAAATCTTCGCAGGGTAATTGTCGTCCGTTTGTTTAGCGTTCGCAGCGACGGCGATCGGGACGTCGGGGCGACCGTAAAGCGCGTTGCAAGCGCCGACAAACCGCGCGGCAACGGCGTTCGGATTCGTCAACGAAACGCCAAGTAACTCGCAAACGCCGTCGTCGGCAAAACGATGAATCAGCGCCAACGCAAACGCGTCGTCAATATCGCCGCCAATATCGGTGTCGAAAATAATTTTTATCGGGGCGTCGGACGAGTCGCGCACGTCTAGCAAATCCCCTTGAGCCGCCAAAGAAGGCGCCGTCGACGCGCAAAAAAGCGCGAATGCAACCGCCGACGTCAAATATAATTTCATCGTCTTTTCCTTTCGTATCGTTCGACAAAAACAAAACGCGCCGCTTGGAAATCGCCCGCTTTGAAACCGAAAGTTTCCGATGCGACGGAATCTGATTATAACACGAGACGAAGGGCTTCGTCTATACGTTAAAAGAAAAAGAATCAAAGAAACGCGTAATTTGTCAAATTCAATCAAATGTTAGACGTTGAGAATCCGTCCGCGTCGTCTCTATTAGAACATAATTTCCATAGAAAGAAGATCGACAATGGGTGAAAAGACGTCAAACATTTCAGCTTGCCAAACAATAGAACCTGCCTACTTGTCGTCGCCCTGCTTTTCGTTCCGACGTCCTAGTTCCCTAAGCCAATCGATAAGAGTAGAATCTTTAACAATCACGTACCATATGGCGCACGGAATGGAAACAAATAAAAAAAGTCCCAAACAATCGTAAATTGAAAAACCACCTAAACACCAACGATTGATTCCCACTATTAAAACAACGATAAGTATTGCCGTTACGATAACAGAAGCAATCCAACGTCTTGGCGCCTCGTTTGATTTTTCTTCGTTTGCCGCGAGAACTTTCTCATACTTTTCAACAAGATCGTCTGTTTTTTGCGATAAGGATTTCTCAATACGCCCTCTAAGAGCGTCGATCTTACGAACGACTTTCAAGGTCTCATACGCAGTCTCATACGCAACCTCACCACCGCCAAAATCTTGATCTAACTTTTGGCATAACTTTTCCGCCGCTTCGTCGCATCTACGTCTTCCATCAAGAGTCGAAAAGTCTATTGAGTCAACATACGTTCCAAGTAACTCAAGAACAACGTATAGGTTCGAATTTTTAGACGACGAAGAGGACATAAAACTTTCATTCCATTACAAAACCATAGCGACGCGCCAATTTTTCAAATCTTTTTCTGATTTTTTCTCGCGCATCGGCAATCTCTTCTGGAGTCAAACGTCTATTCGCGTCCTCCGTATTGTCATTCACAAATCCACGTCTGAGTCCCTCGCGTGCATCTGCAACTTCTTCTGGAATCAAACGTCTATTCACGTCCTCCGTATTGTCATTTGCAAATCCACGTCTGAGTTTCTCGAATGCTTCGGCAAACTCTTCTGAAACCAACCGTCTGTCCGTGTCCCCCTCTATACGCCCTCGCGCTCCTTTGGTTACGCAGAAAACCTTCTTGCTTCTATTTTCACATTTGACGGTTCGACTCTTTTTTGGGGTTAAAACCATTTTCATTTTCCCTATTGAAAGGCGTCGTCTATAAAAGAACACCCAAGAACTCTTTTACAAAACTGTCCTGATTCCCTTAAGTAATATTACTTGGCTAAATAATCCCTTGCCGCCCAATAGAATCAGACGGCAACCTTCCCGCCCAAACGCCTTAAGTATAAAGGGCTAGCCGACGTCTTTCAATAGCAAAAAAACTTTCTTTATAAAAAAACGTCGACAATCTTTTTTGTAAAACATACCGCCGACCTAGCCGCATAGGCGCGCCAAGCGGATCAAGCGCCTTCTTTCAACTCGGCGTTTTCCTCTTCCGCCTTCTTTTCCGCGTGTTCGGCGGCAAATCGGAACGACTGCGCTAAAATAATCCCGGTGAACATACAGCCGAAAGTGTAAGAAGCGCAAAACAAAGCCGCTTCTGGCTGGTCTGGAAAATATTTCATCGCCAGAACCGTCCCAAGTCCGGCGTTCTGCATGCCGACTTCGATCGTCAACGCGCGTCTCATCGGCGCGTCGAGACGCAACGCCGTCCCGCCAAAATAGCCCGCCAAATAACCTAAGACGTTCAAAAGCAACATTGCGCCAAGCAACGCGGACGAAGTTTTCGAAACATTCGCGGCGTTCTGCGAAACGACGGCGGCTATAATCCAAATAATCGCCAAATTCGCAACAATTTCCGCGCCTGCGTTCGCAAGTTTGCGCCACCAGCCGAAACAACGCGCCAACGTAAATCCAATAATTACCGGCGCCACGACCGTTTCAAGAAGCGAGATCATCACTTTTTGGGCGGGAAAGTCTATCTGACTTCCTTCAAGGAAGAACTCGAGCGTCGCCGGAACGACGATAGGCGAACATAACGTCGCCAAAGTCGTCAGACCGACGGAATAACTGACGTTTCCTTTCGCCGTCATCGTCAGGACGTTCGAAGCCATAGCGCCCGGCACGCACCCCGCCATAACGACGCCGATAAAAGCGGCGCCCTCAAGATGCAATATTTTCGCGACGCCCCAAGCCAACAGGGGCATAGAAAGATATTGGACGCAGGTTCCGCCAAGCGTTTTGTACCAGCGTTTAGCGACCGCTTTCACTTCCTCAAAGGGCAATAAAGAACCGACGGCCAACATTGTTAAAGAAATAGTCGCGCTCATCAAATTACCGCGCGCTTTTTCGTCTTTAAGAAAGAACGGATTGAAGAAGTCGACTCCAAAAATATCCGACCAAAAAAACGCGAATAGGCAAACAAGAACCAACCAAATCAACAAATATTTTGTCAAAATTTTCTTAAACACGTCGAAGTCTCCCTGATTTCGATTCGCGCTCCGTTTTTGACGCGTTACAAAAAAAGCGCCGACGTTAGCCGCGTCGACGCTTCAAAAACAATCGCTTCAAGCTTCAAACTTCGCTCAATCGCGCGAATGCATCGAAGCGCCAATCAAACCGAGATACGAGACGCGATCTTCCGGATGCCACAAAGGAAGACCTTTACGCACTCTTTCCGCCAAAACCTGCACCTTTGCGGGCGATCCGGCGGGCGCGTCGGTCGGGCAAAATTCGTCGGTAACGCACGGCACGAAATCCTCGTCGTGCCCCATCTCCATAATCTCGTCAAAAACGTTGTGATATTTTTTGGGTTCTTCGACAAACATCGTTACAACCTCCTCTTTACCCTCGGCGGAAACGTTTCGACGGCTCTTGCCTTACCGTCCAAACGTTTTCCTCTTTGACGCTCTATTCCGTCCAAACGTCTGCAAGAAGACGCTTGACGCGCATCGACAAGTCTTGCGACCGTCTTATCGGAAAAACTGATCCGCCGTCAAAAGCGCGCTTACGCCGCGCTTCCTCGATAAAAAACAACTAATATAGCGAAAATTAACGACGATCAAACCGTTTTTCTCTCGATTTTTCGGAACGTCCCTTCGAAGTCAAAACGGCGTTCCCATATCCTTAATATTATATTAGCCGAACGTTCTTTGTCAACAAAAATTTTGGAACTTCGAAATTTAAACGCAAAACGGTGAAAAACCCCTTGACTCAGTTCAATTCTTAGACGTCTCAACGTCGACTCAGTTCCAACGAAACTCGCGCGTCGCTTCGCCACTTCTTTGGACGAACTAAGAAGGAAAGTCTTCTAATTGAGATTATGAAGCGCCCGACGTCAAATTTCAAGTTTTTTTTGAAAAAAAAGTCAAAAAATTTTTTCGAAGTAGAGCAAATCTCGACAAAAACCGGCGTCAATTCGTCAACGCATACGTTCTAAAAATTGAGCGTCCTCGATCAATTCGTCATAGAGTCGAGGATCATATGGGTTCGCCGTCAATTTTGAAAAGAAGACTCGTTGACTTCGGTAAAGCCCGGCGTGTCCGGAAGTAAGATAAGAAACTCCGCAAACGATCGCGAAAAGCGACGCGTTTTGAAAGCCAAAAAGCTCGACGCCCAGAACCAACGAAGTAATCGGGCAGTTCGTCGTCCCGCAAAAAAGCGCGACCATTCCCAACGGCACGCCTAATTCGGCGCTCGTCCCTAGAAGAGGCGCGGCAAAAGCGCCAAAAGTCGCTCCGACGGCAAGCGCGGGCACAATTTCGCCCCCTTTGTATCCGCAACCAAGCGAGACGGCGGTAAAAAGCGTTTTGAGGACGAAATCCCAAGGATCGGATTTTCCGATAAACGCTTGATCGATATTAAGGGCTCCGGTTCCGTTATAGGCGTTCGTCCCAAGCGCAAGAGTCGCGAGAACGACGCAAAGTCCGCCGCAAAAGGCGCGCAAGTAATCGTTGGAAAAGGAAGACGCGACGCGTTTCGTAGTACGACGAATCGTCGAACAGAAGAAAACGCAGACAAGCCCGCAAAGAACGCCGAAAACGATCGTTCGCGACGCCAAGTCGAACGTCAACGTCGGCGTTTCGGAAATCGTTCGCGCCATACTATGGAATCCGCACGCGGACGCAAAAGACGATCCCCAAAGCGCCGCCAACAAAGCGGGCAGAAACGCAGGATAGTAAAACATTCCCACGCAAGCTATTTCCAGCGCAAAAACAGTCGCCGTCAACGGCGCGTTAAAGACGGCGGCAAATCCCCCGCTCATACCGCACAAAATCGCAACGCGCGATTCGTGCGGTTGAATACGAAAGAGTCGTTCAAAAACTTTTCCGACGCCAAGACCGATGCAACCGCCAAGCTGAAGCGCGGCGCCCTCGCGTCCGGCGGAACCGCCGCAAAGCGTCGTCAAAACGGAGCCTAAAAAGACAAGCGGCGCCAATAAAAGCGAAGGCTTTTCGCGCGAAATCAACGCTTCGACGACTTCGTTCGTACCGGCGTAAACGGAGAGTTTGGAACGGCGATAAAGCCAGACGATTAAAAGACCGATCAGAGGCAAAAAAAAGAGCACGCGAACGCCGCGCCCCGACGACTCGCATTGAAGGAAAAAACGACTCGCTTCCGACGTCGCATATTGAAACGAAACGCCGCAAACGCCCGTCAAAACGCCGACGACGCAGGCAAGAATCGATTGTCTGATCAGTAAAACGCCGTATTCAAACGCGCGTTTAGCGCGGAGACCGTCGCGTTTTAAGACGCCCAGCGCGACTTCAGAAGTCGGCTTGCCGTAATCCTCAAGCGGTCGAACGATCGGCTCGCCCAAATCAGGTTCGCCTAATCCGCTCTTCCTCCAGAACGCGCGAATCTTAGCGACAATTCGCAATAGGCGAGCTTTCATTCTTTTCCTCGCGGCAACGGAAACTCAACGGTAGGTTTCTCAAAAAGTCGTTTTATTGTAGAGAAAAAAATCTAAATGACAAGCGCTTGGGGGCTTTTTTAGCCGTTATGAATCGTTTTTTTGTAAAAACGTGTTATAAAAAGCAAAAAAGACGGCGTTTTTTTAGTTTTTCTTGGGAAAATTTTCAAAAGAACTTGAAATTGAGTTCAATAAAAAATACAATATGGTAGCTACTGCAAGATGTTGAGCGTTTGCGTCCCGAACGCGACAAGACAGTCCGTCCGATCCAGACTCCGCAAAGACTCCGTATCGAGACCGGCTTGCGATTAGATCGCTAGAATAATAAGGAATTGAGATGCTGACAAGAAAGGCAATGGTCGACCACGCGATCGCGCTTAAAAATCCGGAACGCGTGCCGATTTGGGTCGACGGCGACTATATTGGTTTAAGCGACGTCTTGACATACGATCTATCCCTGCCGGATCCAAGCGACCAGTCGAAAAGCGAATGGGGGTTTAAACGTTCGCGTCGTCCCGATGGAAACTGGATTATTCCGATCGAGCCGACCTTGCCCGAATGGAAGCAAGTCGATATTTATAAGGCGCCGCCGCAAGACCTCAAGCGACGTCTCGCGCGCGTTCCAGCGGCAAGTCGCGTCTGCGGCGATCGTTATCGCCTCGCCAGTCTTGGATTGAGCGGGTACGCCGTCTATTGCGCGTTGCGCGGCGAAAAACTGAGCGCGGTCGACTTTCTCATCGAGACGTCGCGTTTTATGGAATTGATGGAAATCATTATGGAATTCGAAACCGACCTGTTCGACACGCTCGCGCGCAAGGGTTTTCACGGAATCGAATTCTGCGACGATTGGGGACCGCGCAAAACCTCCCGAATGACGCTTTCGATGTGGCGCACTTTGTTGCGCGAAAGTTATGCGAAACAGATCAAGCGCGCTCACGAGGTCGGCTTGGACGTATGGTTTAGCGTTTCCGACGAGTGTTCCGATTTCTTTGGCGACTTGAAACAAATTGGAGCGCAGGTCGTCCGCGTGGAAAATCCGATTAAAATGGAGGTGGCGTCGCTAGGTCGCAGTCATCGCGGACGACTTTGTTTCGCGACTCGCGTCGACGAGCTGTACGAAGATCCGGATCCCGTTCGCGCTATTCGCGAAGTCCGCGAATGTCTCGGCGTTCTTACGGGCGGCTTCGTCGCGGCGATCGGCGCGCACGTCCCGCCGGAGAAGATTCGCGGGATTTACGACATAGTTAAAGAATTTAAAAACGCGTAATTCCCGTTTCGCGCAATTCCAGTTTCGAGTATTCCGCATACGCCGCAAGTCCCGTTCCGACCTGCGGTTTTTTTACGTTTTCTCCCCAAGAACGTTTTTTAAAAGGAAAAAAATTCGACCTCCTCCTTGACGAATCTTTGAATTTTCTTAGAATTATACAACTGCGAAGAATTTATTGGGGCGCCGTTTGCTTGTCGGAGTCGCGGTCGGCTCTTGCAAACAGGCGCGCGTCTTGGCGATACAGTCGACTTTTGCGCGTTTCGCGCCTTGATCGTTAGGGATCAAGAAGAGGTCGAGTCCCAAAAACATAGAGAGAGTTGTCAAAAACTAAACGAGAGAAATTCAATGCCAACAATCAATCAACTGGTGCGTAAGAATCGTAAACAACAACATAGCGCCACGAAAACCCCCGTTCTCGAAAGTTGCTCCCAAAAGCGCGGCGTTTGCCTTTTGGTTCGTACGATGCAACCGAAAAAGCCTAACTCCGCTCTTCGTCGTATTACGCGTGTTCGTCTCTCGAACAACAAAGAAGTCACCGTTTACATTCCCGGCGAAGGTCATAAGCTCCAAGAACACTCCATCGTCCTCATTCGCGGCGGTCGTGTTCGCGACCTTCCGGGCGTTCGTTATCAGGTTATCCGCGGCACGTTGGACGCGACGGGCGTCGAGGGTCGTAAGCAAGCGCGCAGTCGTTACGGCGCCAAAAAGAACGCCGTTCTTACGAAGAAACGTTAATTTATCGTCCCTTGTTTCGGAATCGATCGTTTCGGAATCGATCGTTTCAAGGTTGGACGCCGCTTGAATTCGGCGTGGAAGTCGAACGTCGCAAAGGCGTTCTTGAAAAATAGAGCGACGCGTCGCCGTCGCAAAAGCGTTTGGAATCCTTTATCACGACCGCGAGTTTTTTCCTTGGAAGAAAGAGCGTCGTCCCCCTTGGGCGCGTTCTAAGCGATTCGGACGCAAAATATATTACATTGACAAACGCGTGAAGTCCGGCGAAATTCGTTTTACCAAATTAAACGGTTTCGTCAGTAACGTCGCTCGAATCTTTGCGATTCGGAGGAGACGGAGTAACGTCCGCGCCAAGCCTGGCACGGCTCTCTTAAACTCTCGTTGCGACCCGTTGAAGTCGGGCTTCAAACAGCAGTAAACCGAAAAGAATATAAGAAAGTCGATAAAATGGGTCGAGTTACCGCCAGTAAAAAACAATTAAAAGGCGATCCCCTTTATGATTCCCTCTTGGTCAGCAAGTTCACCAACTGCTTGATGTGGGACGGCAAAAAGAACGCCGCGCGCAAGATCGTTTACGAAGCGTTGGAAATTCTTGGCAAGAAAGTTGCCGACGTTCCTCCGCTCGAAGTTTTCACGACCGCGTTGGAAAACGTCAAGCCGGCGATCGAAGTTCGTTCGAAGCGCGTCGGCGGCGCCTCCTACCAAGTTCCTATGCCGGTTCGCGCCAATCGCGCGCAATCGTTGTGCATTCGCTGGATTCTGATGGCCGTTCGCGATAAGAAAGGTCAGCCGACCGCGCAAAAATTGGCCGCCGAACTCTTCGACGCGTACAATAAGCAGGGCGTCGCTTATACGAAGCGCGAAAACGTCCACCGTATGGCTGAAGCGAACAAGGCTTTCGCGCACTTCGCCAACTGAGTTTGAAATCGTTCAAAGTTAATCGTTTAATCGATTCGACTTGCAAGCCGCGTTTCTTGTGAACGCGGCTTTTGTTGTTTCTTGGCGCATATCTTCTCGGCAAATTTTTTCTTGACGACGTGAATCTATATCAATTCTTTCGATTATTCTCAAATATTTCTATAAAAAATTTTTATTTCACTTTTCCTTTGAAAAAAAAATAGACGTCGCGACTCCTCCTCATTAGAATTAAAGCTCGTGATAGTTATCGGGGGCGCCGCGTCGGCGTCCCGTTCCTTCCCGTTTTCCCTTACCGAAAGTAATTATAGGTTATATAATGAACAACTCGAGACGAACCTTTCTGAAACAGGCGTCGGCTATTTGCGCATGCGCCGTTCCTACCTTAATTCCTCGATCCGTTCTAGCTTCTCCTTCCGGCGTCGGCGCCAATGATCGTATTATCGTCGGGTTCGTCGGAACCGGCAATCGCGCGCGTCAACTTATGGAACACATTCCCCAAGAACGCGCCAAGATCGTCGCCGTCTCCGAATTCTGGCGCCAGAAAATGATCGATTGCGTGAACGAAAAGAAAAACTCGGGTCTGATCAAAGACGGCGAAAGTTGGAATATGTACGATTCCGACGTCGAAATGTTCGACAAAGAAAAGCTCGACTGCGCCTTCGTCATTACGCAAGATCATTGCAGAACGATCGCCGCCGCGCGCGCAATTCTCTCCGGTCTGGACGTTTACGCGGAAAAAGCCTTGACGACCTATATCGCCGAAGGGCGCAAACTTGTCAACGTCGTTCGAAAGTCCAAGCAAATCCTTCAAGTCGGTTCGCAACAACGCTCAATGCGCCTCAACGAATACGGCTGTCGAATTATTCGCGAAGGCAAATTGGGCAAAGTGAAGCTCGTTCAAGCGTGCAATTATCCCTTCTGTAACAATATTCCGACGGAATACGAAGAACAGCCGATTCCAGAAGGTCTGAATTGGGACGCGTGGCAAGGTCCGACCGAATATCGCAAATTTAATTGGATGTTGCTCGATTGGATGGGCTGGCGCGAATATTCCGGGGGCGAAATGACAAATTGGGGCGCGCACGGCGTCGATCAAATTCAATGGGCGCTCGGCGCTTCCGAATCGGGTCCCGTCGCGTTGGCGCCAATGCCAGACGGGGGCGGAAAAGTCGCTATGAAATATGCGAACGGAGCCGAGGTTCATTTTGATCTTGAATACGGCAAGGCGCCTATGGGCGGCGCGATTTTCCGTTGCGAGAAGGGCAATCTTGAGATTAATCGCAACAATCTCAAAGCGAACCCGGAAAGTCTTATCGAGGACGCGCCGGAAGCCGATCCGCCCGAGGGTCCGACTTGGATCGCGCGTCCTCATATCGAGAACTTTTTCGATTGTATGGCGTCGCGTGAAAAACCGCACGCCGACGTTGAAATCGGACATCGAAGCGTTTCCGTTTGCCACTTGGTCAATATTACGCGAATCCTGAATCGTCCTTTGCAATGGGATCCGCAAAAAGAACAATTTGTCGGCGACGACGAAGCGAATACTTACGTCGACAGACCTCGACGCAAGGGATACGAAATTCCCGAGGCGTAACAACAAGACGCGACAAGTCGTAGAACGCGTTGTTTTGGGGTCGATCCGTAGCGTTAAGATCTCCGAAACAACGTCGAATCAACGTAAAACGACGATCGCGCGATTCGTCGAAAATCTCTTTGTCGACGCGTCGCGTGTTTTATTCCGCTCGTAAAGACGCCGCGTCGTCGAAAAGACTCGCGCGTTTTGAATATTCTTCGTGTCGCGCGGTCGATCGATTCGGCTCCGTCGACAAACGACTTTGCGTAAACGCCCGTCTGATTCGTTTTCCTCGTGTTATTCTTAACGGGAAAGTCGGACGTTTCAACAAGCAAGAGGAAAATTTTAGGAACAAAATAAAAGGAATCGTTATGGACGTCGCCTTCTTTAAACATTCGCGACGAGTTTTAAAGGGCTTTACCCTTGTCGAACTATTGGTCGTGATCGCCATCATCGGCATATTAATCGGTCTGCTCCTCCCCGCCGTCCAAGCGGCTCGCGAGGCTGCTCGTCGTATGCAATGTACGAACAACCTCAAACAAATTACGCTCGGTTGTTTGAATTACGAAGGCGTCCACAAAAAATACCCGCCGGGGTCGATGAGCTTGCTTAACTCCAAAGGGTCGCTGACGGGTTCAAACCAGTACTCCGGCTGGACGATCTCGATTTTGCCCTTCATCGAACAAGAAGCGCTCGTCGCCAACTATTTCAATTTCGGTAAATTGATCCAATCGAGTTACGTTATCGATCCCGATATTAACGCGATTCTTAAGACGCCCGTCGAGGCGTTTCGTTGCCCTAGCGACACTTCGGATCCGACTTCGACGACGCGCAACGACGGCGGTTACTACCGTAGCGCCGAATTGGCGACAGGCTCCTATCGCGGCGTGACAGGCAAGCTCGACGAGGTAAAAACCGGAACCGGCAGCGCGGCCAATCCGAACCTTGGCACGTTCGACATGCCTGAAAATTCGATGAATTACGTTCGCTGGGAATGGCGCGGAGTATTTCATACCGCCGGTTACGTCAAACGAGCGGGCGCGACGTCTACGGTGCAACAAGAAAGCGCGGCGTCTTTGATCGACGGCACGTCCAACACGATCGGAGTCGGCGAAATGCACAAAGTTAGGGCGACTTACAGCAAGCGCAAGTGGCCTTTGCCGACGCTTTGGGGCTATAATTACGGCTGGTACAACAAGTCGTTAATTCTCACCGGCGGCGGCAATTTGGAAATGCACTTGCGCGACTGGGACTCCTATTGCGGAACGGTCGTTTCCGAAGGCGCGGCGTTGCGCGGCTGGGGCGCCTATCACGCTGGCGGTCTGAATTTCTCGATAATGGACGGAAGCGTTCGTTTTGTTTCCACGACGGTCGAACCCGGCGTCTTGGCGAACTACGCGGCCGTTGCGGACGGCGGAGTCTCCGGCGGCTCGCTCTAACGCGACGCTTGTTTATAAACAAAACGCGAAACGTCAAGATTTGCGATTCGCGTTTTTAATTTTAAACCCTCGACTTTCATTTGTAGGAGCGCTTATGACGCGCGTTCGTTTTGTTCTCGTCTGCGTTGCTTTAATATTAACCTTTAGCGCCGTCGGCTGTAAAAAAGGCGAGCCGGTCGTTCCTGTCTCGGGCGTCGCGACGTATCAAGGAGAACCTTTAGCGTATTGTTCCGTCTTCTTCACGCCGACGAACGTCGCCGATCCGAATCTTTGCATCACGTCCGTCGGTCTAACGGACGCGGAAGGACGCTTCAAATTGACGACGACCGAACTCGACGCGCGACCGGGCGCGGTCGTTGGAACTCATAAAGTCGCCTTCAAATTTATGCAATGGGGAACAGAAGGCGTCAACGACGAAGAATACCCAGACACTTCCGACCTTCCTTTGTTGGCGCCGGAATACACGAACGGTTCCAAAATCACGTTCGACGTGCCGCCTAAGGGAACCGACGCGGCAAATTTCAATTTAGAATAGTCGTTTAGCGTCGTTTAAACGCATTGTCAAACAACACATTTACTCCTATACGCAATGAAACGATTCACGAACTTTTTTAGCGTCGCTCTTTCTGCGGCGTTCGTCTTTATTTCTTTGGGCGCGCCCCTAAGCGCGTTGGAACCTAACGACGGCTTCCTCGTCGACGCGAGCAAAACTTACGCGTTGACGACGCCGAAAGGCTTATTCTCGCCGAGCGCGTTTACCGTCGCCGCATGGGTCAATACGAACGCGCCGACCGTCTCGCAAGGAATCCTCAATATTGGTCTTCCTTCGAAGTTCTTCACGTTCTATATTTACAACAACGCCGTAAGAATGCTCGTCCAATCGGGTTCCGAAGCAAACGCGTATTCTTTCGCGCTCGCGCCCGCGCCTGAAAAAAACGTCTGGACTCATTATTGCGGTTCTTACGACGGAGAAACGATTCGAATCTATCGCGACGGCAAATTAGTCGCCGAAAAGAAGACGCCAACGCGTCTTGCAAGCGACGCGTTCGACGGACAAACGTTGCAAATCGGCGCCGTTCAGCCTGAAATCGATCGTCCTTTCCTAGGTCGTTTGAACGACGTCGCAATTTGGAACCGCGTTTTGGACGCGCGCGAAGTCGGCGAACTCTTCGCACAAGGCGCGGAAACGATCGACAAGGGACGCGTCGCGCTTTGGAACGCGTCGAGCGTCGCGGCAAACGGCGAAGAATTGTCTTCGGGCGCGCTCGTCGCCAAAAAATATTCCTTTGTTCCGTTGCTAAATCGCAAAGACGTCGGTTATCGAGGAATTTGGTACTACAACCAAAAACTTGACAACGAATACGTCTACAAGTATTCCGGCGGTATGGGAACTTATCCCGCCAATCATTACCCGTTCTCCGTCTATCGTCCCGAAGTCGACAAAACGTTCTTCTGCTACGGCGGATTCGACCCCGACGAGAGAACGCTATGGCACGAAGTCGGCGTCTACGACCACAAAACTAACAAAGTTTCCCGTCCGACGGTCTTGGTCGACAAAAAAACGAACGACGCGCACGACAATCCCGTTATGTCGATGAACGACGAAGGTTATATTTTCGTCTTCTCGACCTCGCACGGAACGGGACGTCCTTCTTTCATTCACAAAAGCGTCAGACCTTACGATATTTCCGAATTCGAACTCCTCAATCCGACTAAATTGGTCGACGGCAAGCCCGTCCCAATGACTAATTTCTCCTACGTTCAAATGTGGAACGTGCCCGAACGGGGATTCTTTTCCTTCTTCACAACTTACGACAAGCGTTTAGTCGCCGACGTCGACCCCAATTCGCGCGCGGCGCGTCTGCTCGCGTTTATGACGAGTCCCGACGGCAAAGAATGGAGCGCGTGGAAACCGCTAGCCGCGATCGAAATCGGACACTACCAAAACGCGTGCGTTCGTTATGATCGCGAGAAAAAGGCGGCGGACGGCAAGCCTAGCGTCAAAATGGGCACGTCTTTCAATTATCACCCTGCCGAAGCTAAAAGAGGACGAGGAACCGGCTTAAATTGGCGAACGAACCTCTATTATATCGAGTCGAACGACTTAGGCGAAACGTGGCAAACGGTCGACGGACAAAAAATCGAAACGCCCTTGCTAAAATCCGACAATCCCGCGCTCGTTCGTAATTACGAAGACGAAAACCTTAACGTCTACGTAACCGACTTGAGTTACGACCCGCAAGGTCGTCCGATTATCGCTTACGTCACTAGCAAAGGATTCGAATCCGGACCGAAAATGGGACCGCGTTATTTCTGCGTCGCGCGCTGGCTTGGCGACAAGTGGGACTTCTCGACGCTCTGCCAAGTCGACAATAATTACGAGTACGCGATGTTCTATCCCGAAGAAGCGCAAGACGGCGTTTGGCGCCTCGTCGGTTCCTTCGAAGACGGACCTCAAGCGTACAACACTGGCGGCGAAATTTCACAATGGATCAGCCGCGACCTCGGCAAAACGTGGTCGCGCGAAATTCAACTGACGGAAAAGAGCGCGCTCAATCAGTGCTTCCCGCGCAGAACGATCGACGCCAATTCCGATTTTTACGCGTTTTGGGCGGAGGGAAACGGGAGAGAAAAATCAATCTCGACCCTTAAATTCTCCACAAAAGACGGCAAAGTCTTCGCCTTGCCGCGCGAAATGAAAGAAGATTGGGAGACGCCGCTACGATTGAAATAACGGGCGATCGAAATAACGGCAAATTGGAACGCGCGCGCGTTTATTTCGCTCGCGCGTCTTCTTGCGTGTTCGCGCCCTCCTCGTCGACGCGCGCCGCGTCTTCCTCCGCGTCGTCGATTTGCAAGAGGAGCCGCAAGACGGAACCGTCGATTTTTTCCGAAAGGAACCGACGCGCGCCGTCGCAAAAGACGACGAATTCGCCCGCGCCGTGCCACGAGCCGAAATTCTCGCGTTCTTTGACGGGCTTGGCGTTCTCTTCCAGAATTTGCTCTTGCGTCAGTTCAACGTCGGGATTCATCCAATTCACGGGCGATTTTCGTTCGACAAAAAGAATAGTATTTGCCAAACCGTCGCTCACGTCGTCGGGCGCGACTTGACGACCGTCGTTCGGAAAGGGCGTAGAATCGCCCAAAACGCAAGACACGGCGCAACGCTCCTCTTTCGTCGCGCGCTTAACGCCCGGCGTCGCGCGTCCTTCGTCGGTCGGAACTGAAGCGCATTGAAAAACGTTGGGCGCCTTCGACCAGAATTGCACGTTATACTCGCTATCCCACGGCTCGTCTAATCGAATTTGTCCGTAAAGAGCCTCTTCGCCAAGATAAGGAAGGAGCAAAACGCGCCAAGAATGCAACTTGCGCCCCTGCGCGTCTACCGTAAACGGAGGGGGATAAGAACGCCTATTTAGGCGCGACGGAACGGCGCCGAACGCCGGCCTGCGCGTCTACCGTAAACGGAGGGGGATAAGAACCGTTCGCGTCGCAATATTCGACCGTCGCCGCGTAGAGCCGCGCTAGATTTAAGTCGCAACGCTCGCCGCGCGCCGCCTCGCGTTGAGCCAGCATATAGACGGACGTCGTAAGTAAAACGGTTCCAAATCCGACGACTAAAAGCGTTCCAACTATCCAAAAAACCAGTCGTCGACGACGCGCGATCAACGTAGATTCTTCTGCGGCGTTCATTTTATCCCCCGTTTGATCGAAAACGCGTTAAAAGTTAAATCGTCCGGCGTTTATTTCACGCGTTCTTCTCGCGTTCCGCCAACTCGACGTCGCGTCGGAGCATATCGTCGATCAGGTCTTCAAACGTATGCTTTGGCTTCCAACCCAATTTTTCGCGCGCTTTCGTCGCGTCTCCGCAAAGATAATTGACTTCGGTTGGTCGGAAAAAGACGGGATCGATCTCGACGAGCGTTTTGCCGGTGCGACGGTCGACGCCCTTTTCGTCAAGTCCCTTCCCTTTCCAAACGAGTTGATAATCAAGACGCGAAAAGACAATCTCTAAAAATTCTCGCGCGGAATGTTGCTCGCCGGTCGCCAAAACGTAATCGTCCGGCGCGTCTTGTTGCAACATTAGGAACATTCCTTCAACGTAGTCTTCGGCGTGTCCCCAATCGCGCCGCGCGTCGATATTTCCCATACGCAAGGTCTCTTGCAAGCCCGCGCGAATTCGCGCGGCGCCGCGCGTTATTTTGCGCGTGACAAAATTCTCGCCGCGCAAGGGACTCTCGTGATTGAACAAAATACCGTTGCACGCGAAAACGCCGTAAGCCTCGCGATAATTGACGGTCGTCCAATAAGCGTATAATTTCGCGATTGCGTAAGGACTTCGAGGCGCGAAGGGAGTCGTTTCGCGTTGCGGTTTCTCGCGGACGTCGCCAAAGAGTTCCGAAGTCGACGCTTGATAATACCGCGTTTTCGAAGCAAGTCCAAGTCGACGAATCGATTCCAACAACCGCAAGGCTCCCAAAGCGTCGACCTCGCCGGTATATTCGGGCACGTCGAACGAAACGCGCACGTCGGACTGAGCCGCTAGATTGTAAACTTCGTCGGGCTCGAACTCCTCCAATACGCGCATTAAACTAGAAGAATCGGTTAGATCGCCGAATCGAAAGATTAATTCGGAGCCGTTCGGCTGAACGCCCGGCGTAAGATCCGCGAGACGTCCCATATTAGAAGTCGAAGAACGACGCGCAAGCGCGCAAACGCGGCGTCCTTCGGCAAGTAATTTTCGGATTAAATAAGAACCGTCCTGCCCGGTGGAGCCCGTCGTCAGCGCCGTTTTCATTAGATCAAACTCGCGTCGTTTCCGTTTCTGTCTTTCTCTCTATTCACCAAATCACGTAATTGCCGCCGTAGGTCAACCCGGCGCCAAACCCGGCGATGATCAACTTGTCGCCACGCTTCAATTCGCCGCCGCGATTCATTTCGTCCAACGCGATCGGAATCGACGCCGAGGCCGTATTGGCGACGTGTTCCACGTTGATGAAAAACTTGTCGTCGTCCTCAAACCCAAGACGCGCGCCCGCCGAATGAATAATGCGGTAATTCGCTTGATGCGGTATGATGCGCGCCAAATCGTCAAACGTCAAATTATTGCGTTCCATTAAAACGCTGATAACTTCCGCCAACGCTTTAATCGCAAAAGTATAAACTTGCTGACCCGCCATTTGCAAGATATGCGCCAAGGGATGCTTCAAGGAGTCGTTTGAACGACAACCGCCTTCCAGAGTCAAATATTTTCCGCTTGCGCCGTCGGATCTCATCAAAGAATCGACGATCCCGCTCTCGCTTTCGTCCTCGCTTGGCGCCAAGACTGCCGCGCCGGCGCCGTCCCCAAAAAGAACGCACGTTTTATGGTCGTTCCAATCGACCTTGCGCGACATTACCTCCGAAGCGACTAGAAGAATAGGACGCGTAAAATGCGGGTTAGCGTAAAAATTCTTGGCGATCTCAAGATTGTAGATGAACCCGCAACAAGCGGCGCTCATATCGAACGCGGCCGCGTTAGCCGCGTTAAGTTGATCTTGAAGAATACAGGCGGTCAACGGCGTCGGCGCGTAGTCTGGAGTCGACGAGCTGACGATAATAAGCCCCAAATCTTCCGCCGTAATCCCCGCGTTCTCCATCGCGCGACGCGCCGCTTCGCAACCCATCGCCGAAGCCGACTCGTCTGCAGCGGCAATATGACGCGCTTTAATGCCCGTGTGCGTATAAATCCACTCGTCGGACGTCTTGGGAAGACGTTCGGATAATTCGTCGTTCGTAACGACGCGCTCGGGCAAGTAGGAACCCGTGCCGACTATTCTAACGCGGACCATAAAAGACTCGCTTGTCGTCAAATATAAAAACTAACGGACGAATCCAAAACTCCGTTCTTCGTCCCCGAAACGGCTCTTTTGCCGCTCCCGAAACGCATTGTAGGAATTGTCGCCGTCGACGTCAAGCGCAGTAAGACGGGTCGTGCAAATTTTAACAGTTTTTTCTTAGATTATATCTCTCGTCTTACGACCGACGTTTCAGGTTCGTCGACGACAAATTCGTTTTGAACGACGTCAAAAAACTCCTTTTCCGAAGAAACGCGCCCTATTTTATCGCGAAAATTACGACCGCCCGGCCGACCCTTTGAATAATGGCAAGCGAATTTTCTCATCAGAACGACGC
Organism: Thermoguttaceae bacterium; assembly: GCA_045641205.1. Lineage (GTDB taxonomy): Bacteria > Planctomycetota > Planctomycetia > Pirellulales > Thermoguttaceae > RUG369. Next base: position 40,827 of record JAZUGM010000443.1, read on the forward strand.
CTCGTTCGGTTCCAAAACGTTCGACGACCAATCCATAATGCGCTAAAAGCAAATCGCGTTGTTCGCGCAACGTCGGCTCAGGGTCTGGCGTTTCGCCGCGCGCTAGTTGCGCGATTTCGCGAAAAATCCAAGGACGATCAAGACCTGCGCGTCCGACCATTATTCCGTCGACCGGATAGCGTTCTAGTCTGTCGAGCGCCTCGCGCGCCGTCTTAATGTCGCCGTTCCCAATCAACGGAATCGACTTCAACGCCGATTTTACTTTGGCTATTTCGTCCCAATCGGCGACTCCGGAATACATCTGGCGCGCCGTGCGTCCGTGAATCGTCAACGCGGCGCCGCCCGCGCCTTCGACCGCCTGCGCGACGTCGATCGCGTTGATCGAGTCCGACGTCAAACCTATTCGAATCTTAGCGGTCGCAGGCGTAGGCGCGCACGCCTTTGCGACGCGTTCGACAAGTTCGCCGACTTTGTTCGGATCGCGCAACAAATAAGACCCGCTCGCCGACTTCTTCGCGATCGCGGGCGCGGGACACCCGAAATTCAAATCGACGACGCTCGCTTTAAACGTATGAGCCAAACGTCCGGCTAGTTCTTCAAGCGTTTCCGGGCAGTTGTCCCAAATCTGCACGGCAAGGGGACGCGGCTCGTTTTGAACGCCCCATAACCTCGCCGGCTGTTCGTCTCCTCGCGCTTCCATACTGACGAACGCGCGCGCGCTGACCATTTCCGTCGCGATCAAACCGACCCCGCCAAGACGACGCAACAATTCACGATACGCGTAATTCGTATAACCGGCCATTGGCGCCGATAGAACAGGAGGAGAAACGGTCAAAGAACCGATTTTTAAAAAAGTTTTCACAGTGGAACTCGACAAAAAAAAGGCGTCCGACGTAACGTAGCGTCGACGACGCGACGCGTTTTCGCGATTATAAAAAAAAGTCGTCTTGTCTCAAGCGCCAGCCGAAAAAAGTCGTCAAAGAAGTCGTCTTCCCTTCGTTTCGCTTTACGCGGGCGTATTTTCACAATTTTGAATAGAAAAGAACTTTTGTCGAATGAAAAAACTTGACGCCGCGTCAAAGTTAGGGTAAATTTAAAGACGGCGCGTCGTCCTCGTCGCGCGTTTGTAATTTTTTTGCGTTAAAGAGTCGACGCGTCAAAACGCCGAGGTCGACAAACGACGCTTAACAAGCGAAAGATCGAAAGCAACGGTCGAACGCGTATCAAAAGGATAATAGAATGAACTCGCTCTGGGGCATTAACGACCCGAAAATTAAGGCGTTAGACTGCACGATTCGGGACGGAGGACTCGTAAACGACCATCGTTTTAACCTCGAGTTTGTCAGAGCGGTATATCAAGCCTGCGTCGCGGCGGGCGTCGACTATATGGAATTGGGTTATAAGAATTCCGACAAAATCTTCCCGCGCGACGCCAACGGAGCTTGGAAATTCTGCAAAGAAGACGATCTTTACGCCGTCGTCGGCGAATCGCCCGTCGCGTCGACCAAATTGGCGTGTATGATCGACGCGGGAAAGTCCGATTGGAAAAACGACGTTCTCCCGAAGACGCAAAGTCCGTTGAGTATGATTCGCGTCGCGTTCTATCATTATCAGACCGACGAAGCCGTCCAAATGATAGAGGACGCTTATAACAAGGGCTACGAGGTCAGCGCTAATTTGATGGCGGTGACGACAGTTGAGGAAACGGAACTTGATCGCGTGTTAGAACGCCTAATTCAGACGCCCGCTTCAACGCTGGTGGTCGTCGATTCGTTCGGCTCGCTCACGCCCTTCCAAACGGAATATCTTACGCGCAAGTACCTCAACTACGCGCAAGACGCCAATAAAGAAGTCGGCATGCACGCGCACAACAATCTTCAGCTTGCTTTTGCCAACACGTTCAAAGCGGCCTCTTGCGGCGCGACGCGCGTCGACGCCTCTTTGGGCGGTTTAGGACGCGGCGCGGGCAACTGTCCTATGGAATTGTTGCTCGGCGTTCTCAACGCGAAAAAATATAAGTTGCGTCCGTTGCTTGAATGTCTGGAACGCGAATTTGTCCCGCTCAAAAAAGAAATCGAGTGGGGACCTTATCCCGAATTTATGTTGACCGCGCAAAGCAACGTTCACCCGCGAGCGGCGATCGCGGCTCGAAAATCGCCGGAAACGCGCGATAAATTTCTCGGATTATACGATCGATTGCTAGAAGAAGCTCAGAAAGCCGAATGAAAAGACGCGTCGCCTCGTATATGCCTCGTAAAGACGTATATGCCTCGTAAAGACTTCGCGAGGCGCGCGCGTTAGACAGAGCCTGAAAGAAAATGTCCTCGACAGAAAATCAACCGAAAAAAAAATTAATTGAACCTCGAACGTTAAAAGGTTTCCGCGATTTTCTCCCGGAAGCGTCGATACCTCGCGAACGTTTGATCGAACGCGTTACAAAGGTTTATCGAAATTATGGGTTTTGTCCGATCGACACGCCCGTCCTCGAGTATTTGGAGATACTCCTCGGCAAGGGAAGCGACGAAACGGACAAACAACTCTATCGTTTTAAAGACCCCGGCGGACGCGAAGTCGGTATGCGGTTTGATCTTACGGTGCCCTTCGCGCGTTTTTCGGCGCAACACCTCGCCGAAATTGGAACCCCTTTTAAACGTTACCATTTGGCGAAAGTCTGGCGCGGCGAAAACACGCAGGCGGGTCGTTACCGCGAGTTTATGCAGTGCGACTTCGATTCGATCGGTACGACAAGCGTCGTTTCCGATATCGAGACGGCGCTTGTGATTAACGACGTTATGGAACGCATCGACCTTCGCTCCGAAGATTCCTTCACAAAATTCAAGGTTCATGTCAATAGTCGTAAGATTCTCAACGGAACCTTGGAAAAAATCGGATTGACGGAAAAAGCGACGCCCGTCTTGCGCGCGTTGGACAAACTCGCGAAAATCGGCGCGGACGCCGTTGTCGAAGAAATGAAGCAAACGGCGGGCGCGACGGAAGAGCAAGCGCGTTCGATTTTGAACGTCTCTTCCGCGTCGGGTTCGAACGCGGACGTTCTCGCGCGTCTCGAATCCTTATTGGTCGGTTCCGAATTAGGACAAGTCGGAGTCGCGGAACTGCGCCAAATTCTCGACGCAATTAGAGCGGCGGGGATTCCAGAAGAGCGGTTTGTCGTCGACGTCTCGATCGCGCGCGGACTTGACTATTATACCGGGACAATTTTCGAAACGTTCCTCGACGAATTGCCGCAATTAGGCAGCGTCTGTAGCGGAGGACGTTACGACAATTTGGCGGAACTTTACACGAAACAGAAGTTGCCCGGCGTAGGCGCCTCGCTTGGATTAGATCGACTCTTTGCCGGTCTTGAACAACTTGAAATGATCGAGAAGAAATCGTCGACGGTCGACGTGTTCCTTCCCTTCTTCGACGCGAATTTAACGACGAAATACTTCGAAATCGCAACGAACTTGCGAAAGAAAGGAGTTGGAGTCGAATTGTATCCCGAGCCGAAAAAGTTGGGTCAGCAACTGAAATACGCCGACAAAAAGGGATTCAAATTAGCGCTTGTCGTCGGCTCGGACGAAGTCGCGCGCGGCGTCGCCAATTTAAAAGATTTGCGTTCGGGCGGTCAGAAGGAAGTTTCCCTCGACGCCGACGCCCTTGTCGATTCTATTCTTGAATCGTTATCGTAGACGATCGATTCGAACGTCGTTCCGCAGTCGCGACGACGTTCGTTTTCCCCGTTTAGCAAGACAATTTGTATAACGCGTCGTTACGCGTAAACGAGGTCGACGCAATGAAATTGACGTTAGCCGAGCCAAGAGGCTTCTGTTCCGGCGTCAACAGAGCGATTAATATTCTAGAAAACGTTGTAGATCGATCAAACGAGCCTATTTACGTCTATCACGAAATTGTGCATAACGCTTGGGTCGTTCATCGTTTTCGACGTCAGGGCGTAGTTTTCGTCGAGTCGTTGGACGACGTTCCTGACGGCGCGACGCTTCTTTTTTCCGCGCACGGAGTTTCGCCTCGAATTCGCGAGGAAGCGGCGGCGCGTAAATTAATGACGATCGACGCGACTTGTCCGCTTGTGCATCGCATTCACGCGCAGGCGCGAGAATACGTCGAACAAGGTTTTCACATTATCTTCATCGGCAAGCGCGGTCACGACGAAGTCGTCGGAGCGCTCGGCGAAGCGCCAAACGATTCTACGCTGATTTCGTCGTTAGAAGAAGTCGAGACCTTAAATTTTCCGCGAACGCAAAAATTAATTTACTTAATGCAGACGACGCTCTCCGTCGTTGAAGCGGCGGAAATCGTCGACGCCTTGCGTTTGCGTTTTCCGCAAATTCGAGAACCCCAACACGAGGGCGTCTGTCTAGCGACGCAACAGCGTCAGGAAATCGTACAACGACTCGCGCCGCAACACGACGTCGTGTTGGTCGTCGGTAGTTTGAACAGTTCCAATTCGAAACGGCTCGCCGAAGTGGCGCGCTCGGTCGGAACGCCCGCGTATTTAATCAACGGCGTCGAAGATATTCCTTGGGATAAATTGACCCCGGAGTCGTCCGTGTTGATGACGGCGGGCGCTAGCGCCCCAGAAAGCGTCGTGCAGGCGTGCGCGCAGTTTATTCGCGACGTTTGACGCTTCCTTGCTTTTTTCTTTTTTCACTTACGAACGCTAGTGATTTCTAGCGTTCGTTTTTTTGTAACCGTCCGCAATAAACCGCCGAATGAAAATTCGGCGGAGCCGTTCGGTTGTCTAAAGACGATCGGGTTTTCGATTCGTTTATTGGATCAAATCAGAGAAATCCGTGTAAAGATTCAGTCCAAACCAACGTCGGCTTCCTTCGCCGATCGAACGAACGCCGATTTCTTGCGCTTGGTTCGCCTTGACTAGGCTTGTCGGAACGACCAGTTTGAAAACGCCAAAGGCGTCGTTGGGAGCTTCCGCATATTTGACGTCAAACGTCAGCGTCGCGGCGCCGTCTTCGCTTTTCCATTCAACGACGCCGGGCTCAAACGTTTCCACGACGTTAAATTTCAGCAGGTCGGCGCCGTTAAAGGCAAGAACGAAGCCGTCGGTTTTCGGCGTCGTCGCAAAACCAGTTCCTCCGGCAAATATGAACGTCGTCGTTTCGGAATCGGAAGCGTCGACCTTCGCCGTCTTCCAAACAAGGTCGTTTCCGAGTTTGTCTTGACGACAAGTCCAACTGGGAATACTCGGATTCTTCGAACGATACGATTTCCAAACGCCGTTTTCCGCATATTTGACGAAACGCGCCAGTCCCAGCGTCGTTCCTTCAGGAACGACGGTCGGCAAAATCGATTTCGGTTCCCATTGAACTTTGGCGGGCGCGTCGTTCGAGAGTTCGTCGACTATTTGCGCCAACAGCCACGCGTTGACGGGGGCGTCTTTCGCGGCGCTATGATTCAAGCCGGAAACGACGGTCTTGCCTTTGCCGAGTCCAAATTCAAAGAGGATCGCGGCGTCGCGAACGCGAACCAAACTTGATAGAGCGCGCACAATGACGTCCGGGCGAGGTTGCGACGTTTCAAGGTTGAATTTTTGCGCGCCGTCGAGCAAAGACGCCCAAATCGCGCCGCAGAAATTATGGTCGACTACGTCGTCCGTAATCGGATTAGGATAGACGAACGTACCGGTGTTGTTTTGCTCTTCGGAGTCGCCCGCCTTCCACCACGTTTGTTGGAAACGAACCGGCAAGGCGCTCAGGAACTGTTGCGCGCCGAAATGAATCAATCCGGCGCCCTTCTCAACCGCCGCGACGATTTCAGGAGTCGCCCACGCGACGGCGTAAACGGCGTCGATCGGATAATCGCCTTCAATTTCCGCGATCGATTTCACGTTGAAATTCTCGGGGAAATAAGCGATCGCCGATTCGTCGGCGTAAATCGTTCGCGTCGACTTCGGCGCAATATCTTTCGGGAAAATATAGGAAGTCCACGAATTGGAATTCGAATACTTTTCGTTCTTGCTTTGATTCCGACAATCGAACGCGACGGTCGTCGTCCAGCAAATGGGACGCTCGACCTTAGGAACGTCGCCTTTGAACGGATTGCTCTCGCCAAGTTTGCCCGAGGCAAGGAAGAAATCGCCTTTGGAACCAAATATTTTAGGCAAGCTCTTTTCGTCGCTCGCTTCAATTTTGACGTTCATTTTTCCCGATACAAAAGAATCGGAGAAGTTCGAAAGCACGGGAACGAACGAAAATTCGTCGCCGGAACGATAGGAAAATTCCAGTCCTTTTTGCAAGGTTACCACCGCGCTGTTAAAGGGCAGAATATCTTCCGGCTTGAGGGATTTCGGACGGAAGAACAAGTCGAAAATTCCGTTGGAAGTCGTCCAGTAGTCTTGAATCAGCCACCAGTGATAGCCGGACAAGTCTTCGTTTAATCTGACGCCCTCGACGTTGTATTTGTGCGCCAAGAGATAGAGCTGTTCGGAGGCGCGCGCCCAGTCTTCGACTTCGTTAGCAAGACCGAGTTCTTCAAGTTTCGCCTTGCCCTCTTCCATCCAAAACGGCTTATAATTGCTGTTCTTGAAGAGTTCGACTTGATCCTGACGCGAGAAAGTAAGGAAGTTGCCCGACTCGTGAGAAACGGTCGGACGATCCAATTTGACGGGCGTGTCGAACTTATGGCGATTCAAAACCGGGTTCGACCATTCGTCAAAGAGAATGCTGTAGAAATCTTGAACGTCGGTTCGACCGCCGCGATTATTGTAATCGT
>JAZUGM010000444.1:0-16273 GCA_045641205.1 Thermoguttaceae bacterium
CGTCAAGCATACGTTGAACCACCGTGTCGACCGGGTTGCTGACGACGATAACGACGGCGTTCGGACTGGTCTTCGCGATTTGTTCGCCGACGGAGCCGACGATCTTGGCGTTGGTCGCGAGCAAGTCGTCGCGGCTCATACCGGGCTTACGGGGAATACCGGCGGTGACGACGACAACGTCGCTGTTCGCCGTGTCGGCGTAATCGGTCGTACCGGCGACGTTCGCGGTGAATCCGAGAACCGGGGACGCTTCAAACATATCGAGCGCCTTGCCTTTCGGCATATCCTTCGTTTGCGGAATATCCAACAGGACGACGTCGCCCAAACCCGCCATAGCGCAATAAAGCGCGCAAGTAGCTCCAACGTTGCCCGCGCCGATGACGCTGATCTTCGCTCGTTTCATTCCAAATCTCCCTTTTCTTAACGAAATATCTCAAAGCCGTCGCAACGGCGCGTTTTGCGCGCGCGCGTCGATTATGTTTATAGTTCCGTTATTCTACCCCTAGCGCGCAATTCGACAACGGGGGAGAAGCCCGAAAAAAGAAAATCGATTTTTTTAGGTTCTACTTTGCGCGCAAAATGCGAAAATAACAACGACGCTAGTTTTTTTCTCGAACCCGTTTTTTCACAAGGTTTTTTTACAATGAACGCCGAATACTTGACTCTTGAACCTTTGTGGCGCTACGTCGCCGACTGCTACGACGGTTCCGAACGAATTAAAGAAGGCGAAAACGCGCGCGAATATTTGCCGATTCAATCGCTCGAGAGGGACGAGCTTCGTTTACGAAACGTTCCTTTTGAAGAATCGCGCTACGCTTTTCGCCGTCGCGTCGCTTCATACGAGAATTTCTTTCGACCGATAATCGACGACGTGGTCGGCTTAATGCAACGCAATCCTGCGACGGTTCGTTTCGGAGTCGCGTCCGATGAAGAGAGCGCCAAGGAAGTGCGCGATATGAAATACTGGGGCAACCGTTGCAACGACGGACTTGCCGGACTCAAAGCGCGTTTGAATTTCGCGCAGATTTTGTTCGGTCGATACGGAATGCTACTCGACGTGACGACCAATTCCGTCGGACTTGAGCCGAACTTTTGCGTCGTCGAGTATCCCGCTCAAAAGATACTTGACGGCGAAGTCGACGACGTTTCAAACGCGCAATTTGGCGCCTTGCGCTGGGCTTTGCTCGACGAGTCGACGCGAAAATTCGACCCGAAGGAAAAGACGTGGAAACGATCGACTAGGCGCCGTTTGCTTGCGCTCGACGCGCAGGGACGTTATTACAACGCGCGGTTCGAAGGCGTCGACGCCGACGAGCAATGGCGCGATTTTTCTCTCGACAAACCGAACGGCGCGAACGTCGTTTATCCTTGTTTCAAAGGAAGAACGCTTGATTTTATACCCTTTACCGTTTGCAACGTCGACAAGTTGGGGCTCGAAAAATGGACTCGTCCGCCTTATTTGGACGTCGCGCGTCTGGCGGTTGAGAATTACGTCGTCGACAGTTGGTATAAAATCGGACTCTATCTTCACGCGACTCCGACGCTCGCCGTATGCAACGCGGCGCGAGAATCGAACGACGTTAGGCTTGGCGGCGTGATTTGGCCGCGAGGAACAAGTTCCAGTCCCGTGTCCGTCTCGATTCTGGAGACTACCGGCGCCGGACTTGCTGAATTGCGCAACGCCAAGAACGAATTAAAAGAAACGTTGCGCTATACGTCGATTCGCGATCTTATCGACCGCTCGGGCGCAAATTCCTCAAGCGAAGCGTTGCGCGTTCGCACGACTTCCGGAACGGTCGCCGTCGCGGCGGTCGATCGCGCCGGAGCGCGCGCGATCGAAGAACAGCTTTGTTTCGCTTCGCTATGGTCGGGCGCTACGGTCGTCGAGACGCAGGATCGTATTTCTTACGAGGCGGACGTCTCTTATCTTGGCGCGGAATTTCAGATGGATTCCGTCGTCGATTTGCTCAAAACGAATCGCGACACGCAAACATTGTCGCAACGCAACGCTTACGCGTTCCTTGAAAAAGCGGCGCCGGGCGTCTTGCCTTCGTTCGAAGACAACGAGCGACAGAAGGAACAAGAACAAGAATAATATTTGCGACAATCCAAAGAAAGGAACGAAATGAAAACGAACGAAAAAAAAGACCTAACGACGCGCAAAGAAGAATTTTTGCGCGCTTTGCGCGAATCGCTTGGGATCGTCTACGCCGCGTGCAAAAGAACGGGCGCTCCGCGCGAACTCTATTGCCAATGGTTGAACGACGACCCCGACTTTGCCGAAGAGGTCGAAGCGATCCACGAGTGCGCGCTCGATTTCGTCGAAAGCAAAGCGCTTGAAGAGATACGTTCTGGAAACGCGCGACTCATTCAGTTCTACTTGCAAACGAAAGGACGATCGCGCGGCTACGGCAAAGAGGAGCCGCGCGAAAACAAACGACGGGTCGTCGTGTTGACGCAAGACGAAATGGAGTATTAATCGCGTTTGCGCCGTTCGACGCGTTCTTGAGCGATTTCTTCCATTTTGCTAAACATAGCGTCAAACACGACGCCTCGCGTTTCGTCGCGCGCGAACGAACAAGCGCAAGCCGAAGCGATTCCGACGTCTTGCGCCGCTTGTTCCGCGTTGATTTCCGCGCCGAGGAAAATAAAGCGCCAACTGTAAACTTCCGTTTGGCGCTTTATGCGTTCCATAACGTCGGCGTTGCGATAAGTACGACTCGCGTTTTCGTAACCGTCCGTAAAGATAACAAACACGACGTCTTCGGGACGTTCATATTCCTGCATCGACGCAAATTTCACGCCGAGTTCGTCGATCGCGATACAAACCGCGTCGTAAAGCGCCGTCGTGCCGGAACAACGGTAGCGTTCGTCCATTAAGGCCGCCGCTTCGTCGAGCGAAGAAGAATCGGCGATATGTTCCGCGACGTCCGAGAATTGGTAGACGTCGAACCGAATCTCGCCCGGAAGATCGCGCTGAGATGCGACAAAGTCCCGAATCGAGCCCTTGACGTCTTCTTTGATCGAATCCATAGAGCCCGAAGCGTCCAAGACGACGCAGATATGAGTATAATCTTTCTTCATAACGTCTCCACTTCTAGCGCTTTTCTAGCCGCGCGTTCTATAGTATGCTAATTTTTCCAAAAGACGACAATTTTATAAAGTCGCGCCTTGATTTCATTGCCAAGACTACGGACTATTCGCATTATAAACGACTTAAAATCAGACGTCTAGCTTGGAAAGGTTCTTTTTTAAATTTTTTTGCTTTTTTGGGGCGTTTTTAAGACCTCGAGGACGTGCGTTTGACTCTTTGAGAAATTGACGTACAATCGATCACATAGGAGTTTGCAACCGTTCGCGAAAAGGCGCGCCTATTCGGAAACAATGTTCCGTTCCGATTTTTATTAGCGACGCGAGCATAATTCTCGGGTAAGCGTAGATTTGACAATAGAAAACGGCGGATAGAAGACGATTAAATGGGTAAAATAACGGTAATATGCGGCGACGCGATCGACGAAATGAAAAAATTACCCGACCGAAGCGTTCGCCTGATAACGACGGATCCGCCTTATAACCTCAACAAAAACTACGGAGTCAGTCAAGACAAGTTGGAATTTGAGGAGTATCTTGACTTTTCGCGTCGATGGTTGCGGGAGGCGAAGCGCGTTTTAACCAACGACGGGACGCTTTACGTCTTTATGGGGATGCGTTACGTTTCCTATATTTACGCCGTTTTGGAACAAGAACTCAATATGACGTTTAATTCTTGGATCGTTTGGAGTTATACTCAAGGGATCGGAAAAACAAGGGGATTTTCGCCGCGACACGACGATATTTTAATGTTTACGAAAAGCCCGAAAGATTTTGTTTTTAATCTTGACGACGTTCGCGTTCCTCAAAAATACTATCGTTCGATCAACAATATGCGGGGCGCGAATCCTGGAAACGTGTGGGAGTTTTCACACGTTCACTATTGTAATAAAAATCGAAAGAAGCATCCGACTCAGAAGCCCGAAGGACTGTTTGAACGTATGATACTTGCTTCGTCTAATCCGGGCGACACGGTTTTGGATCCGTTCGTCGGGAGCGGAACGACGTTGCGCGTTTGCCAACAAACGAATCGCAACGGAATTGGAATCGACGTCAACCCGGAATACGTCGCGACCACGAAAGAACGATTAGCCGAAGAATTTAAAGGATTCGATAGTATCGACGAACGAACGAAACGCGCGCCCAAAGATTTAAACGATCCCGATTTTAGAGAACGATACGCAAAAAAACACGTCGAATGGTTTTTAAAGAATCATCCCGACGGCGCGGCGGAGTTTATGGAAGAAATACGTCGAAAGTACGGCGAACGATTTCAAACGGAAAGTAGCGACGCGTCGCTTTTCGATTTTGTCGAAGAAAACGTCGGCGTCTTTTAAGCGTTTCGTAAAAAAAGCGAGCGCGTCGAAAGATCGGCGCGCTCGCATCTTTCAAGATTCAAACGCCGCGAGGGCGTCTGCGTCATTGCGGTTTGAAATTTGGATTACGATCAAGTTTGAATTCGATCGTTTTGGTCGACTTATCGACCGTTTGCGAGATTCCCGAAGTCGACGGACTCATATATTTCAAATCGATCGTCGGGGCGGTTTGCGGTTCCGTCGATTCTCCGGCGGCGTTCGTTCCCCCTTCGCGCACAACGCCTTCGACTCCTGTGAAATAGACGTCGTAATCGCCGGGCGGTAGACCGTCGTCGGCTTTAAGCGTACTCATTGTGAAGGTTCCGTTGGTAATGTTGCCTCGGGACATAAAATCGCTTGACTTTGACACAAAACAGACGGTTCCCGTTTCGACCGGGGCTCCGTCGTCCGAATAAGAAACGGTTCCCGTCAGTTTGACGTTGCCGGCGCAACCGACGACGAAGAACAATGCCGACAATAAAAATAAACAACGTAAAGTTCGCACGATATTTCCTTTGATGCAAACGAAGATTTGACGCCGCGCAGGACGTTGCGACGACCTTGCGCGGCGGATTGCGCGATTAACGCACGTTTTACGTTAAAGCGAAGAAGTTCCGCCGTCGCTGACGTGGGCAAATTGCCCGAGTGTCTTGCCGGAAGTCGTAACGTTCATAGCGCGGACGGAACCGTCGCCCATTAGGAAGTTGCACACGCTCGCGTGCCAGCTGCCAAAATAGCGCTGAGGATTGCTCGTGTCTCGCGGCATAGCGAGCGGGTATTGTTCGCAAACGGCTCGTCCAAGCGCCCAGTCGCGCCCGCTGCTGTTTGTCGCGGCGAGATAGTTTTGATCGTGTCGAAACGCGGTCGTTTCGGTTCCTAAAACGTCGATCGGAATGTGTTTTTCGCCGAAAATGAACTGATTACTCGTACCGTCGACCCAATAAGACATTGGATCACGCGGCGTCCAGTTACGTTCGTCGCCGGCTTTGTCGACCATAGCGCGACGGAAAGGACTCTTGTTGCCCGCGTTTAACGCGTAAGTGTCTTCGGCGCCGACCCATTGAAAATTGGTGCAGTCGGGCGAATTGTACGTCGTATACAAGACGGGCGCGTAGTCGGCGAAAGGACCGTAAGAAGTGATCGATTGACAGCCGTTAATCGTCGTGTTTGTGTCCAAAGCCATATCTTTCAACGGCGCGCCCGCTACGCCCGCGCGACGAGAAGGACACTTATAGAAGGGGACGGAACAGAATTGACGACGGAGTTCGTCGGTCATATATTCCGTATTACGCCAGAAGAAATCGCCGGCGCCGGAGTCGGAACGGCAAAGGTCTTGACCGAATCCGGCAGTGGCGTCGTTGGCGCCGCGCCAGTTGGCGATGACGTCGTAGAGCGCCTGCTGTTCCATATAGGGCCAAAGCAAAGGCATAATCGAGGCGTGCCCCATATAAATGTCAAGCGGAGGCAATTTGCCGGTCGCCGACTCGAAGTTGTGGACGGCGAGCCCCATTTGTTTCATATGGTTCGTACATTGCATACGTCTCGCGGCTTCACGAGCGGCTTGGACGGCGGGAAGCAACAAACCGATTAAAATACCAATGATTGCAATAACGACCAAAAGTTCGACAAGGGTAAAACCATACTTTTTACCCTTGTCCCCGAAACTGCAGTAAGAACGGGACATTCGTAAAACCCCTAATTACAAAACGGAATGAAGGAACGTTAGGAACGTCTGTCTTGATTAACTTAGACATACGTCGCCTCCTAATTCATCAAAAGAAGTCGAGTCAAAAGTTGCATGCCCTCCTTGGTCGGAAGAACATATAGTATTATATTAGAATAATCAACGACGTCAAGCGGACGCGCCCATTGTCGACTTAAGATTCTCTTACGCTTGTCGCATAAGAAAAACGCGAATGGGTCGAATAACTCGTCCCATTCGCGCCTTCGTTTTACGATTCGGACGCAACGTAAACAACGACCTCTCACAACGGTTTGAAGTTCGGATTGCGATCCAACTTAAACTCGACCGTTTTTGTCGATTTGTCGATAGTTTGCGAGATTCCCGAAGTCGACGGGCTCATATATTTCAAATCGATCGTTGGGGCTGTTTGCGGCTCCGTCGATTCTCCGGCGGCGTTCGTTCCCCCTTCGCGCACGACGCCTTCGACGCCGGTGAAATAGACGTCGTAATCGCCGGGCGGAAGTCCGTCGTCGGCTTTTAGCGTACTCATCGTAAAGGTTCCGTCGACGATGTTGCCTCGGGACATAAAATCGCTAGATTTCGACACGAAACAGACGGTTCCCGTTTCGACGGGGACGCCGTCGTCCGAATAAGAAACGGTTCCCGTCAATTTAACGTTGCCGGAACAACCGACGACGAGGGCGAGCGCCGAAAATAAGAATAAACAACGTAAAGTTCGCATAACGTCTCCTTGACTTCGAACGTTAATTTTGACGCCGCGCGGAACGAACAATCCGCGCGACGTTTGGAAAAAAACGGGACATTGGAGACGTTAGAGCGAGGTTGTTCCACCGTCGCTGACGTTGGCGTATTGTCCGAGCGTTTTGCCGGAAGTCGTAACGCTCATAGCGCGAACGGCGCCGTCGCCCATTAGGAAATTGCACACGCCCGCGTGCCAACTGCCGAAATAACGCTGAGGAGTATTCGTGTCGCGCGGCATAGCAAGCGGGTATTGTTCGCAAACGGCTCGTCCAAGCGCCCAGTCGCGTCCGCTACTGCTTGTCGCGGCAAGATAGCTTTGATCGTGTCGGAACGCGGTCGTTTCGGTTCCTAAAACGTCGATCGGAATATGCTTTTCGCCGAAAACGAACTGGTTGCTCGTGCCGTCGACCCAATAGGACATCGGATCGCGCGGCTTCCAACTGCGCTCGTCGCCGCTCTTGTCGACGACCGCGCGACGGAACGGACTCTTGTTTCCGGCGCTCAACGCGTAAGTGTCTTCGGCTCCGACCCATTGGAAATTCGTACAGTCGGGCGAATTATACGTCGTATACAGAACGGGCGCGTAGTCGGCGAAGGGACCGTAAGAAGGTATCGACTGACAGCCTTTAATCGTCGTTCCGTCGTTTAGCGCGGCGTTTTTTAACGGCGCGCCCGCTACGCCCGCGCGACGCGACGGACACTTGACGAAGGGCACGGAACAGAATTGACGACGGAGTTCGTCGGTCATATAGTCCGTGTTGCGCCAGAAGAAATCGCCGGAACCCGAATCGGAGCGGCATAGGTCCTGTCCGAAGCCCGAGGAAGCGTCTTTAGCGCCGCGCCAGTTGGCGATGACGTCGTAGAGCGCTTGTTGCTCCATATAAGGCCACAAGAGAGGCAAAATCGAAGCGTGCCCCATATAGATATCGAGCGGAGGCAACATACCCGTCGCAGACTCAAAGTTGTGGACGGCGAGCCCTAGCTGTTTCATATGATTCGTGCATTGCATACGTCTAGCGGCTTCGCGAGCGGCTTGGACGGCGGGAAGCAACAAACCGATTAAAATACCGATGATCGCGATAACGACCAACAATTCGACAAGGGTGAAACCGAATTTTCCCCCCTTGCCCTTTGAACAATAGATGAAACGGGACATACGTAAACCCCTCAATTGTAAAAACATAGGTGCAACGTCAATAAACGCGTCTTTCTCGAAAGAAAAGACGAGCGTATTATATACGGGTTTTACAATAGAGTCAAGCGGAGTCCGTATTAACCGACGCTAGAGATTCAGTGGCAAACGTTTGCTTTGAGTCGACGAACGCGAATCGGTTCGTCGACTTTACGCGATTCGAAACGCGCGGACTCGCCGTCGTTTTTCGGAAATCGGCGACGCATATAGTAATAACAAACGCAATGCATCAAGAAAGTGACGACCCACGAAATCGGATAAGACAAAAACAACGTCGATTCCGTGTGATATTGTGGAATCTGGAATATCGTGCCGATCCAAACGATACGCAGACCGCAAGCGCCAAGCAACGAAACGACGGTCGGCGTAATCGCGTATCCCATGCCGCGAATTGAGCCGACGATACAGTCCATTAACCCGCAAGTCGAGTAAAAACAGCAAACCATAAAGACGCGTTTCATACCCGACTCGATCACTTCGGGGCGCGCGTCGTAAATTCCTAACAAAAACTCGCCGTAATAATAGGTTAAATTGCCCAATATCAAGCCCGTGAAAGCCGAACACGCGCAGGCGGTAAAGGCGATTCGATTTAGGCGACTATACGTTTTCGCGCCGACGTTTTGGCTCGTAAACGTAAGAACGCATTGACTAAAAGCGTTCATCGAAATCCAAACGAACCCTTCAAGACTCGAAGCGGCCGCGCTACCCGCCATTACGATCGATCCAAATCCGTTGATCGACGACTGAATTACGACGTTTGAAAGGGAAAAGACGACCCCTTGAAACCCGGCCGGTATTCCGACGGCGAAGATTCTCGAAACGATCGCTTTGTCCCAGCATAACTTGCGAAATTCCAACCGAAACGCGTCCGTTTCTTGACGCAAACAGCGCAAAACGAGCGCGGCGGAAATGAATTGCGAAATAATCGTCGCGTAACCGACGCCTTCGACGTCCATATGGAAGACGATTACAAAGAGCAAGTTGAGCCCGACGTTCACGACTCCGGCGATCGCCAAATAATATAACGGACGTTTCGTGTCGCCCTTCGCGCGTAGTAGCGCGCTGCCGAAGTTGAAGATCATCATCGCGATCATACCGCAAAAATAAATGCGCAAGTAGATCGCCGACAACGCAAACGCTTCGATCGGCGTTTGCATCAGACGCAGAAAATCTTCGACGAAAACAAGTCCGACGACGGTGAGAATCGCGCCGCTGACGAGACTCAATAGAATCGACGTATGAACGGCTTTGCTTACGTTGGAATCGTCCTTGGCGCCGAGAAAATAAGAAACGACCGCGTTTGAACCGATCGAAAGCCCCATAAAGACGTTGATCGTCAAGCTAATCAGAGCCGTCGTCGACCCGACCGCCGCTAGCGAATGCTCGCTCGCAAAATTGCCGACGACTACGACGTCGGCGGCGTTAAACAACAGCTGCAACACGCTCGACGCCATCAACGGAAGCGACATTGCCAACAATTTAGGCAAGATCGCGCCCGTCGTCATATCGATGCTAGTACTTTGCTTTCCGTTCATACGTCTTCTTTCCTCTTATTTGGGACTTCGACCTTGAAGCCCCGTTTCGCTTCAATCTCTAAATATTGCGCGGAACATTGTAATAGGAAAAACGAAGACGTCAACGGACGGCGCTTTATTGCGCGCGGTTTTTGCGAGCGCTTACGTCGTCGATTCCGCGTCGTCGACTTTGTTTAACGCGCGGAATCGTTCCAGCGTCTCGAGCGGGGTCGGATTCGCACTGGGCAAGGTCGTTTGCCAATCGATCGCGGCGAGAACGACGTTAATACCCGAGCCGATCCCGAAAAAACCAAGTTTTTCGCCCGGCTTTGCGAAGCCCGACTCGATCCCAAGCGCCGCCGCCGTCGGAAGCGCGACGCTACCCGTGTTGCCAAGATAAGGAAGCGTCGCGAAATTCTTGCGAACGTCAAGCCCGAGCGTTTCAAAGAGAAGTTTCTGGTGCGCCTTGCCGACCTGATGACAAAACGTTCGATCGATCGCGTCGGACGACCAGCCGAATTCGGGAACAAACCGCTCGAAAGCGCGAGCCGCGACCGCGACGCCTTCATGAAGCAACGTTTCGGAATCCGTCTTCATCGTCTGACCTTCCGCGCGTCCGCCGGCGGTCGAATCGACTTGACTGCGACAAAGCGCGCTTTGCGTCGTGTTGGATCGAACGACCGCCCCGAGGAAACGATTGCCCGTTCGGCTGAGGCGTTCGTTGGTTAGAAGAAAAGCCGCGCTACCCGATCCGATCGTCAAGGAGGCGAACGCGTCTTTAATCGTCTTGCGCGTGAGGGATTCGTTCGCGTTCAATTCGTCGATCGTCGTTTCCATAAGCGCGCGGCTAGTTTCCGTCCCGACGACTATGCCCGCCTCGATTTGACCAAGTTCGATCATATTGGCGATTTGAATCGCGCCCGTCAACAAACCTAGGCACGCGTTCGAAACGTCGAAAACAAACCCGTCTTGAGGAAGATTAAGCCGACGATGAACGTCGCAAGCCGTGGCGGGCTCTTGATAGTCGCGACAGACGGACGCGTGAATAAACGCGCCGATTTTCGAACGGTCGAACCCGGTCGTCGCAAGGAGTTTTTCGCAGGTAACAACGCTCTGATCGCCGGGCAAGACGCCGCGATTCCAAAGGCGCCGTTCAAGTATGCCCGTCATCAATTCGAGTCGACCGTAAGGCAGACGCAAACGCTCGTAAACGGATTGAAGACGATTTTCCAACTCTTCGGAACTTACGACTTCGGGCGGTAGGCAACTTTCGATCGCCTCGATGCAAACGCGTTCGTATTTCATTGGGCAAAAGTATTCGTAAAAGGAACGGGAAGGGAAAACAACTTTCCTAATTAAACGTCCGTTATGCGAATCGTCAAGACCCCGCGCAAACCCGCGTTTAACGACGCGCGGATTCGTGCGGAATCAAAAACGCCGCTCGCAGAACAAACTCCGCGCAAATCTCAGAGCGGGCGTTTCAAACCTTCCCACTTAACTTTCCAGCCCTTGGGAAAACCGGGCGCTTCGTCGCCCGATTTCGGCATAGCGTCGTTGACGTTTCCGTCTTCTTTTTCGACGTTTTCGTCAAATCCGGCGCACATGCCTGCGACGGCGTACAAAAGCCCGCCGTTGCCCGGCAAATAGGCGCCTTTTCCGCCAAGCGCCGACGGTCCGCCAAGATTGACGCCCGAAACGTCGTATCGATTGCATTCTGCGTCGTATAAAAGCGCTTTGACCGCAAGTTCGGGGCGACCGCAACGCGACGCGCACATCGCCATCCACGGAAAATCCCAGCCCCAGCAACGTTCCCACTTCCACTCGTCGATCACGCGTTCTAGCGTGAGTTCTTCCGTCGCGCGGTCGACGCCTTCCGTCGGCGGAACCATGCCGTAGACCCCGATCAAATCCGGGTGTTCGTAGTTTCTTCCCTCAAACGAATTCGTCCATTCGGGCGAATGAACGTAAACGCCGTCTTTGACGGGCAAGGGCGCCATATTCGCGCGTACTTCGTCCCAAAGCGCGACGCGTTCTTTACCGAGTCGTTCGCGCCAACGATTCGCGGCGTCCAAGCCCCAGCGCCAATAGGCTAAGTCGAAAACTTCGTCGTAAGTGATCCCCTGTTCGCTAGGCGTCATCGCCGGACGCAAATGATAGACGCCTTGTTCGTCTTTAGTCGCGTAATCCGCCATATGAATAGCGGTCTGTTCGACGATCTCGTCCCATTTTTCAAGCGTCTCGCGCGTCGGTTGACGTCGATAATCCATCTCTGCAAAGAAAATCGGGTGCGGCTGTTTCCACAACAAAACAAGATTGCCGACCCAAGGCGCCGTGCGACCGTTGGGCGCTATCTCCTTTTGCCATTTGAACCCTTTATAGCCCAACTGTTCGGCAAGACGACGCGCTCCGTCTTGAACGGTCGGATAAATTTTAATCGCGTCGTCGGCTAATTCCGCGCGATCCCAAGAATACCAGTGCATTAAGTGCCACCAAGTCATCTCCAAATGGAACCGACCGCTCCAAGGGCAAATTGTGATAAGCCCCGACTCGGAACTAGGCCAGTTCCCCGCAGAATTCGTTCTGAGTTGGAATTGGGACAAGACGATGCGTCGTTCTAACTCAAACCAGCGCGAATCCGAACTTTCGGAGAGGTCGACCGCGCCGCCGGAAAGCCAAAATTTTTCCCAACGGGCGCGAGACTCCGCTTCAACGTCGTTGAATTTTACTGGCGACGCTTCAAAAACGGAGTCGTCCGTCGCGCGACCGGCGTAGTCGCCCCCGTCGAACGTCAACGCAAATTCGAGCGTCGGAGCGTCGGACGCGCCGTCGATTCGCATTTTCAATGCGTTTCCAACTTGCGCGACTTGTCCGCCGGAAACGTCGACGCGCGCCGAGTACGAATAATTGCCGACGCATCCTTTTACATATTCGTTTTGAAGGTCGCGCTTCATAATCAAGGACGTATGATCGACTACCGCGCTTGGCGTATGAACGCTAAACGGCGTTTTGACGGCGCCGTCCGAAAAATCGCCGTCCCAAGCGCCGCGCGCTAAGTTTGGATACGGAAAATCGATTTCGACGAACAGCTTGCCCGCGCGAATAAGATTCGAATCAATCCTGACGGCGACGCTCGAATCAAGTTCGACGTCGTCGCCTATGCAGGTAACGACGGAAACTTTTTCGCCGTCAAGTTGAAACGTCGTCGCGTGAACGCCCGTCCACAGATCAAGCTCGCGTCGAACGTCGGAAATTTCGTTAGATTTAAGCGCGGCGCCGTTCGCGCGAACAAAACGAACGCGCGCCAAGTTTGCTTGATGCGGATTGTTTCGAACCCACTGATAGAGTTCGGAATCGCGCGTCCAAGGATCGCCGCCGGTTAGACGACCTTGAGCGTAAGTTCCCGTTTCGGGTACGTCGTCCCAAGAATATTTCGAAGGCAGAGGCTCGGAATACCAGCCCCAGTGCGAAAGGACGTCGCCCTTAAAGGTCTGCAAACCCGTCCCGTCGACGTTGAAACATAAATTGCCGTTCCCGATCGGCAGGCTTAATTCCGCCGAATCGCTAGTTATCTTATGGCGCGCGACGATCGCTTGACGGTCGAGCGGCTCCGTAAGTTCGGCGCTTTGCAGGGGACAAGAAGACGAGGCGACAAACGTAAGCGCTAATAACGCGACCGCGATTTTAACCCCGAAAAACGAAGTTCGATTCTGTTTTCTCATCGGAATGTGATTTTTTCTAAAAGACTGCGAAAATTAACGCCAAGTCGGCGCGTCGTTGGCGCGCGTCAACTCGCGGAAGTTCTTGAGGCGGTGGAACGTGAAATAATTGGCGTCGTGGCAGTTATGCGCGCCGTCCCAAGCGAGACGACAGACAAAGACCATATCCTCGCCGTCGACGCGCCAGTCGCAATATTGGAACCCGATTTTAAGGTCGTCCCGGCGCATAACGATCGTGCGAATCTCCCATTTCTTGAGGTCGTCGGAACAGACGAGCGCGAGCGTGTTGCGCGTTCGTTCTTTGTCGGGCGCGTCGACGTCGTTCGGGTGAATCCAGTTGACTAACGACCAGTATTTCCCGGTTTTTTCGTCGAATTTAATCACAAATTTCTTAGCGCCGCCCGGCATTTCGACGAACCCGGTTTCTGGATTCCAAGTCGCCGTTTTGCCGTCGTCTGAAAGTTGAATCTGCGCGCCTTTGCCGTCGACGTCGGCGTCGTCGACTCGCATTTGAATAATCATCTTATTTTCAGGCGTAAAGAGAACGTTGCCTTCCGCCCAGCCGCCCCAATTTCCGTGCGTTACCCATTGGATCGGATTGCTGAACGTCCAGTTGGAAGCGTCGAGCAAATCCGAATCGACCGGCGCGCTGGCGCAAAGCGGGCGATATTGCGTCAAATAGTAGCGCCCCTTTGAATTAGGATCGAACGGTCCTATCTGTTCAATTTCCTTCCAGACGCGTCCGTTATGAATCAAGACGGGCGCGGGATCGCAAAAGACGCTCAGTTCCTTGGTTCCGCCATAGAGAGGGCTTGTTTTCCAAGTTCGACCGCCGTCGGTCGAACGACTGATCACGACCGAACATTGGGAGTCTTTAGACGGATCGACGAACCCTTCGCCGGGCGTCCAGCCGATCGCGTAGAGCGCCCCGTCAAGATAGAAAAGATACGACGCCATTTGACGCGGAATGCGACCGATTTGCGACCACGTCGCGCCTTTGTCTTTCGATTCAAAGACTTGCGTCGAACGGTCGACTTCGGGCGACGCGCCGAAAAAATCGTGCGACGCGACGAACGTTCCGTCGGGCAATATTTCGATACTAGGCGAACCGACGTAAATCGACGCGAAATCCGCGCTTTTATCGACGACGACCCCCGGCGGATCTTTCGGCGCGGGCGCGAATTCTTCAGAAAACGCGCCGTCGACAAGAAACGCGGTTGAAAAAAACGCCGTCAAGGCAAATAAATACAGAGACTTGCGGAGCATAACAACATATCCTGTCAAATCAAACGAAGGCGCCGAGTCGCGAGACGTCGGCGCGTTTCGAAACGGAACGAAAAGCGAATAATCACAGCGGTTTAGAAGTCGCGACGGAAATACACCGTCCTTGATCGCCGACCGAATTATAAAAATGATAGACGACGCCGTCGTGTTTGACGACCCAAGGCTTGTGCGCGTAAGTTTGATCGAACGGCTCCGACGGCTCCACTAAATGCGCGCCCTCCCATTTACGCCAATGGACGAGATCGCGCGAGACGGCGAACGTGTCGAACGCCTTGGGCTTCCAAAAAGCGCCGAAATAAATCATTACCCAAAGACTTCCAATTTTCACGATCTGAGGATCGCCGGAAATGCCGGAACCGGCGTCGATTACGGGTTCGTCGCCATAGCGGAACCATTCGCGCATATCGTTGGAGACCGCGATTCCGATACGCTCGACCGACGCCCCCGACGCCGTCGTTTTGCCGTTGTAGAAACAGACGAAAGGATAGCCGAGCGTTTTGTCGCGATCCCAAATCACGCTTGTTTTGTACAGCGTCGTCTTTTCGAAATCGCGCGCGTCGGAATCTTCGGGCGTCATAATCGGCTCGGGAAATCGTCGCCAAGAGTCGGGATTCGACGGATCGCCCGATGTTCCGAGCCCGATTTTCAGCGGGTCGGGCTCGTAACCTTTCCCCGCGCCCCCAAGATAAGTGAACCAATATTTGCCGTCGTAAGACTGAATCGCGCAAGAGCCGTCCCAGACGTGATCGACGAGCGCCGCAGAGGGCGAGCATTGCCAAGCGTCCCAACCGGTTTTGCGGAAAGGAACGACGACTCCCAACGATTCCCAATGCAAAAGGTCGGCGCTCTTCGCAAGTTTCGCGACGTAGCCCGTCTTGTTCAAGAAACGAAGATAGAGCATATACCAAGAGTCTTTGTAACGAAAGACGTTGGGACTGTCGACGGGATCGCCTTCTTCTTGGGGAATAATTACGCCGCGTTTATAAGGCGTGCGAATCTCTGCGTAGACGTCTTGCATTTCGGAGTCGGTTACGTCGGAAGGCGTCGACAAATCGACGGCGATCGGTTTTTTAGCTTCGGCGGCGAAAAGAGAATCGCTAAAAAAGCGAGTCGAAAGAAAAGAGCCTGAAAACGCCAAACCGACTCCGGCGGCGTTTTTCAAGAGACTACGACGAGTAACGTTGGCGTTTGGGAACATAGCTGTTAATAATATGGCTGGCGGTTATGAATAAACGTAAAGGCGAGATTGTTGAAATAAAATCTCGACGCGTTTTCTCGAACGACTCCAAGCGCGCCGCAAAAAGCGACGCGTCGAATCGACGATCTTGTTTATTGTACTTGAAAGGAGTCTTGATTTGTAGCGCTCTTTTAGATTTTTTGAAGATTTTCTTGGAAAAGAACAACGGAGACTGAAAAAAGGTATGCGTTCACGGTAATCGTTCACGCAATATGTCGACCAAGGTTTGCGTTTGAACCGACGGCGCTAGCCGTCGCGCGATAAGCCGCCCGTCAACGACGTGCGGATCGGCGCCGCCGAAAACCCGTCCGTTATCATAGCGAAATTATCCGACAAACCCCAAAACTCCCGTTTACGGAGAACCGAGTTTATCGGAAGAATTAGCGTTTGAAGGTTCTGCGAAAAACATACGAACATTCAAACGACGCGTCGACTGTAA
>JAZUGM010000445.1:0-19087 GCA_045641205.1 Thermoguttaceae bacterium
GGCTTCGTCTTCTTCGTCGTCCAACGCGAGAAAATCGGTCGTGCCGACGCACCCGCGCTCAAGATAAGTGGAAAGGATAATTTGCGCGGCGACTTTGTCGAGGCGTTCTTTACGCTGTTTCGCGTTCAATTTCGCCTCGCGTAGAAAATGCTCCGCTTCGACGCTCGAAAAACGTTCGTCGAGATAATCGATCGAAACGCCGGTCGCTTCGGCAAGTTTGTTGCCAAATTCCATCGCTTGGCGCGCCTTGTCGCTCAAATCGCCGTTGCAGTGAAGGGGCAGACCAAGCACGAAATGCACGATTCGCTCGTTTTTGACAAACTCTTTAAAATATTGCAAGTCGAGTTTTTCGTTCCGTCGACGGTAAATCTCGTAAGGAAAAGCGACGAGTCGTTCGGCGTCGCACATCGCGACTCCGATTCTTACCGTTCCGAAATCGATACCGGCAATTTTTCCTTTCTCCGGCGGTCTTGTCGGGGTCGCCATTTTTTGCTCCTTGTTCGTAATAAAAAACGGGACGCCGCGTTTTTGCGACGCCCGAGTTAATTTTCGTTCGTTAGACGCACGCGTCGCCTAATACGAAGCGTCCGCGCGCTTTTGTTAGTTGGCTTTGGTTTCAAAGGACGTGGCGGTCGGACCGACGACGTATAGAACGTCTTCCGTCAAGGTTCGCGTCGCCTTGACGTCGACGGGCACGCCTACAAAATCAAAGGCGGAGTCAATTTCGCCTTCGAAAACAAACTTGCCTTCGACGGAACCGTCCGGGCTCGAGATCGCCCAGCCGTTCTTTCCGTCGGGTCGTTTCCACGACCAGTAGAGTATTCCGTCTTTTTCCGTTTGCTCGATCTTTGAAGAGCCTCGCGGACGCGCTTTCGCAAGCGCGAAGACGGCTTCGCGCGTTAATTTCGGGGTCAAATCCGCGTGATATAGCCCGAAATGATCTTCGCGGTCATAGTCGGTCGTTTCGCGCGCTTGGAATTGATACATAAAGAACCGCTCGACGCGCGACGCAAGCGCGGTCAAATACGCACGCGACAAATTCGCCGCCGATTCGTATGCCGTCGCGACGCCAAAATCAAGATCGTAAAGCGAGTAAACGGCGATATTTCCCTTCCAATCGCCGTTGAAACGCCACATTCCCGCGACGGGCTCCGAAAAAGAGCCGTCTTCAGAAGAGCCCATAAGAATCGGAATAAGTTCGTCGCCTTCTTTTAAGAATCGCGTTCCTAAGAAACGATCCGCTTTCAATTCTTTGTCAACCTTCGAAAAGCAGTTCGCGAATTCTTCGGCGGGCTCCGTTTTTGCGGCTTCCTTGGGAACCTCCTCGTCAAACCACCACGCGCGAATATCGACGCGCAAATTTTCGCGTACGTCTTGCGCGGCGTTTTCTCCGACGGCAAGCGCCAAATACCCGTTTTCGTCTTCTTCCATTTTGTAATAACAGGGGAATCCGTACAGAAAGACGAGGGTTCCGCCCTCTTCGACGTACTTGTAAAACGCGTCGGCGTAAGGAGTTGGAAAGACTTCTCTAGGGGGCGCGACAAGAACGGGCGTCGTTTTGGGATTTAGCGTCTTCAAGTCGTCAAGCAAGAGATAATTTGCCTCGACTCCATCGGGCAAGCAGAATTTAAGTTGCGCTTCAGCGACGCCCGCCAAGACGTCCATTCGCTTGACGTCGCGAAGAAAGGCGACTTTTTTCGGCGGCTCTTCGCAGTTTTTTTCGCCGACTTTGTCCAGCACGACGGCAAGGAATTCGCGTCCCCACGAAGTTCTCGCGGCGACGTCCGCCCAGCCCATTTCAGTAATCCACAGCGGTTTGCGATCGCCGTATTTCGCGGTCAAATCGGAAGTTTTTTGCAAGTCGAATTGGAAGCGCTTGATCTGCGCGCCGCCCGTTACCGACGGTCGATAGGGGTGAATATTCATTACGTCGAAATATTTCGAGGCGCCTAATTTGAGACATTCCTCGATAAAATCAAAGGGAACGCCCGCCGTGCCTCCGAAAAGAATTTTGACGTCTGGATTGACTTTTCTCGCGGTTTCCGCCGTGATTTTCAGAAATTCGACGTAATTTTTCGGATCGGGATTTTCCCAGAACGACCCGATGTTTTCTTCGTTCCAAACTTCCCAATAATCGACTTTGCCGCGATAACGTCCGACCGTCTGCGCGACGTATTCCGCCCAGCGTTCAGGAACCTTCCAAGCGCGTTCGCCGCTCGTCGGCGAATATCCGAGAATGCCCAAAATATTGACGCCTCGTTTGCGCGCTTCTTCGACGATTCCGTCGTACTGCGCAAAATTCCACGTTCCTTGCTTCGGCTCGACTAAGTCCCACAAGAAATCGGTTCGCATCCAATCGAGCCCCGTCTCGCGCATCGCGTCGAGGTTTCGCGGAAAATTAACGACTTCGTTGGGTCGATAAATATGCGAATGAGAACCGTATTGAGATTCCGAAGTCGGAACGGAAGAAGCAAGATTCGGGTTTGTTTTCGAGCTTTCTTGCGCGTAACTCGAAGTCAACGTCCACGCGCATAAGAGCAGAGTCGCAAGCGCCGACGCGTTCAAGAACTTTTGCATCGAACGTCTCCTTTAAAAGGTAAGATAGAGTCGCCGTCGAAATCGACGTAAGACGCGCGGTTCGCCGAATCGACGCTCCGCGCGTTTAACACTCGTTGCAACGCGCCTTAGATCAAGCGCGCTCGTCGTTTGAGGTTTCGTCGGGCTCGACGGAATCTTCGTCGTCCCAGTCGCTCCAAACTTCCTCGTCCTCGTCGCTCGATTCGTTTTTATCAAGATCGATCGATTCGGATTGTTCGGACGCTTCCTTGTCGTCTTTATCTTTTGGCGAAGGACCGAGAATTTCGGCGATTCGCGCGGAGTCGAGTTCTTCTTCGGCGACGAGCGCTTCGGTTAGGCGTTCGAACAAATCGCGTTTTTCGATCAGCAAATTGCGCGCCGTTTCGTCCGCTTCGTCGATAATGCGCTTCGTTTCTTCGTCGATCGTTTTGGCGGTTTCTTCGCTGTAGACTCGCGAATCCGAAGTCATCTCTTTTCCGAGGAACGGGTGCGTTTCCGAATCGTGGAACGCGACGGGACCAATCTTCTCGCTCATACCCCAACGAGCCGCCATATTTCGCGCAAGCTCCGTCGCGCGCTGGAGATCGTTTTCGACGCCCGACGACGTTTCCGAATAGATCAACTTTTCCGCCGCTCGCCCGGCTAGGAAATGCGCCAGAGTCGCGCGCGCTTCCGTTTCGCTATAACTGACTCTATCGTCGTCGGGCAAGCTCCACGTCACGCCAAGCGCTCTTCCGCGCGGAATGATCGTAATTTTATGGACTTTGGAACCGTCGGGCATAAACCAGCCCACCAGCGCGTGCCCCGCTTCGTGATAAGCGGTCTTGCGTTTGACTTCCGGCGTGATGATCTCGTCGCGCTTGAGTCCGAGCGCAATCTTTTCGAAGGCGAAATCGAAGTCGGATTGTTCTACGACGTCCTTGTTGTTGCGCGTCGCCCATAGCGTCGCTTCGTTCACAAAATTACGAATATCCGCGCCCGTAAAACCGGAGGTTTGCTTGGCGAGCTTGTCGACGTCGACGCTGGAGGAATAAGGAATTTTTTTCAAATAGACTTTGAAAATGTCGACGCGTCCTTTCATCGACGGACGTCCGACGGTAATATGACGGTCGAACCGTCCCGGTCTCATCAAAGCGGGGTCTAGCACGTCGGGACGGTTGGTCGACGCCATAACCATCACGGAGTCGTTTGGCGTAAATCCGTCCATTTCGCTCAAAATTTGGTTTAGCGTTTGTTCGCGTTCGTCTTGACCTCCGCCCACGCCCGCGCCACGTTGGCGTCCCACGGCGTCGATTTCGTCGATAAACAGGATCGAAGGCGCGTTTTCCTTTGCCGTCGCGAAAATTTCGCGCACGCGACTTGCGCCGACCCCGACGAACATCTGAATAAATTCGGAACCGTTGATCGAGAAGAACGGCACGCCCGCCTCTCCTGCGACGGCTCGCGCCAAGAGCGTTTTGCCCGTTCCCGGAGGTCCGAAAAGCAAGGTGCCCTTAGGCACGCGCGCGCCCATACGTTCGTACTTCGCAGGATTCTTGAGGTAGTCGACGATTTCGACCAGTTCCGCTTTCACGACGTCCATACCCGCGACGTCGGCAAAGGTGACTCGCGCGTTTTGCGTCGGCTCGTATCGTTTCGCCAAACTGCGCATCATTCCGCCGAACCCGAACCCTCCGCTCATAAACTGTTCGTTCGCGTTGCGCATCATACGGAACAAAAAGACTAGGAACAACACGGAAACGGCGACGGAAAGCAACATCACCCACGAGGAACCGTCCGAGGGCGTCTCGGAAGAATAAGAATCCAGACGTGCGCGCAAACGCGCGTCAAGCGTCTGATCGGCGTAAGCAAACGAAGGCGCTTCGCAGGAGTATTTCTTAAAGAAGAATCTTCCCGTCTGCTTGCCCGACTCGATTTCCGTCATCTGCAAGGCGGGATTCTTGACGCCGTACTTGCCCGTCGGCATTGCGGAAAGTCGCCAACGCTGGAGAATTTGACGACTCAATTTGTAACTTTCGACCAAGGAAAGACGCGCGTCGTCGCATTGTTTTTCCGTCGGATTCGGCGGCGTTTCTATCGTTTTAAAGACGGAGCCGTCCTTTAATTTTAGGACAAAATTCGATCCGCTTTGCACGACGGTTATGTCG
The DNA here is from genome assembly GCA_045641205.1 of Thermoguttaceae bacterium. Classification (GTDB taxonomy): domain Bacteria; phylum Planctomycetota; class Planctomycetia; order Pirellulales; family Thermoguttaceae; genus RUG369. The sequence goes on from JAZUGM010000445.1 coordinate 4,725, forward strand.
TCGGAATTGAGTTGCGCTTCCAATTCTTTCGCCAATTCTTCGGCGCGTTGAGGGTGCGTCCTATCAAACTGTGCGATCGCCGCCGTAAACCACTCTTTGCCGTCCGGGAGAATTTCGGGCCAATATTCCAACTTCGGGATTCCGCGCAACTCGCCGACAATACGGTCGCCTTTGAGGCGTCCCGATTCTATCTGATTGCCGTCGAGCAACTTGTTAAAAGCCGTCCATGTGATTTCAGTCGACTTAGGCGCAAAAAACGCTTGATAGCCGAACATCGCGGCGGCGACGACGGCAAACGCAAAGATCAAACTCGAAGTCGTGGATTTTGGCGTTTTGTCGTTATTATTATTGTTGTTATTGTTGTTGCCGGGTCGACGACGCCCCAAACGTTCTCGCAACGGGTCGCGCTCGTTCCGTTCCGTTTTGAACTGGTCGGGTATGCGATCAAACGTCTCTTTGCTAATAGGCGATCGATTCTTGGAATCTCCTCGACGCTCCGCTAACAGCGCAGTCGGACGAATATCGCCAAAAAAACGATCCAAACGGAAACGATTATTCATTAGAACAAGCCTCGAGGAGTTGTTTCTATTTTGTACGGTCGAGCGTCTCCATTAATTAAGACGCGGATAGGACGCGCTTCGCGCAAGTCCTCGCGAGGAATCGTATCGACAAACGCGCGTCTCGCCGACTTGGCGCGACGCCTTCGAAAAAGGACGAATCCCCGTTCCGTTAAGTATATCGTTTTTATTGTTTTTAACAAGAGACGCCGTAAAATGACGAAAAAAGGCAAGAGAGGGTAAAATCAGGGACGTTTGAATATTTTTACAAGACAAAGATTCAAAAAAAACCGGCGCAATTCTTCATATTTTTCCACGCGTTCTTCACGCAGAATTTCGACGAGCGAAACGACCGACGAACGCAACTCGTCGGGCGCGTCCGACGAACGATTGAAAATATTGACGCCGACGCCAATTACGACGTCGCGCGGATTGGGCGATTCGATCAGTACGCCCGACATTTTTCGTCCGTCGCAATAGACGTCGTTCGGTTCCTTTATGGCGACTCTCGCCCCGACGTCGACGTTCGCGCGTCTCATAATCTCGCGCGTAGTCTCCGCGACGGCGTCGGCGACTCGAATCGACAAAACCGCGCATTCGCGACGCGTCAAGTTAAAATCGCTCCAGCGCGCGGCGATCGAAAAAGTGAGCGCGCCTCGCCACGAAGCCCAGACTCGCCCGTTTGTTCCGCGTCCCGCTACTTGACGTTCCGCGAGAAAAACGCAGGGAAAGGACGTCGCGCAACTCTGAAATCCTTCGCCTTTCAAGGCGGATTTTGCCGCTTCGTTCGTCGACGTCAACTCGTCGAAACGCCAAATTTTCAACGAGTTTACGTATCGTTCGGTTTTATCGTCGTCCATTTGAATCGCTCCGTATCGCTCTTGACGCGCAAAAGCGGTTTTGTTATACCTAGGCAAGCGCGCAAGCGTCGCCTAGACGCCGCGCGACGTCATTAATGATACAAGGGAACGCGCTGGCGTCAACGACGACGCGACGCCCTCCTAAATTAACTTTTAACGCGAAGGATTCCGCGCGACGGCAACGACTATGCAAGGCGTCTCAACTCTATTCCGTTTTACTTGCGCGACGCTCGTACTATGCGTTTGGTCGTTCGGAACAGTCTTTGGACGCGACGTCGAGTCCCTCGCGTATCCTCGTTCCGGCGCTTTGGGAATATGGTCGGAAGTCTCGGCGCTCGGCTCGCGTTCCTTTGAAATCGACGAGCAAGGCGAGATCGTCGAATACAAGGAAAGCGCTGAACCGACGTCCGAACACGATTTTGGCGTTTTTCGTTCTCTGCGCGCTTTCGGCGAAGTACGCGAGGAAATTTCGTCGCAAACGTTGTTTCGAGGACAAGTCGCGCCCCCGACGGAGTCTCCTACGTCGTCGACGACGATTTCGTCGTCCGGCTCGTCGGCGTCGTCTTCCTCCGCGACCGTTCCGCCCGCGTCGCTCGACGATCGTCCGTTTACGCCGCAGACGTCGAATACAACGAACGAAGAAACGACTTTTCAACGAGTTTTCAAAAATAGCCAAGACTTCTCGGCGTCCGTTTTGTATATGACGGCGTCCAAAGCGCCGGACGTCAACGGGAAGCCGACGATGCGCAATATGGAAATCGACGCGCGAATTTTGTTTGCGTGTCCGTACGCCAACTCCTCGATTAACAACGGTTATTTTTTGGTTACGCCAAGTTTCAAATATACGCGTATGCAAACGTACAAGTCCGCCTCGGGCGCCTTAAGCGAATTCTACTCGTATTTGTTTAATTATGATCTTACGGACGAAGAGTCCCGTCGCGTTTACGAAGCCTCCTGTTCGTTGTACGATTTTGGTTTGACGGGAACCTTGGAAACGACGTTGCGCGATCTTGACGTTCACGGCGATCTTACGCTTGGCATGGCTTCTAGCTTTAAAGACAAACTGACTTGCGATTCGTTTTATATTCGCGGACGCTTAGTCGGCGAATTGCCGGTAGATTCAACCAAAGAAGTGAAAGTCGTCGGCGGCGCGACTTATTACGGTCGCGTTCGTTATAAAGTGTTGCCCGTCTTAGGTTTTATTTGGAAGCCGAATCTACAAAACGAACTCCGCGTCGTCTATCCTAACCCGCGTTGGTCGCATTTTTTAACCAAAGTCAACGGAACCGATTGGTGGTTTTACGTTCACGGCGAACTTGGCGGGGGAAATTGGACCTATAAGACCGACAAATTTGGCAAAGTCAGTTTTGACGCCAACGATTACCGCGTCGGCTTAGGCGTCTCCTTCGACTGCAGTAGTAATCTTATGGGGTCGGCGGAAATTGGCGGCGCATTCGGTCGAGAATTACGCGCCAAAGTCAACGGACAAAAGGAACCGCTTCCTTTGAAGGACGCGTTCTATTTCAAATTCGGCGTTCTTTTCTAAACTCGCGCGTCGCGTTTAACGCGCGAATTTTCACTTGTCGCTTTGTTGTTTTTTAGGACGTTATAATGAGCGATCTCTATTACGTCGCGCCGGAAGAACGCGTGTCTTTACGCGAAGGCGTCGCGATCCTTACCGACGCGGAGGCGCGTCATCTCACGCGCGTTATGCGCAAAAAAATTGGAGACGAAGTTTCGTTGTTTGACGGCGTGGGTCGAGAATATCTCGGTCGTATCGAAACGATTTCGCGCAACAGGGTCGAATTACGCGTCTTGGAGACTAGAGAAGACGATCGCGAGCCGGAACTTGCGTTGACGGCGATTATGGCGTTGCCCAAGGGCGATCGTCAGAAGTGGGCGATCGAGAAACTGACGGAATTAGGCGTTCGTCGATTTATTCCCCTTGACGCCGAACGAGCCGACGTAAAATTTGACGAGGGCGTGCGCGAAAGGCTAGAACGACAGACGTTGGAAGCGTCGAAACAATCCGGGCGGTTGCGTTTGATGCAAATTTTGCCCGCGATCGCCCCAAGCGAGTTGCCCGAGTTTGTCGAATTACTGGAAGCGAAACGCGCGGGCAAGTCTTGCGTCGCAACGTCGGAAAAGGCGAAAAAGTTGGCGTCTCGTTACGAAAAATACGAGTTATTTGACGAAATTACGCCTCAAACGGACGTTTTGCGCGTCGTCGCGCATCCTATTTCCGACGGCTTTTTCGGTCAGCAAAGTTTTGCGGAATTAACGCGCTCTTTGGAACGCGTCCCGAAAAGCGTCTACGTATTGATCGGTCCGGTCGGAGGTTTTGCCGACGCGGAAGTTCAAAACGCGGTCGAGCAAGGCTGGCGTCCGCTTGATTTGGGCAAGCAGGTTTATCGCGTCGAAACGGCGGCGATCGTCGTAGCAGCGTTGTTTTTGCATTTAGAATAATTTCAGCCGCTTGACGAAAGAATTTGCGTCACCAGCCAGCCAAAGAGCGGCTTTTTAAGGCGTTTTATGACGACACAAGGAACGAACTCGCCCCGATTAAATTGGTCTCAACGTTTGTTTGCTCTTTTTACGTCGGCTTTTTGGCGCGATTGGTATTCGCGTCCTTGCGGGGCGTCAGAAGTCTTGCGCCTAGCGGCGCCCGTGATTATTTCGTCCGGTTCGATCGCGCTGATGAATTTTGCGGATCGAATTTTTCTTGCTTGGTTTGATCCGCGTAGTATGAACGCCGCGTTCCAAGCGGGCAGTTTGTTCTGGGCGTTTATTACGTTTCCAGCCGCGATCGCCGCGTTTGTAACGACTTTTGTGTCGCAGTATTACGGCGCGCGTCAATACAGACGCATCGGTTCCGTCGTATGGCAGGGAACGTTTTTTGGCGTTTTATTCGGCTTATTTTTCATAGCGGCGACGCCTTTCGTCGAATCCTTTTTCTCTCGTCTTGGCGCCTCCCCGGAATTAGCCGCGCTTGAGAAAGACTACTGGTTCTTTTTCTCGCTAGGCGCCTGCGCGGCGATCAGTCACGAAGCGTTCGTCGGGTTCTTCTGCGGACGTCGAAAAATGAAAACGGTAATGACGGTCGGATTGATCGCCGTCGCGCTGAACGTCGTCCTCGATCCCATTATGATCTTCGGTTTGTTGGGTTGTCCGCGTATGGGCGTTTCCGGGGCGGCGCTCGCTTCCGCTATTTCAATTTGGGTCAAATTTCTGATTTATCTTGTTTTGACGATTCGCGACGTCGACGCGCGCGAATGCGGCGTTTTCGAAGGCTTCAAGCTAAGTCTTTCCGAAACGGGGCGCCTCTTGAAATTTGGGTCGATGAGCGCGATTCAAGTTACGATTGAAAATTCGCTTTTCACCCTTTTTATTTTGTTGATGGGCTGGTACGGCGAAGACGCAAGTTCCGCTTCGGCGATCGCCTTCAATATGAACATATTGGTCTTTATGCCGATGCTCGGACTTGGGATTACGACGCAAACGCTTGTCGGAAATATGGTTGGAGAACGACGTTTCGATCTGGCGTCTCGAGCCGTGCGAACGGTCGTCGTTATGTCTCTCGCTTTCTCCGGCTTTTTTGCATTAATGTTTATGTTGTTTCCGAATTTCTTTCTGAATTTCTACTCGATGAAAAACCCGGAAGCGTTCGAACCGATACGAGAATTAAGCGTCAACCTATTGCGATTCGTCGCTCTTTATCTTTTTGCCGACACAATGAACGTCGTCTTTTCGGCGTCGTTACGCGGCGCGGGCGACGCGCGATTTATTATGTTTGGAACGATTTGCGCCGTCGTTCCTTGTCTGACGCTCGTTTTTGTCGGCGCGCTTGTTTGGAACCAAAGCGTCTATTGGTGCTGGACTTGGATCACCTCCTATTTGTTTGCCAACGCTATCATATTCGGCGTTCGTTTTAAACGCGGACGCTGGCAAACCAAAGGATTCGTCGACGATTCGCCCAAAATGTCGGGGGCATTAAAAAACGCGTAAAAAGGAGTATAATGACGTGCGAATTGGCGGCGGAAAAACAATCCTCGCTTCAAAGGATCGTTCCGCCGTCCTCCCTTTAACGAACAGGGTTTTTATGCGATCGTCGACTTATTCGCCGTCGGATTCGTCCGCGACAAAGCGCGCGTTTTTTGCGTTCCTAACCTTCGCTTTCTGGAAAAACTGGTTTTTCCGACCTTGCGGAGGTTACGACGTCCTCAAGTTAGCTCTTCCGATCGTCGTCTCTTCCGGCTCGGTCGCCGCAATGGAACTTATCGACAATATGTTCTTGGCGTGGCTCGATCCTCAACAGATGAGCGCGGCGTTTCAGTCGGGCAATCTTCTTTGGGCGTTGATTACTTTTCCAACCTGCGTCGCTGCTTTTTCCAATACGTTCGTTTCTCAATACGAAGGTTCTAAAAGTTTTAGTCATATAGGTCGGCTTGTCTGGCAAGGCGTTTTTTTTGGGCTGTTTTGCGGCGTCCTTTTCGTGTCGGCGACTCCGCTAATCGGACGGCTTTTCCACGCTCTTACGCAATCGTCTGAAATCGCAAACTACTCGAAAACGTACTGGTTTTACTTCTCGTTAGGCGCGTGCGCGACCGTTGGAGTCGAACCGTTGGGCGCCTATTTCTACGGAATGGGCAAATCCAGAACCGTAATGTACGTCGGTCTTTCCGCCGTTTTGCTCAATTTATGTTTAGACCCTATTTTAATTTTCGGAATCAACGGAAAATTTCGTCTCGGCGTCGCCGGAGCCGGAATTGCCTCGGCGGTTGCTATGCAATTCAAATTTATCCTCTTGCTTGTCCTTGTGTTGCATCACGACAGGTCTGGTAAGCGAGGCGTCTTGAAAGGATTCCGTTTCAATCTTTCCGAAATGAAAAAACTACTCGTATTAGGTTCGGAAAGCGCCGTTCAAGAGACGATGGAAAATATTTTCTTCGCCGTCTTCGTCTTGTTGATGGGTTGGTTGGGCGACAATGCGAGCGAAGCGACCTCTATCGCGTTCTGCCTCGATTATCTTGTGCTAATGCCTCGCGTCGGTTTAGGAATCGCAACGCAGACGTTGACGGGCAATCAAATTGGAGCCCAAAGATTCGATTTAGTCAAGCGTTCCGTTTACACGTCCTTAGCGATAGGTCTTGTGGTTTCGTGTATATTTTCCGCCCTGTTTCTGTGCGTTCCCGAACGTCTTCTCGATCTATACGACGCCAAAGCTACGGCGGAATTCGCGCCTATTCGCGAGTTGACCGTTCATTTATTGCGCTTTATTGCAACATATCTCTTTGCCGATACGATAATCGTCGTTTTTTTGGGCGCGTTGCGCGGAGCGGGAGACGCTAAAATCATCGCATATCTCTCCCCCGTTCTTGCGTTAATAACGTTTACCGTTATATTCGTCGGAGTCGGACGGCTGAACAAAGGGGTCTATTGGTGTTGGGGATGCCTTGCTTGTTATCTTTATTCAAACGCGTTAATACTGTTTGCGCGTTTTCTGTATGGGAAATGGCGATCGATCAACTTAACAAGCGAATAAACTAGACGTTCAAAATGAAACAACGGAGAAAATAAAAATGAAAGCGCCGACAAATTCACGAAAAGACGCTTCACTCGAGTTGAATTTGACGTCGATGATCGACGTTATTTTCCTCTTGCTCGTTTTCTTTGTTTTTACGGTCGACTTCAAGGAGCCGGAGAAGCTCTTGCCGACGAATTTATCGACCTCGGGCGCGATAACTAGCGAGACCAAGCCGACGCAAGAAGAACGCGACCTAGGAAAAATTATCGCGTCTTTACGCGTCGACAAAGTAGGACGCGTCGTCTATGCGGTCGACGGCAAACCCCTTGATTCTCTGAACGAACTAGAAGCGACGTTGACGGCGTTGCAAGAAATTGAACCCAACGCGCCGGTCGTGGTCGATCCGGAAAGAAACGTCCCTATCGAAAGCGTGTTGGACGTTTACGACGCCGCAAGACGCGTCGGCTTGACAAAGATTAAATTTACCGCTTCTCCCGAGGCGTTGGCGTCTCGACGTTAGAATTCTGTAATCGTTCATAGAAAGGCGCGTATCAACGATACGCGGGTTCGTAGAATTACCCAAAATACGTCGCGAACAGTGAAAAGCTAATATACTCCTCGCCTTTGAGTTTTTCCATCCCAAAGACGGAAAATCCCCCTCAATTTCGCGGCGGCGTCTGGAAAATTTCAAGGACAAGGAGTATACGTTGAAAGATTTCTTACGTTCGGCAAGTCGTTGTAAGCGTCGTTTTGATTCAAGAGAGTTACCCCGACGTCTTCAATTTTGCGCTTTCACAAGCTGAAACAGTCCGCGTATCGTTGATACGCGGCTTTCCGCAGACGCATGCCTTTTATTGATAAAAAAACGCGCTCTCCTTTTCGGAAAGCGCGCCCGATCACGCGTCTCTCGAGCCGTCGACTACGTTAGACTTGCCTCGGCTTTTTTCAATTCTTCGTCCGTCGCTTTAATCGAACGACGACGATTTAAGAAGAATCGTCCAAAAGGCTTGCAAGTCAACAGCGCCGGTAAGAAAACCAAGTCGCCAAATTCGGCGGCAAACAAAATGGCAAGCATCAGCGTGCCAAAACGTTGCGTCGGAACGAACGTACTGAAGGAGAAGGAAAAGAGTCCAAATCCGGCAATTAACGTCGATTGGGTCATCGCCGTCGCGCAACGTCGATAGGCGTTGAGCGCGGCGACTTTAGGTTCTTGTCCTTTCGCGACGCCGTCGTTAAACCACGTCAAATAGTGCATCGTGTCGTCGACCGCCACGCCTAACGCCACCGAAGCGGTCATCATCGTTCCAACGTCGACCAGAACGCCCGACCAAGCCATAAATCCAAAGACGACGATTACCGGAAAAATATTTGGAATCATCGCGATAAAACCCGCCGGAATACTGCGCAATAGGAAGACAAAAACGAACATAATCAGTACGAACGCCATAACCAAACTAGACGTAAGACCTTTAATTAGTTCGTGTTGCGTCTTATAGACCAGCGGAACCATACCCGTGTATTTCGCGGCTAATCCAACGGGATAAATCCAGTCGTCCGTATGCGCCTCGCCCATCGAATTTGAAAGCTCTTGACGTTCCTGTTCCGAAAGGTCTTTGAGCGCGTATTCATACGACAACGCCTTAACGTCTTTTACGTTCTTCTTCGATTTGAAGAACGACTTGGATTCTTCGGGCAAATTTTGTTCAACGTAAGCGCGCGCCGATTCAAACTTCTTTTCCGTCGCGTCGGCGTCCAGTCCTTGTCGTCGCGCCTCAAGTTCCAACGATTTCTCCGCAAGAATCGGTTCTACGACGTTCTTAACGTTTTCGATAAACGCAGAATAGTCAATGTCTTTCTTCAGCGACCACACGCGAATACTGACGCGCCAAAGTTCGATTCCCCTCTCGTTTTGCCAACGATTCGCGCCTTGTTTAAGAGCGTCGACCTCCTCGAGCGAAAGTTTACGGAAAGGACGTCCTTGATTTGCCGTTTCCAGCAACGTAAGGAGATCGCAAACCTTTTGTTCGGCAAGATAGTCTTTATTTAAGGAGAAGACGGACGCTTCGAGTTCAAGTCGTTCAACTTCGTCAAAATCGGATTTAATCGACGTAAAATCCGCGTAATGAGGCGCCAGCGACTCGTCAAGTTCGTCCTGTTCCATCGCAATAAAATCGTCGTATGTGCGAGGCGCGTCTTCTTGAGCGTTTTCCGCCGCCAAACGTTCGTCAAACTCGCGACGCCGCTTCTCCGCCGCCTCGCGTTTTTTCGCGGCGTTCTCCGTTAAGAAATCCGCCAGCTCGTCGATCGTCGGGTTGCCTTCGATCGTGAGATAATCGCGCAACGCGGTTCGATTGTCTTCGATCGTTTTGCCGACGACGGTCGAAAGCGTCCGATGAAGCGTTCCTCCGGGCGTCGCTGTCTCGCTTGCGTCCGGGGCAAACAAACCTACGGAAAGCGTTCCGCCCACGTCTTCGGATAATTCCGCTTTCAGTTGGTCGCTAATCTGATTAATCAGTTCCAAACGTTCCGGCGTCTGAAAAGAATACCCGTTGAGTTTCTGATTGTCGAAACAAACGACTAGTTCCATTGGCACGAGAGGTCCAAGTTTCTCTTCCAACCACTCGTAATTCTTGATAATTTCCGCTTCCGGCGCGAAAAAGCTCATCATCTTGACGGACGTTTTAATTTGAGGCAAATAGTACCCGAAAAACCCCATCAAAGCAAAACAGAGAACCACGACGACGTTATGCCGCTTGATAATAAGCCCGCCGAAAAAATTCCAGAAGGAATACAATTTGCCCTTGTTTGTCGCCTCGCCTTTGCCGCCGTATTTCGCCGCGAATTTTTTCGACGGGTAAAAATATAACAACGCCGGAAGATACAGGAAAAGCAACAGCAACGTCGCCAAAACGCCGATCGCGGAATAAAAACCGAACTTCGTGATCGGAACCAGACGCCCCGCAAAGAGAGAACCAAGTCCTAACGCGGTCGTCAACTGCGCGAAGAAGCAGGGCGTAAAACCGTGTCGAACCGCGCGTTCAGTCGCGCCGTCGAGCCCGCCTTCGCGAATTGCGTCGTGGTAATAATTGATTAAATGCACCGCGCCAGACATACCGAGAACGTAAACAAGCGCGGGCATGCTTAACAGAATCGTGTCGCAAGTTCCGCCCGTCAACGATACGAACGCTAAAGCGACGCCCGCCGAAAGAGCCGCGATCCAAAAAACGAACATCGTCAAACGAACGCTACGCAAGCAGATAAAGGCGATCGTCACGCCGACGATCGCGCATATGCCCGCCAAACGATAGAGCGTTCGTTCGCCCTCTTTCGTCAGCGCCACGTTATCGACGGGCGGTCCGCCGAGGATAGCGCCGTCCATACGAATTTTGCGACCATTCGCGATTTCGTCGACCAAGTCGCCGAAACTTTTCACCATCTGCGCGGCGAATGAGCCCGTGCGAATCTCCAGCGTGTTAGGCAGTCCCGATTCTGCGGCAAGTTCGCGAATCTTGTTTAAAACCGCCTGCAAACTCTTGCCGTCGCGCTTCCCCTGATTCAGCGTGACAATCATCGCCGTGCTTTTTCCGTCGGGTCCGATCAACGTGCCCTTGAGACGCTCGCGAATAGAACGTTCAAGAACCGTGACGCCCTCCTCGTCGACTTCGTAAAGTTCGTCGGAACGTCGGCGTTGCATACGCTCGTAAGTTTGGGTAAGCAAACGCGCAAGACGCGGACCGGTCATCACCGACTTAAAAAACGAAGGCTCCTCTTTGACTTCGGGCGTCTCTTCTTTACGGTTCTCCGCCGCGCCCGCTTCAACAAGCGCTTGAGTCGAAAGATTCGCGTCTCCTACGAACGAGTCGGGAAGGTCGCGGACTCCTTCCGGCGCGCGGTCAAGTTGCAAATCCGCTTTGAAAGTTTCGTCGACGCCCGACAAAGAAAAATTGTCGATCGTTTGTTCGGGCACAAGTTTTTGCGCGAACAATTCAATACGGTCGTCGCCCATCTCGCAACCTTCCCAACTGACGACGACGTAACTTTCAAAGGGGAAGTTTTCCAGATACCAACGATAATCGCGCGTTTGCTGGAATTGGGCGGGCAACCAGTCTTCGACCGAATTGGAATTGCTTAGAATCGTCTGCTTCGTTCCCATCCACACGAAGGCGAGAAGGAAGAATACGACGAAAACAATGCGAAAACCGTATTCCTTAAAGAAATCTTTTTTCATGCAAAATAATCCCTAACGACAAACGCGCGCGAGACGCGAATCTCGAAAAGCAAGCAATAAAGTTAAACGACAAGTCGTCGCGACCGTCGTCAAAGGGTCTGTTTTGTCGGCGCGCTCGTCAATAAGGAGCGAGCGGCGACCAAGGTTCAATCTCCGATTCATCCCGCGCCTTCTCTTGATACGACGTTTGCTCGACGCCGTTGAAATCCGACGAACCGCCAAGATAGGAAGACGAAACGACGCGCGAAGAATAATTCGAACGCTTCGCGTCGTTTTGTCCAAACGTATAAGGATTCGCTTCAGGATTGAAAGCGCGCGAATTCGCTTTAGTACCCGACGAACGTTGATTCGAACTACCGTCCGAAGTCGGCGTAGTCAAGGGACGAGCCGCCGGACCGGGAGTCGAAATCGCGGACGAGCCGTTCCGCTTAGAACGCGAAACCGGCACGGGCACAAAATCGGGCAAACGTTCGACTTCCTCGCCGCCGATCGAGCCGTAGGAACCAAGCGCGTTCGAAGAAGACTTCGGAGCGACTTGCAAAGTCGCGCCGCCGGGATACCGCGCCGCCGAAGAATCGTTTGTATTTTGCTTCGACTTAGCGCCCTTGCCCGAGCCCTCGAGTTCCGCGCGCAGTTTCTCGTTTTCGACAAGCGCGTCCCGCAATTCGAATTGAGTTCGGTAGATTTCGTCTTCAAGTTGACGACGCTCCCCGATTAATATCGCCTCGTTGATCGCGTACTGTTTACGCGTCGTGCAACCCGGCGTTAAAGCCGCCAGTCCGACGCACGCGCAAATCAGAATCGACAAACGTAAAAAACGAACTGAATCGCGATTCGACAACGTCATTTGAACGTCCTTGTTTTTCTATTTTTACTTGACGCCGCTCCTTGCCGCGTCTAGCTCGCTTATTTAGTTTAACGAAACGTAAGTACTTACGTTTACGTCGATAAACAAAGTCGAGACAGTCTAACAAAAAATGAAGACGCTTTCAACGACAGTTTTTTCTTAAAAGCGCGACTTTTCGTCTTTCTCGCTATAAAAGTTGTCAATTCGTCGAAAGCGTTAATAAAAAACCCAATTTATTCCGAAAGATTCATTTTTATGATGACTTCTTGCGAAGTTTACGGTATAATGAAGACAAGCGCGTTTTTTTAATAGATCGGTTAAACTAGAAAAAAAGCGCAAATTGCGGGTTTACTATGCAATTCAAGCGTTAATCGCGGCTTTGTTCCGCTTGGCGTTTTGTTTTCCAGTTTGTTTATAGGGACGTTCGCTATGCCTTCGCTTTCCATCGACGATTTAACCCAGCGTCTTCTTTCGCTCGACCTCCTGAGTCTGGATCAGATACGAGACGTCGAACGTTCGTTTGGTTCTCAGCTTTTTACCAGCGAGCAGTTTCTTCAGGCGCTTCAGCGTTACGGTTATTTAACGAAGTATCAGGTGGAACGTCTTGCCGCAGGCGAAACGACGGGCTTTTATTACGGCGATTATCGGATTCAATACCTCGTCGGCGCCGGTTCCTTCGCGCGAGTCTTTCGTTGCGTCCATAAAGACACGGGCAAGGTCGTCGCGGTCAAGGTTCTCCGCGCGCGTTTTCGGGACGATCAGACGGCGATCAACGAATTTGAACGCGAAGGCGAAATGGGAATGGAATTGCGCCATCCCAATATTGCCGCCGTCTATGAAGCTAAAAAAACGAAATACGATCATTATATGGTGATGGAATTCGTCGAAGGGCGGACTTTGCGCGAGGATCTCGGCGTTCAAAAAAACGGTCGTATCGAGCCGAAACGCGCGACGCGCATCGTTTACGACGTCGCAAGCGCGCTCGATTACGCGTTGAAACGCGGGTATCAGCATCGCGATATGAAGTTGACGAACATTATGCTCGCAAGTTCCGGCAAGGCGGTTCTTTTAGATTTCGGGCTTCTCACCGACGAGGCGTCCGGCTTCAAGACGCAACGCGCGATCGAATACGCGGCGCTCGAACGTTCGACGCACGTTCGACGCGACGACAAACGTAGCGACGTTTATTTTCTCGCTTCCGTCTATTATCAAATCTTGACGGGAATCGCGCCCCTTGGCGAAATCAAAGAACGCGCCAAACGTCTTGACGCCTCGCGATTCAAGAATATCAAGCGAATTCGCGAAGTCGCGCCTTACGTGCCGCGTTGCGTCGCGACCGTCGTCGACAAAGCGTTGAATTTTAGACCGGAAGAACGCTATCAGTCGCCCGAGGACTTTTTGCGCGATTTGGATCGCGTGATCAAGACGCTCGAAAAAGGCGAAGAAGAGGAAGAAACGCAAGTCGCGATCAAACCCGCCGCAGGTTCGAACGCGTCGGCGCCTAAGGCGACGAAGACGATTATGATCGTCGAAGCGAACGGCGACCTTCAAGACGCGTTTCGTCAATCCTTTAAAAACGCGGGCTTCCGCGCGCTTGTCGTTTCCAACGCAAAATTGGCGTTGACGCGTCTGGAAGATTTCACGGTCGACCTAGTTCTCTTTAACGCGCAGTCCCTTGGCAAAGAAGCGGTCGAAGCGTTCAACGCGTTGCTTGACGCCGCCGTCACGCGCGATTTGCCCGCCGTTTTGCTTTTAGACGAAAATCAAGTCAAATGGGGCGCGATCGCCAAAAGGAGCAAGCGACGCGTCGCCGTCGGCATGCCGATCACGATGAAGCGTCTTCTGATGGTCGTCGACAAATTGACGACGCCGGAGCCGGAAAAGAAAGAAAAAACGACTCCGACGGAAGAGGCGGTCGTCGAGGCGCCTTCGACTAGCTCGAAGCCTACGGAAGTTGAAGCGCCAAAACGACAAGACGCGTCCAACGTCGATCCCAAACAAGTCGACAAAAAACAGGACGAAGAAGAACAAGACGACGTGCCCCTCGACGCGTTCGACGCGGCGCTTGACGACGCTTTTGAACGTTTCGTCGCCAATAAAGCGACGGCGACGCCCGGCGCGGCGACGGCGCGCGAAGAACGCGAAGCGAAAACGGAGTCGGAACTCGAAAACGAAGACGACTCGTATTATCTCGACGAAGACGAAAACTAAAAACTTGGCGAACAAAAAATTTTGACGAACAATTTCGTCGTTTCATTACGGAGCGGATCCGTCGTTTTTTGCGAATCGCGCTCGTTAAATCATACCTTTTTATAACGTTCGGTGTTATTTTGAGAACAATTTGGGA